>NZ_JBNNUC010000002.1:346038-373098 GCF_050279365.1 Peribacillus sp. NPDC094092 | reverse complement strand
CTGGAGCTTGTAACGCAGCTTAGACGATATCAGTTACTCTCGTTCACCGATATAGCTCAAAGGCGGTAAATCAGTTCCCTAAGCCAGGAAGTTCGCAGCTGCCCTTCCCTCTCTGAAGACCGTAAAAATGATTCATGTCCTTATCAATGCTTCTGAAATGTAAATGGATTTTTATATTGTTATATATATTACAATATATTCCCATAAGTGACAACCTCAAATTTATTATTTCATTACAAATAACAGATTGGTATAATTAGTAAAAAAAGAGGTCCCTTATGAAAAGTTTAAGCCATTGGTCAATCGTATTTGCAGTGATTGGTACACTATCTCTTTGCTGTTCCCTTGCTTTTCCAAAAGTCTCCGAGCAGCTTATGGTTTCAGGGTTCGGTGCGTTAGTTATTGGTATGTTATGCAGTTTCGGGGCCATGTACAAAAATGAAAAAGGAAAGTCGAAGTTTTTGGCTGTGCTTGCATTCTTTCTTTTAAGTTTCATTCTCGTTTGGAATGAACCATTTCAAATTGTCAGGCTCTTGACCTGGATGAAAAATTAATCAAAATGAAAAACCCGTTCTCCATGACGGGTTTTTTGATTGATTCAATCTTCAATGGCTATCGTTTGATTTGACTTCTTTAACCTAAGCCATAGCGTAAGTCCAGTGAACCAAAGAATTAGCGTGCATCCAAAGCCGAGCAATGATAGCGGTGCAAGGATTTGATGTTTCCGAAACATGACAGTGTCTGGCACAATAAGCAATGTGATAAGTGCCAATGAACAAAGAAGCACTCCTGTTGCATAGTAAACCTTGATTTGGAAAAGTGACGCCAAAGGTAAAAAATGAATCCCTACAATAATGGCGATGACCCCCGGTATAAGATCGGTCTGATTGATCAAGTTACAGATGGCAATCGCAATCACAATCAGCAACCCTTCTGCAATGAAGACCATATTAAACATGAATCCGATACGCTTCAGACGCCTGGCCCCATTTTCTGTTATTTGATTGGGCATTTTTTGTGATGCATGAATTAATGAAATCCCGCCGATAACCATTATGATTCCTACAGTAATGGCTGCGAGGTCCACGTAGGGAAACCCCCACCCCTGCAAGCCCATTATACCCGTACTTGCCCACAGTGTACCGAAGACCGCCATGAAAATGACTCCAATTCCAGAACCGCGATACGCCTCTTTCATCTTCATTTTCCTTTCATCCACAGTAATAAAAGTACATAGATTAATAGTATTGCACACCCGCCCCAATTATTCAGTTATAAAAAATGATTCATTGCAAAATTGCCGTGATGCGAATTTTAATAGATAATTGCCGCTTTCGGAGATATATTTCTGTTTTCGGAGATATCGTCTAATTAGGGTCCATAAAAAAACCTGAGTCCCCAAAGGGATCTCAGGTTTCTATCTATTCAAGCCACATCTGATTTATCAAATTGACAATCTTTTAATGATATTAATTTGGTCTTGTGATGAATCTTGTATCCTAACCAGACCGCCAAAAATATCGGTAATCCGATATAGGAGACAGCGACGCCATACCAGTCGATGCTGCCGCTTAGGAATGCTTGATAGTTCTGCCCAGCAATGACACCCATGCAAAGGACGAATGAAAGAATCGGACCGAGCGGAAACCATTTTGCTTTATATTTCAATTCGTTTAGGTCACCACCCTGTGCAACAAAGGCCCGTCTAAAGCGATAATGGCTGATTGCTATTCCAATCCAGGCGATGAAGCCGGTCAGCCCCGATGCATTCAATAGCCATGTAAATACATGGTCCCCAAAAATGGAGGTCAAGAAGGCAAGCCCGCCAATTAATGTCGTTAGAATCAATGCATTCATCGGGATTCCCCTGCGATTGACTTTGGCCAGGAATTCGGGAGCTTGTTTATCTTTCGCCATCGACCATAACATCCGCGTTGATGCATATAGTCCCGAGTTCCCGGCGGATAGTAAGGAAGTCAACACGACCGCATTCATGACGGATGCCGCGAATGCCAGTCCTGCCCGTTCAAAGACAAGTGTGAAAGGGCTTACAGAAATATTTTCAACATCCCCGTTCAACAAACTTGGACTTGTATACGGAATTAAGAGGCCGAGTATCAGGATGGCCCCGATGTAAAATAATAGGATGCGCCAAAATACTTGGCGGATCGCATTTGGAACATTTTTTTCGGGATTCTCGCTTTCCCCGGCAGCAATACCAACCAGTTCCGTGCCTTGAAAAGAAAATCCCGCGATTAGAAAGATCGAGATGATCGATAAAAATCCTCCCTTGAATGGTGCTTCATCCATGGTGAAGTTTTCAAACCCGATCACCTTTCCACCGAAAATCCCCAATATGGTCATTAATCCAACAATGATGAAGCAAATGATGGCGATGACTTTTATTAAGGCAAACCAATATTCAGATTCCCCATAGCTTTTAATGGATAGGGCGTTGAGGATGAAGACAATCCCAAGGAATAAGGCACTCCATATAAGGCTCGGTACATCAGGGAGCCAGAATTTCATGATGATGGCTGCTGCAGCTATTTCCACAGCAAGGGTGACGGCCCAGTTAAACCAATAATTCCAGCCAAGTGCAAAGCCGAATGCGGGATCAACAAAGCGTGTGGCATAGGTGGAAAATGATCCCGACACAGGCATATATGTCGCCATTTCCCCTAAGCTCGTCATAAGGAAATAAACCATGATTCCAATGCAGGCATAGGCAGCAAGGGCACCGCCGGGCCCTGCGCTCTGGATGGTTGCCCCGCTTGCCAGGAATAATCCGGTTCCTATTGAACCGCCAATGGCAATCATGGTCATATGCCTTGCTTTCAGTTTCCTTTTAACTGTCGGTTCTTGATTATCAATGAGATTCATGTCCATATGGTTCCTACCTCATTTTCTTTTAAAGTTAAAAGTTCAAGAAATAAAAGAGTTTTTAACAACCGCTTTGTGAAAGTCTAAATGGGTTCGCTTCACTTGCTGGGATACTATCCAGTTTAATTGCCATTGCCTGGTATCGTCTCCCTATTCCCTGCCTTGGTGACCCCATCCTGTTCAGGCTCCATTCCACACCATTGAATTAAAGTAAGGGCAATGATCTCAGCTGTGGAGAACACGTTTTCGAGCAGGATGTATTCATTTGGATAGTGTGCAACCTCGGTTACTCCTGGCCCGAAAACGATGGCAGGCGTTTCACCGACATGTGTCAGCAATCCCCCATCCGTTCCCCAAGGGGAGGCCTCAATGACAGGGTCCTGTCCGGCAACTTGCCGATATTGATGAACAAGCGCATTCATCAGTTCATGCTCTACATCAATGGCACCTGGAACCCAGCGTGCCCCGAACCATTCCAATACGGGAGGGTTTTCCTTGAACCATTGGTCCACTTCCCCCAGCTGCAATAACCAGGACGCCATTTCATCCTTCGCCTTCTCCATCGTTTCCTCCGGCGCAACGCCCATCCTTCCTTCGATTTTCACAAGATCTGGGACGGATGACGGCCAATTACCGCCTTCAATGACACCTAGATTGATTGGAATCGGTATAGGCGTATTCTGATAAAGCGGATCACTGATACGTGCATTTCGCTTTTCTTCCAAGGCACGAATATGATTGATGACGGTCATGCTTTTTTCAATCGCACTAACACCTTCATACCTTGTTCCGCCATGGGCTGACCGTCCTTTAACATGGATTCGGAACCACATCGAACCCTGCTGTTTCGGGAAGATCCTCATATTCGTCGGTTCAGGGATCAGGGCGGCATCTGCTTTATATCCCCTCAGGACGGCCGCCAATGTTCCGGCCCCGCCGCTTTCTTCTTCAATCACACTTTGAAAAATGACATCTCCTTTTAACTGGATGCCATTTTCCTTCAATGCCTGCATCGCAAGGATCAGCGATACATTCCCGCCCTTCATATCGGTTACGCCGCGACCAAACATTCTTCCATTTTTAATCGCTCCACTATATGGGTCGTCGTCCCATTGATCCCGGTCCCCATCCGGAACCACATCGATGTGACCGTTCAAAATGATGGAACGGCCGCCGCCAGTCCCTTTCATGATACCTACCACATTGGGGCTGTTGGAAAATTCACTGCGTGGAGAATAGAAATAAGAGTGCTTTTTCAGCTCGCCGCCGTCAGGTTCCCAACAATCGATCTGCAAACCCATTTCCTGCAGCTTTTGGGCGACGATGGCCTGTGCCCCTGCTTCATTTCCTTGCGTACTTGGGGCTTGTACCATTTTTTGCAATAAGTTTGTTCCTTCTTCCCGATGATCCATGATCCATTGGTTTATCCGTTTTTTTATATCCGCCACATTGATCCTCCTTACATACACATATTCTCATAGATTACTGAAAGTCCCATTCCGCCCGCCATACACAACGTTACCATTCCATACTTAACTTGTGAACGCAACATTTCATGCATCAGTGTGACTGTCAATTTTGCACCAGTTGCTCCTACAGGGTGACCAAGTGCAATTGCCCCTCCATTGACATTGACAATATCCTGATTCAAATCTAACTCCTTGATCACTGCAAGCGCTTGGGCAGCAAAGGCTTCATTAAGTTCGATCAGTCCGATATCCTCTAACGATAGTCCTGCTTTTGCCAATGCCTTTCTAGTCGCTGGTACGGGTCCAATCCCCATAACTCCGGGTTCAACTCCTGCACTGGCGAAAGCCTTTATTTTCAAGAGCGGTTTTAATCCCTTTTCTTCTGCTTGCTGCTTTGACATTAATAGTACAGCTGCAGCTCCATCATTCATAGGGCAGGCATTTCCAGCCGTAATGGTTCCTTCATTTTTGAATACTGCTGGAAGACTGGCTAGTTGATCTAGATGAATGTCCTCGCGTACCCCTTCGTCATGGTTGAAGATTTGAAGTCCTTTTCGATTCTTGATTTCAAGCGGAATAATTTCTCTATCAAAGCGACCCTCTTTTATAGCTTTCCAAGCCTTCTTGTGGCTTTGATAAGCAAATTGATCCTGTTCTTCACGGCGGATACCGTATTTTTCAGCCAAGCGCTCGGCAGTTATTCCCATATGTTCATTTTCCAAGGAACATATTAATCCATCTGCCAGCAGAGCATCCTCCATCGTTACGTTTCCAAATTTACCGCCCCATCTATTTTTCACGATATAAGGCACATTGCTCATGCTCTCCACCCCGCCGGCAATGATGACGTCTTCTTGACCAGCAGCGATAGTTAAAGCGGCGTTGGTAATGGCCTTTAAACCTGATCCACATGCTTTGATTACAACGTGGCCTGGGACACTGTGCGGGAAACTTGCCATCTGAGACGAAATTCGGGCCGAGTTAAGTCCGCCTCCGTGGACATAGCCATGTCCGAAAATCACTTCATTTACCTTTTCTTTACCTAACCCGGAATGATCCATTAAACCTTCCAATACTTGACGGCCCAATTCGGTAGCTTTAACATTCCGTAGTGATTTGCCAAAGGATCCAACTGCAGTTCGCGCTCCAGCAACGATGACAACCTCATTCATGCTTTTTTCCTCCTCTTACCTATTCAATGGTGTTGACGGCAGCATGGATTTTCAGCGTCGCCTCTGTATTCCTTATCACATCATCCACGGTATATGGTGCCATGACTTCTTTCAGCACCAATCCCTCTTCTGTAACTTCCATGACAGCCATATCCGTAATGATTAAATCCACACTCTGCCTTGCCGTCAATGGAAGCGTACATGTCTTCAATATCTTCGATTCGCCCTGCTTATTCACATGATTCATCAGGACGATCACCTTTTTGGCTTTCTGGGCAAGCTCCATTGCCCCGCCCATACCCGGCACCCGCTTTCCTGGGACGATCCAATTCGCCAAATCCCCTTTTTCACTGACTTCCAGGGCTCCAAGGATGGTGATGTCGATGTACCCTTTCCTGATCATTCCAAATGCGGTTGCACTGTCAAAATATGAAGCACCCATTACAGTGGTGATCGGGAACCCTCCCGCATTACAGAGGGCAGGATCTTCTTGCCCGCGATCAGGACTTGGCCCTGTACCGAGAACTCCGTTTTCCGCGTGGAACAGCACATGTATATCTTGTGGTATATGGTCGGCCACCAAGGTAGGGATGCCGATGCCTAAATTAACGATCAATCCGTCATGGATTTCCTTGGCGGCCCGTTTCGCGATGCGATTTCGTACATCTACTGCCATGCCCATTTCCAATTCACCCCTTTTGTCGGAATCACCATATCTACATAAATGCCTGGTGTGGCAATACATTCCGGATCCAATTCGCCTACAGGGACGATTTCCTCCACTTCCGCAATCGTGAAGGTTCCAGCCATCGCCACCAGCGGATTGAAGTTACATGCAGTCTTGTCGTACACTAAATTCCCCAGCGAATCTGCCTTTTTGGCATGGACGATGCTGACTTCAGCCGTCAAAGCGGTTTCCACCAAGTATTCTTTTCCTTCTATCACCATCTTGTCCTTGCCTTCTTCGGCTATCGTACCAATCCCGACATCGACAAAAATTCCGCCTAAACCTACACCGCCAGCACGAATCCGTTCGGCTAATGTCCCTTGCGGTGAAAATTCGACTTGCAGCTTTCCTTCAGTCATGAGCCTGCCGGCATTGGGATTGGAACCGATATGCGAGGCGATTACTTTCTTTGCCCTTTCAGCCGTCACAAGGCGGCCAATGCCGATATCAGGGAATCCAGTATCATTGCCAATCAAGGTCAATTCCTTGACACCCTTGTCAAGGATACCCTGTACGAGTGACGGAGGGGTCCCCACTCCGCCAAACCCGCCATACATGAGTGTGCATCCATCTGAAATATGCTCCAATGCTTCTTCCATGGTCACAATTTTGTTTTTCTTCGTAATGCCCTGCTTCATATCGTTCCTCCTAAATAGCCTGCATGTCCTCAATCATACCTTCCTTGTGCAATTCTTGCTGCAACTCTTCGAGGGAAGCTTCCAGTATCTTGACGAGGGTATCGATTTCTTCATTAGTAATGATTAATGGCGGTGATATGATAACCGCATCGCCAGCGATTCCTTCAATCGCACCTGCAGCAGGATAGATTAACAGACCCTTGGCAAAGGCCTTATTGACAAGCCTTGTAGTCAGGCCGATTTGCAAGTCGAATGGCGTTTTCGAAATCCGATTGGAGACAAACTCAAGCCCAAGGAGCAGCCCTTTCCCTCTTACATCACCAATGATGTCGAATTTCCCAGCCAATCCTTCCAGCTTCTTAAACAGATATTGACCTTTCTCTTCCGCTGCCTGGACCAGGTCATTTCGCTCAATGTAGGAAAGCACTTCCAATGAAACGGCTGCAGATAGAGGATTTGCACTATATGTGTGTCCAGCCATGATTGATTTCGAGCCTTTTAAAATGGGCTCCATGACACGGTCAGTAATCATCGTGGCTGCGATTGGCGTATAGCCGGCACTCATTCCTTTACCCAATGCGATGATATCCGGGGTGACTCCCCAGTGTTCCATTGCGAACATCTTTCCTGTCCGGCCGATTCCCGTCATTACTTCATCGGCGATAAAGAGAATATCATAGGTTTCGCAGATCTCCTTAATCCTTTGATAGTAGCCATCCGGCGGTGTTACAGCACCAGCCGATGCCCCGATTATCGGTTCTGCGATGAAGGCTGCGATATTCTCGGAGCCGACCCTTTGAATAGCTGTCTCCAGTTCATCTGCACACTTAAGCATGCATCCGGAAGTTTCATTATTATGAGGACAGCGATAGCAGTAGGGAGCAGATATGCTAGGGAAATCCTCCAATAGCGGCACAAAGCGTTTTCTTCTTGGTACATGGCCTGACATCGATAAAGCGCCCATCGTGATCCCGTGATAACTCGTCCACCTGGATATGATGCGATTTTTTCGCTCGAACCCTTTTTCTTGCCAATGTTGTATCGCGATTTTCATGGCCGTTTCGGTCGCTTCCGATCCGCTATTCACAAAAAATGACCAATTCAAATCACCTGGGGCCAACTCACTTAGCTTTTTTGCCAATGCCTCGGCGGCTCCACTCGTAAAATGGGACCTATATGCAAAAGAAACTTTGCGTGCCTGCTCCGTCATTGCCTCGACAACATCCAATACACCATGTCCAATACTTGCAGTGACCGCTCCTGATGAGCCGTCTATATACTGTTTTCCATCTATATCATAAAGGTAAATTCCATTCCCATGAGAGATAGTGGGATAGTCATGATCTAAAGTAGGTTTAATCAAATGATTTCGTTCCATTTCATCTCTCCTTTTTAACGTTCGTACACAATATCTATTAATTTATTAAGCTCTTGGAGCCGATCCTACCAACTAAAAGGCTCATCCTGAATCAGGATGGATTCGGTAGGGCAGCCTTCCATGGCATCTTGCATGTCATCATGCAAGATTTCAGGAACCTCGGCAATCCCTTGATTATCGTCCAAGATGACAAAAGCGATCCCTTGATCGTCATAGTCATAAATCTCAGGACCTGTTGAACCGCATGCCCCGCACGCAATACAGGTTTCTTTATCGACCCATGTGTATTTAGCCATAGAAACAATCCTCCTACTTGAGGGATAAATCTTTACCCCAAATATTCATGTCCTCATACTTATCCCAAATATTGCAATTCTTCGTTAATCTGCCTCCATATTCATATCCCAGCTGATGAAAGACGGCATTCATGCCCATTGACAATGATCGGGCCAATGAATAGGAGCAATAAATGTTTTTCCTGAACAATTCCTGTTCCAATGCGGAGATGAGCACCTTCATGAAACCATGCTTTCGATGCTGGGGAATTGTTGCACAGTCCGTTATTTCAGCATTGTGATACATCTCATTCACTTCAGCGGATGCAGCACTCACGATGGTTCCTTCATATTCGATAACACTAAAGATCGTCCCTTCCTCCATCACTTTCTTGATATATCGCTCATCATTCATCGGTGTAGGATAGGTTTCAAAAATGGCACCATATAACTTTGCCATCTCTTGTGCATCTTTCTCCGAAGCTGACCGAAGGATATAACCCTCAGGTATTTGCTGAAATTCAATCAGTCTAGGAACCCTGCATACATCTTGGATGACTTTATCTTCCTTGACCCAAAAGTCGCTTGTTCGCCTTTCATCCGTTAAATAGAAGGCCATGCAATAAGCGTCATTCCCATTGAAATACTTACTCAATACGCCTTCCAGCATGAATCCTTGACTTAACGCCACTGATAAATCTTCATTTCTGGCTTTAAGTATCACTTTAGTGAAGCCCTGCTCCTTTGCGATGGCAAGGGCCCGATCGATCGCTTTTTTGATATTTCCCCGATAATCATCCATGCGCAATCGCTGATTGGCATGATCATGATAGAGTTCCATCGTATAACAATCCCCGGTCTCCATTTGGGTGAAAAAAGGCAGCTTTTGAACAGGCATCATGTATCCCCCTTATTTAAAGAATTCGGGAGAAGAGATGCATATCATCCGCTTCTCCCGGCATTCTATTTCCAATTGAATAATTTTTTGATAGGTGCCTGAAAAAGCTGATCATACGTAAACTCATCAGGATATTCACTAACATCATATATCGATAAGGCTTCATCCACCTTTTGATTCATCGAATCAGATACATAGATTCCACATTCAGGACAGTTCACGGCCGGAACTTGAAGGACTTTTATTGAGCGTTTCCCGTCAGGCATGATCCAGTAACAATCCTTCTTTTCACTTTCTTCCACGTTCGGGGCGTTGCACCACAAGCAATCCATCTTCATTCCTCCTTGCCTTCGGATTTCACCGAGCCACTAGAGGCCAAGGCGTTCTTTTTTTCTTGGGCTAACCTTAACTTTTCCTTCATTTCATCCCGTTTGTCACGGCGATCCTTCAAGGAAGCATGTTCATCAGTGCTTTCGTACGCTTTTCTCTTGTCAAGACGGCGAAGGCCCTCTGGCACCAAGTTGAATTTCTCGTCCGTCATGAGAGCGGAAATCCCGACAGCTTCTTTCCTATCCGCAGTACCATACACTTCATCGAAGTAAGCATCCGCACTGCCGGCAACATAATTCTTCGGCTCCGGATAGCTTGTGATGACTCCTTCAAAGTTCCGTAAAACGACCTTATCCGGACTTTGCGAAAGAAGGTAATTCGGGGTCAAGGCAATCTTTCCGCCACCGCCAGGAGCATCCACCACAAAGGTCGGCACTGCATATCCTGATGTATGGCCGCGCAGCGCTTCAATGATTTCCAGTCCTTTTGAAACCGGCGCCCGGAAATGGCCAATCCCTTCAGATAGATCACATTGATAAATGTAATAAGGTCTTACCCTTGCTTTTACACAGTCATGCATAAGCTTTTTCATGATATGTACGCTATCGTTGATACCAGCCAGGATGACTGCCTGATTACCAAGCGGCACGCCTGCCATCGACAGCATATCACATGCCTTTTTCGCTTCATCCGTCAGTTCAAGTGAATGATTGAAATGCGTATTCAACCAAACCGGATGATACTTTTTCAAAATATTGCATAAATTTTCCGTAATCCTCTGCGGGAAAACGACCGGTGCACGTGTTCCGATCCGGATGATTTCCACATGCGGGATGGCGCGTAAGTTACTCAATACGTATTCAAGGATCTTATCATTGATCAACAGTCCGTCACCGCCAGAGATCAGCACGTCCCTCACTTCCGGAGTGTTCCGGATATATTCAATCGCCCCGTCAAGCTGCTTCTTGGGAACACCCATGCCAACCTGACCTGAAAAACGACGTCGCGTACAATATCTGCAGTACATGGAGCATTGGTTCGTTACAAGGAATAGAACGCGATCCGGATAACGATGCGTCAATCCTGGAACAGGGGAATCCTCATCCTCATGCAGCGGATCCTCCAAATCATATCTAGTCTTGTTCATTTCTGCCGAAAGCGGTACAGACTGTAAACGAATCGGACAGCGAGGATCATCGGGATTCATCAAAGAAGCATAATAAGGCGTAATGTTCAAAGGAATCGTTTGAGTCGAAATCCGGACTCCTTCCTCTTCTTCCGGTGTCAGGTTGACGACCTTTTTCAGATCATCCAGTGTTTTAATCGTATTGGTCAATTGCCAGAGCCAATCATTCCACTGCTCTTCCGTTACATCCTTCCACAATTCGATATCATTATAATGTCTGCGTCCACCTAGGTATTCTTTATGTTTTACATCCATTCCCATCAAATTCATTTATAATGCCCCCTTATTATAAGAACTTATCAATATACTCTCGCAAGAATGATGCCAACATGAATAACTAGGAAAACTTAAGCAAAAGTGGGCAAACCAGGGTTAAAATCGCAAGATATTTTTCATTATGCATAATTTTTTGCAGCCAAATTCTTTGCGCCAAGCAATAAAAAAAGAGGCTCTCTATACAAAAGAGCCCCTTCAAGTTACATCATGATCAAGAAATTGACAGCGTTTCCAAAGAACCTGTATTCACTTGGATTCCTTCGACCCTGCCGTATAAACCTTTTCAATGCCGTACTTGTTTAACTTATATTGCAGTCCCTGTCTTTTAATATTGAGGGCTTCTGCCGTCTTGCTGATATTTCCGTTATATTTCTCGAACATATTGATGATCATTTCCCTTTCCATTTCTTCAAGAACGACAGGTAAATCAATCTTGTTTTTCAATGGGGAAGGTTGGCTCTGCGCATTTGCAGCAGCATAATTTCCTGAAGGGAAAAGATAAGCAGGAAGATGATGTTCATCAATCATATCTTCACCTGCGTCCATGACGTTAAAGGTTAACTCGATGGCATGTCCCAGTTCACGAATGTTCCCGGGCCATGGATATTGAAGAAGCCGCTGCATCGCCCTTTGACTGATCCCGCGCACTTCCGTAAAAAAGGATTTGTTGAATTTTTGAATAAAGTGATTGGCGATTTCAGGAATATCCGTTTTACGCTCAGAAAGAGAAGGCATTTGGATCGTCACGACATTGAGGCGAAAAAATAAATCCGAGCGAATGATTTCCCGCTCCAACGCCTCTTCTGGAGAAATGTTCATCGCAGCAATGATCTTCACATTAATCTTTTGCTCCTTCGAACCTCCAACACGGCGCACCTCACCTTCCTGAAGAACCCGCAGCAGTTTTGCCTGCAGACCGAGGTCGAGGCTATTCAGCTCATCAAGGAAAAGGGTACCGCCATTTGCCTGCTCAAAAATGCCCATGCGATCCATAGCTCCGGTAAAAGCCCCTTTCGTCGTGCCGAACAGCAGCCCCTCCATCAATTCCTTTGGAACGGCCGCACAGTTTTGCGCAATGAATGGCTGATTTCGCTGAGCACTTACATTATGTATACTTTGCGCGACCAGTTCTTTCCCTGTCCCCGTTGGTCCATAAATCATGACTGGGGAATGTGTACGGGCCGCTTTTTTCGCCAATGAAATCGCTTGCTGAAAAGCAGGGCTATTGCCGATCAAATCGCTAAAATGATAGGTCGCAGTCCCTTCAGAGAACTTATTTTTCTTATGCGTCTCGGCCAACTGGGATCGCAAATCGACAATTTGGTCGTACATATTCATGACCTTCGTAATATCCTTTGCGATTTCCACTGCCCCAATAATTTCACCATCCTCATACAAAGGATACGTACTATTGATCGACGTTATTTTTTTCTCCTTTAAATTGACATATGTTTGAATGGACTCAATCGTTTCATTGCCTTTTTCCAATGCTACATGCAGCGTACTGGATTCATCAGTCAATGAAGGATAAAGCTGAAAAATATTCTCCCCCAGCACCTGCTCCCGGTCAAGCCCATCAATATGTGCCATCATTTCATTGTAAAAAACCGTGTCCCCATCTTTATTCACAATATGGACACCCACATTGATCACATTCAATATCCATTCAAATTGAGTGGAAAACTGATTTACTGAAGATTTCATTTCTTCATCTCCGTTCTCTGCCACTTGATAGAATCACCTGTAAATTATAGCATTTAATGGGAAACATTCATCTCTTATTTCTATTAAAATCAAACTTCAACACAAAGGCAATAGAACAATAGAATCAAATGAAGGAATCTCGCATTAAGCCAAGAAGATAATATAAGAAAATATAAAATTCAGGGGTGAGTCGGATTTCAGAACGATGCAAAGAAAATAAAATAGAAATAAAACCATGGGAAGAAAAAGACCTGGAATTACTATTTCAACTAAATGCCCCAGAAATGATGGAACATCTTGGCGGACCAGAAAGTATTGAACAAATCCTGAAACGCCATCAACGCTATCTACAGATTGGAGAGAAGGGGTGCATGTATAGCATCAACTCGTTTCCGGAGGCAGAGGCAGCCGGTTCCGTTGGCTACTGGCAAACAGTGTGGAACGAGGTAAATGTGTACGAAATCGGTTGGAGCGTCCTCCCTTCCTTTCAAGGAAAAGGAATCGCATCTCATGCCGTGAAGGCACTGATAGAGAAAATCAAAGCCGAACGAAAATACAAATCCATTCACGCATTCCCTTCGATCAATAATCGTGCATCAAACGCAATTTGCCGCAAGCTCGGCTTCACCCTCATTTCCGAATGTGAATTCGAATACCCGCCCGGGAACTTTATGCGATGCCATGAGTGGTGCTTGGAACTTGAATAATTCTTTAGATGGATAGCGGATTTTTTGCAGGAAGGATTGTTTCGGCTTATGTCGAATTATGCCGGGTTTAGGTGGATTATTTCCCGGGAAAGTCGAATTATTCCCATGGCAGCATCCTAGCCGCCAACATTTCTCATTCACATAAGATGTTTCGTGTTCTTATACTCCATCAAGCAAGCAGATCATTCCATGTTTCTTGACCTGCAATATTATCGGCGGAAATTTTGCTTGCCTTTTGGTATTGAAATAATGCCGACTCGGTATTTCCCCCAAAATCTCCGTCAAGGGCCCCTGGATTAAATCCTTTCATATAGAGCGCTGCTTGCAGGATCCATGTGATATTGCCTGCAGCCCCTTTTTTTAAGGCCACGGTTGCAGACTTGGTTTTAGGTCCCCATTTCCCATCAACAACTAGCTTTTTATTGTATTGCTGATTCAGCTCCGTTTGTAAACCTTTTATAAGGGCCGATCGAGTTTCGGGACCATAATCCCCATCACCCTCAATATTCGTTTTATATCGGCTATTTAACGTTTTTTGTATCGAAATTACAAGACTATCACCTTTGCAGGTCTTCGGCATTTCCATTTTTTCTAGTTTGAAGGGAAGGTGAGGTTCTTTTCCTGCTTGTAACTGTGTAAAAGATAACCCGCCTGTCATCTCCAAATGGGGATAATCCTTGAATGAACTCCAATCCCCGCCCCATTTAAACCCTAAATCCTTACCTATGGCAGCCACACGCTGCCACTTTGAATCAACTGTCCATATCGCCCGCTTGCCATCATCACTCACAATGAAGAAATCAATGGCCAGCCCATAATTATGATAAGATTGGCCTGGTTTAGCGTTCGTCACAATAGATTTAGCTACATTGCTATAGTTCTTTCCGTTGTAGCTGTAAGCTCGCCCACGACCATAAAGCTCAGCTTGTTCTTCCATAGAGCGATGGCCTGCACTTATCTGTACAGCGATCCCTTCAGTATAAGCACGTTCCACCATTTCCAATGCCGATGCCTTCACCACAGGATTCATCCCTTTGCCCATCTTTTTCACTGAACGATCCAATAATGTTCGTAATGCTATCGTCAATGCAATCCCTCCTTTAAAGTTCCCCTCAGGCTTTATATAAGCCTTTTTAATGGAAAAGTAGCATGGTTGGAACATTTTTATATTGCTGATTTTAACCAAATAAAAGAGACCACATTTTGCGGTCTTTGTTTTTCAACAAGGGGGTTCGGAATAGTCTCTCCAGAACCGAAGGCTAGGTTATACTTTTTAGTTCTATGAAAACCTCATTGAATGGAAGAAATTTGCGACACTCCTGCCGAATAACTGGCTAGCCGAGACCCCACAGACGCTTGCGTCGAATAGGCTTGGCAGACAGTCGGCGGAAAGGGAGCGGATTTCTGAAATCAACTGCAACTTTTTTAATAAAAAACTGCAGGAGAAATTTTATCTGAGACCACATTTTGCGGTCTCAGACTGTAAATAAACGCGATAATAATTGATTTTGCCTACAGCTTTTTGAGGGGCTGTAAATTTCGAATGTTTTCTTTCGAACGTAAGGCACTCGCTTTCCGTTCCAATCAACTTTGTTATAAAATTGGATAAAACCACTTTTTTCGTTCCTGCATAACCTAACGAAAAATAATATTATCCAAAAATACAAAAAAATTAGACTACTTCCGTTCGCCCGTTTTGCGAATGAAAGTAGTCTATTAATGAATTATATTAATCTCTTTAACTTACGCCCTAATTTCAATAGATGGGCTTATTGTAAAGTCAGCCTCTGTTTTACTTTTCACTTCATCAAGTGTTACGCCATTTTGCAATTCAATCAATTCCATTCCAGCTTCTGTAAATTGAAAAACAGCTAGTTCGGTAATCAGGCAATGGACGACTTTTTCCCCCGTCAATGGCAATGTACAGCTCTTTTTCACTTTGGATTCCCCATGCTTGTTCACATGGTCCATAATGACAACAATTCGTTTTGCGCCTTGGACGAGATCCATCGCCCCTCCCATTCCTTTTACCATCTTCCCTGGAATCATCCAGTTTGCCAAGTCCCCATTCTCGGAAACTTCCATCCCGCCTAAAATGGCCAGGTCGATATGGCCGCCGCGAATCATCGCGAACGATTCAGCGCTGTCAAAGAATGATGCCCCCGACTTTGCCGTCACAGTTTCTTTTCCTGCATTAATCAAATCCGGATCGACTTCATCCTTTTGTGGATAAGGCCCGATTCCCAGTAAGCCATTTTCTGATTGAAGCATGACATTAAAGTCATTTGGAATCATGTTGGCAATCAGGGTCGGCATTCCAATCCCTAAATTCACGCACATACCATCTTGGATTTCTTTAACGGCCCGTTCTAAAATTAGTTGTCTAGTCATTCGAATACTCCTCCTTTTTATGCGTTAGCAGTTGTAAGCTTTTCAATTCGCTTTTCATAGTCATTTCCTACAAGCACTTTCTGTACATAAACCCCTGAAGTATGAATTTCGTCTGGATCTAGCTCTCCTGTGCCCACGAGCTCCTCCACTTCGACAAGCGTGACTTTCCCTGCCGTGGCAACGACAGGGTTAAAATTCCTTGCCGTTTTCCGATATACAAGGTTACCGAAATGATCTGCTTTCCAAGCTTTTACAAAGGCAAAATCTCCGACAATTCCTTTTTCCATAATGTATGTGCGGCCATCAAACTCTTTATGTTCTTTACCTTTTGCGACTTCCGTCCCTACTCCTGTAGCTGTATAAAAGGCAGGAATTCCCGCTCCGCCCGCTCTTAGACGCTCGGCCAGCGTTCCTTGGGGAACTAGCTCGACCTCCAGCTCGCCACTTAAAAATTGCTGTTCAAATAACTTATTTTCCCCTACATAAGAAGCGATCATTTTTTTGATTTGTTTATTTTCAAGCAATAGACCTAGACCCCAATCGTCGACTCCACAATTGTTGCTGACAATCGTCAAATCCTTTACACCTTTGTTACGCAAAGCAATGATCAGTTTTTCTGGTATTCCGCTTAATCCGAATCCGCCAACGATAATGGTTGCTCCATCCTCGATTTGTTGAATAGCGCTATCAAAAGATGTTAATAATTTACTCATTTTCCATCATCTCCATTCTTAATACTATTCTATTAAATAAACAGTGAAGTTGCAAAAGCTATGATGAACACGGTCACAGTTTTCAAAACCGTAATCGCAAAGATATCCTTGTAAGATTGACGATGTGTCAGTCCAGTAATGGCAAGCAAGGTAATGACGGCACCATTATGCGGCAGCGTATCCATTCCGCCAGATGCCATGGATGCAATTCGATGAAGCATTTCCGGGGTGATTCCGACACTTTGGGCCACCTGCAAATAGTGACTTCCCATTACTTCTAGCGCAATCGAAAGTCCACCTGACGCGGAACCGGTAATCCCTGCCAGCACATTGACGGCGATAGCTTCGGAAACGAGTGGATTGCCGCTTGCATTGAACACCCAGTTTTGAATGACCGAGAATCCAGGAAGCGTTTTCACCACATTCCCAAAACCAACTTCAGACGCAGTATTGAATATGGCAAGCAATGATCCCATTGCCGCAGCTGTTAACCCGCTTGCCAATTTGACCTTGATGCGTCCAACATTCAGAAGCATCGCTGCAATAATACCGATTGACAATGCAACGATCAATGACCAGGATGAAGTGACTGTGCTTACATCGGCAATGTTGAAAGTTTCCTTCAACATCGATGCATCATACCAGTGCTTAACCGAAATGGCACTACGGCTGAAAGCAAAATTAAACGCCACGACAAGGATGAGCGGTACGATGGACAGCCAAAAGTTAGGCAGGTTTTGCTGTTCTGCACTTTCTGGTTCATTAATATGTCCTTCCCCGTAGCCTTCCCCATTTGCCAATGCTTGCTTACGGCGACGCTCTAACCAGAACATTCCTCCAGTGAATACCATGATCGCGCCAATAATCCCCATTAATGGAGCTGCATAGGTATCAGTTCCGAAATAATTCGTTGGAATGATATTTTGAATCTGAGGTGTTCCAGGAAGGGCATCCATCGTATAAGTGAAAGCTCCTAATGCTATCGTTCCTGGCAATAACCTTTTTGGAATGTCTGCTTCTTTAAAAATTGCCGCTGCAAATGGATAAACGGCGAATGCCACTACAAACAATGAGACCCCGCCGTATGTCAGCGCAGAACACGCCAGCACCACGGCAAGAATGGCCTGCTTCGATCCCAGTGATTTTACGATGGTCTTGGCAATGGATGCTGCTGCACCGCTCATCTCCATGACTTTTCCAAATACGGCCCCTAATAAGAATATCGGAAAAAACGATTTTATATAGTTAGCCGCAAACGTCATATATGTCTCTGTATAACTCGGCAGCAAATGTCCACCGGATAAAATGACCGCCAATAAAGTAACGATCGGCGCTATGATAATGACCGGATAGCCCCGGTAGGCTAAAAAGATTAAAAGTCCCAGCGCCACAACAATGGCTAAAATTTGAATCACCAATACAATTCCCCCTTTTCTCCCCTTACCCCAAAGTAATTTCGGAAGGCATTAACATAGAACTATTAATCTCCTAAATTCCATATTTTTAATTTTTCCGCCTATACCATCCAAGCCTGCCTTCCCCAAGTCAGGCTGAATGATCTTGCTGAGTGTTTCCCAATTATTGAGAACGCTTTCAACATTCTGATAATTCAAGAAATCCCTTTTCATTTTACGTGGAAACACAATATAAAATGACAGATAGGCCATTCACTATAGTCATGATGCAATTATTGTGCCAACATAAAAACAACGGAAAATCTCATCTTTTCAAACATTTTTATTAATGAAATCCCTTAAAACTGTCAAGGTTTCTTTACACATAAGTGGAAAAGCAAAAAAAGTGTAAGCCTTTTCTTACACCATTTATTTTTCCATTCAATTTTTGTACGGATTTCCTAACACACTCAATGATTTGGGTTCCTAAGAGGTCGTTAAAAAGTATAAAAGGTGCCCTTTGGCTAAAGGGCACTTCAGAATAGTTTGACTGCAGTTTTTTAGGGGGTGTTATATTTGAACGTTGCGTTCACTACAGGTACTCGCTTTCCGCGGGCGGTCCCGGGGGCCTCCTCGGCTTGAGCCTGCGGGGTCTCCCTAGACGCGCTTTTCCCGCAGGAGTCTCGCACCTTCCGTTCCAACACCTGGACTGTTTTTATAAAGAAAAAACTGCAGGCAAACTCGCTTTTCTTCGAATTTGTCTACAGTCTGAATCATTTGGCTAAAGGGCACTTTCTACATTCATAAACCATATTTATTCATTTTTTCATACAGTGTTGTTCGACTCACTCCGAGTCTCTTTGCCGTTTCTGATTTATTACCAGAAGTCATTTCCAAACACGAAACGATTGCAGCCCGTTCGGTTTCGTCCATTACTTCAGCTAATATGCGGATCGATATGGATTCTTTATGACCCGTTATTTCTTTAGGGAGATGCTTGGAACGTATCAATTCCCCTTCTTCCACAATATTCATTGCGCGTTCAATGATATTCTCCAACTCACGGATATTACCCGGCCATTTATAAAGCCGCAACAGCCGTAAAGCTTGATCACTCATCCCCGTTACGCGTTTTTTCATGAGGTTTTGATACTTTTCAACAAAATGATATCCCAGTATTTCAATGTCATCCGGTCGCTCCCTTAAGGAAGGAACCTGGATTTGCAAGACCTTCAACCGGTAATACATATCAAGCCGGAATTCCCCTTTCGAGACCATTTCCTCCAGATTACGGTTCGTTGCAGCGATTACCCGTACATCAATCGGAACGCTTCCCGTCGAACCGACCCTCTCGATCTCTTTTTCTTGTAAAACACGGAGCAGCTTCACCTGCATATGCAGTGGCAGCTCACCGATTTCATCGAGAAAAATCGTTCCGCCTTCAGCGGCTTCGAACTTACCCGCTTTTCCGCCTTTTTTTGCACCAGTGAAAGAACCCTCTTCATAGCCAAATAGCTCCGACTCCAGAAGTTCTGCCGGGATGGCAGCACAGTTCACTTTGACAAACACGCCCATGGCCCTTCTGCTTTCATTGTGAATGGAATGGGCAAACAGCTCCTTACCTGTTCCGCTTTCACCCAAAATCAACACATTCGAGTCGCTTTTAGCGGCAATTTTGGCTTGACCTTTTACTTCCATGAAAGCAGGACTTCTTCCCATCAAATGATCAAACGTATAGGAGGCTTTATTTCTCTCGCGAAAATCGCCTTTGTACTTTTTCAGCTCTACTTCAAGTGAATTTATCCGCTTGGAAAGAGCGGTAAATTGCCCGACATTCTTAAAAAGAATCTTACCGACCGCCCCTATTAATTTGCCTTCTTTCCTTATCGGGGAGCGGGTCGCAATTATATAGTTATCTTTAATTTTTTGTAATTCAGCGACCTCTTGCTTGCCAGTTTTGGCGACCACATGCATACGGGTGTTTTCAATGACTTCCGTTACATGTTTCCCTATGGAGCTTTCCTGATCGACGCCAAGAAAATCCGCATAAGCGTGGCTGAGCATTTGGACAAACCCTTCCGTATCGACCATCACCAAGCCGTCATAGGCAAATTCGATAATATCCTTAAACAGAAGTTCTTCATGATTATCGATATTAAGAAAATCACTTTTATTATTTGTAAATAATAGGAGATAAATCTGATACTCCTCATCACCCATTTCAATGATGGCTTTTCTGATAATCCCGTTATTATCATTCAAACGGATCGGAGTATTTACAGCTGGCACAAGATTTTTTTCAATAATCAAATTTATTTGCAGATCAAGTTCATTCTCAGCAAAAGCCTCGGATAATACGCGATTGCAGAGAACGATTTCTTTTTCGTTTTTCGTTACCAAAACACCAAAAGGCAATTCTTCCAATATCGCTTTCACTAATTCCAAATGAATCGTTTTATTATCGCTGGCCATTCCTATTCTCCTTAACCCGTCTGAAGTTTCCTCCATTATATCATAGGAAAATGTGGCCAAGTCATTACCGTTCCACAATCAGCGCAGTTCCCTGTCCGCCACCGATACATAATGTGGCAAGGCCGGTTTTTGCATCCCTTCGCATCATTTCATACAATAATGTCACTAAGATGCGGGCACCGGAAGCACCTACAGGATGACCCAGAGCGATCGCACCGCCATTTACATTCACTTTCTCCGGCTTCAGTTCAAGGTCTTTAAGCACGGCGAGAGATTGAGCCGCAAAAGCTTCATTCACTTCCATCAAATCAAGATCATCTATTGTCATGCCCGCTTTTGCCAATGCCTTCCTTGTCGCAGGCACAGGACCGTATCCCATGATTTTCGGATCTAGCGCAGCGTTTGCATATGACTTAATTGTCGCTAATGCTTCCAGTCCCAGCTCGTCCGCTTTTTCTTTAGACATCAGGACTAACATCGCACCCCCATCATTGATTCCGGATGCATTTCCTGCCGTGACCGTTCCATTTTCCTTAAACGCAGGACGCAGCTTTGCTAGCTGGTCGATCGTCAGCCCATGACGCGGGTGTTCATCTTGGTCCACCAAGATCGTCTTTCCTCTGCGTTTATATTCAACAGGTGCGATTTCATCTGCAAATCGCCCTTCAAGCTGTGCCCTTTCAGCCTTCATTTGGCTATCTAAAGCAAATTCGTCCTGCTTTTCACGGCTGATTTCCCACTGCTCGGCGATATTTTCCGCTGTCACGCCCATATGATATTGATTAAATACATCCGTTAAGGCGTCATATGTCATGGAATCGACTGCTTCGGCATTCCCCATTTTCTGTCCAAAACGATAATTTGGAAGTAAATATGGAGCATTGCTCATGCTTTCAATCCCACCGGCAAGAATCACATCAGCATCACCAAGGGCAATGAATTGCGCTCCCATTATTACCGTACGAAGGCCAGATCCGCAAAGTTTATTAATGGCCATGGCCGGCGTTGTTTCCGGTATTCCTGCATGAATCGCAACCTGACGTGCCACATTTTGCCCTAATCCAGCAGATAGAATATTTCCTACCAATACCTCATCGATCAAGTCAGCCGAGATATTTGCCCGCTTTATCGCTTCCTTGGCGGCCACAACTCCCAAGTCAACCGCCGACACATTGGCAAGACTGCCTCCAAATGCACCAACTGGTGTTCTTGCTGCCCCTACGATCACTACTTCTCTCATAATACTTCCTCCTTCTCCATTTTTAATTTTCCCAGTTTAATAAAATTACGGTCCCTCTCATTGATTTTCTGGGAAACGGCAGAACCTTCATACGTAAAAATCCCTTCTCCCGACTTCGTCCCAAGCTTTCCCTTAGCCACCAAATCACGAATCAAATCAGGGGCTTCCTTACTTTGATCCAATACCGGTGAAACATTATCAAAAACGCGCTGCCATGTATCCAGTCCGCCAAAATCAGCAATCTCGATCGGCCCAGTAAATGCCCATCGAAAACCTGGTCCAGCCGTTATCGCCGTATCGATATCCTCAGCATCGGCAACGCCCTCTTTTAATAGATAAAAGGCTTCCCTCATCAAGGCAGTCTGGAGACGATTGGCGATGAATCCTGCTATTTCTTTTTTCAATAGAATCGGAGACTTGCCGATTTTACGCATTAAATCCATTGTTGCCTTAATGATTTCAGGCTTTGTATCATCATGCTGAACAATTTCAACCAACGGAACCAAATGGCCGGGATTAAAGAAATGCGTGATGACCATTCTGTCCGCAAACGAGGCCTTCTCCATCAATTGAGAAATCGGGAAGGTCGATGTATTTGAAGCAACAATGGCATCCGGTTTGATTATTTCCTCCAATTGCTGATATAAATTCAACTTCAGCCCGATGACTTCCGGAATCGCCTCAATGATAAAGTCGGCATCCCTTACAGCCCCTTCCAAATCTACACTATACGTAATATTCGCTAGTGCATCTTGCTTTTCCTGATCAGTCAAGGCCCCTTCCTCAATGAGCAGTGAAAGATTCTCGGAAATCCGATTTTGGGCATGGCATAGCAACTCTTCCTTTATATCGTTAATGGTGACGAAATACCCGCTAACTGCAAAAGACTGAGCGATCCCGCTCCCCATAACACCTGAACCGATAATGGCTATTTTTTTAATCATCCAGCTTCCCCTTTCCGTTTCCATTTCCTTTATTTACTCACCTTTTTATCTATGCAATATTTATGCCAACGATAAGGGAAAATAAAATTCTTTTTTTATCTTGAAAATCATGATAGACTCTTACTCATTAACCTAAACCATATTTTTATAACCTTCCCTTTATATTTCCACTGAAGTTTACCTTGTGAAATATTCCCTATTTACGACATAAAATGACAGAACAGGACCATTACATTTTTTATTGGAGGAATGTATCATGGTTAAAGATAAAGTGGCGATCATTACCGGATCTGCTAGAGGAATCGGTTTTGAGATTGGAAAGATATTCGCTGAAAATGGCGCAAAGGTCGTTTTGTCCGACCTTGATCAAAATACAGTGGAAAAATCCGCCTTAGATCTAAGGAACAAAGGCTTGGAAGTTATCGGCTTAAAAGCTGACGTAACAAGTGAAGAGGATATTATCCAACTGATCCAACAAGCTAAAGACAAATACGGACGAATCGATATTTTCATCAATAACGCCGGCCTACAGCATGTTGCTCCAATCGAGGAGTTTCCAACTGAAAAATTCGAACTGATGATCAAAATCATGCTGACCGCGCCATTCATTTCCATCAAGAACGTTTTGCCGATCATGAAAGAACAAGGCTTCGGCAGAATCATCAACATCTCTTCCATTAACGGCCTGATTGGATTTGCCAACAAAGCAGCGTACAATAGTGCCAAACACGGTGTAATCGGATTAACGAAAGTCGCCGCCTTGGAAAGCGCCTCTTTTGGCATTACCGTCAATGCCCTTTGCCCAGGATACGTAGACACACCTCTCGTCCGCGGTCAATTGGAGGATCTGGCGAAAACAAGACAAGTCCCGCTGGAAAGCGTTTTGGAAGAGGTCATCTATCCCCTTGTCCCGCAAAACCGCTTACTCGATGTAAGTGAAATTGCCGACTACGCCATTTTCCTCGCAAGCGATAAAGCACGGGGCATCACAGGCCAGGCAGTCGTATTGGACGGCGGATATACAGCTCAATAAATGGAAACTGCATCTGCAATAAACCCCGAATACATGCCACCAAAAGAGGTGCTCTGTATTCGGGGTTTTCTGTCTTCATGGACCTGTGGAAAAATTTGGTGGTACAAAGACCTTGCACATGTTACAGTAATGTAGGGATATTTCCCATTTTACAAATATAAAAGGAGGCCTCGTCATGATTATTAAGTGGGTCAGACTGCGATAATTAAAAGCGCAGGCCAAACATCATGCTCCGGAAAGAATTTATTGATCTGCGCCATGGTAACGGCTATTAGATAATATTTAATACGGAGGTAAAAAACATGAGTGAACAGATACTGAAAATAAATAAAGTGGATATATGTACGGAAAGTTTTGGAAACCGTAAGGACCCTGCTGTGCTTTTGATCATGGGTGCGATGTCTTCATTAGACTGGTGGGATGATGACTTCTGTCTCCGCCTCGCCGATTCGGGAAGGTTCGTCATTCGGTACGATCATCGGGATCTCGGACGATCGGTCAGTTATGAACCCGGTACCTCCAACTATACAATAACGGACATGGCTGACGATGCCGCGGGTGTCCTGGACGCTTATTCCATAGAGCGGGCGTCTATCGTCGGGATGTCCCTAGGCGGTATGATCGGCCAGATTCTTGCATTAAGACACCCGGAACGCGTGGCTACGCTTACGCTAATTGCATCAAGTGTCTTCGGGACTGTAATGGAAAAACTGCCTCCAATGGACCAAAGCATATTGGATCATCATGCGAAGAGTGCTTCCATGGATTGGTCAAATCGGGAGGCGGTCATCGCTTTTCTTGCGGATGGATGGAAAACCTTAGCAGGTTCCAAGCCCTATGAGCAGGAAAGGATGTATAAACTGGCAAAAAGAGAGGCGGACCGCGCCAAACAGCTACCGAGCAGATTTAATCATGCTTTGCTTGCCGGCGGAGACGAATATTATGATAGAATGGGTGAGATATCCGTACCTGTCCTCATTATTCATGGCACGGAAGATCCTGCCTTGCCATACGAGCACGGGCTTGCCCTTGCAAAAGCCATCCCTCATGCAGAATTAGTGGCTCTTGATGGATCAGGTCATGAGATTCATAGTGAAGATTGGGATGAAATTATCGATTCAGTCATTAAGCTTACTTCACGATAAATTTGACATAAAAGAAGCCGACCAATAAAGGTCGGCTTTTTTTATAATATTTCTTTTAGCAGAAACCGCCATATCCCTGTACGGGGCTGCAGCCGCCGTAACCTCCGTCACCGCCGAAACAAGCCGCTCCAACGATGATTAAGAGTATAAACAAAACGACTATGAAAGCGAAGCCGCCGCCGAATCCACCAATATCATTACAACTACTTGATTCATGACCACAATTTGACAATAGAAACATCTCCTTATTCGTTTTAGGAGGAAGAAATTAAATGGGTTAATTCAACTTATGTTCCAATTAGGATAATGACACAAAAATCTCCGGAAACTTTTTATCACCACCCTCACGACCCGAAATAAACAGGGTTCCCTCTATAACCCTCATAGATAAACGAAATTTCGTAAGTCTCCTTAAAAAGAGCCTAGGACTTTTTTGTTCACTTCCCAAAAGTCGAGCAAAGAAGCCCTTTTTGGTTAATCAGTATTTTCTCAGGCACTGCTTTACAATGTTTAACTTTTTGCCTCCCTTTTGGATTCATCCATTTCTTTACCGCTTTCATACTTCCGTAAATGCTAAATGATAAACCTATAAATATTTACCGTTTGTCTGGAAAAATAAGTAACCTGTCCAAGCAATTGCCTGAATTTATTAATACTATATTTTGTAACTACTCGAAAATAATTTTGGCAGTGTTTAGTACGGTTCGATACTACACTCCGTTTCATTTTCGAAAAAAAATAGTTACAAGAAAGGATTGAGATTTCATGGGAAATTTCGGTAAAAGTAATCCAATGCACAGCAACTGGGGTTCTGCATGTTCCGACAGCGACTGGTTTGGAAGTGATTCAAGATTCGGTGATGATTCAAGATCTGATCGTCATTCAAAATGTAAAAAATCATGTAAGGTTTGTAAGTCTCACGACGCTGATGCTTGCGATTGCAATTTTAAAGCTCCAGCTCGCCAACTCGCTGCACCATTAAACAGCGACTGTGTCCTAGTCAATTCCGTTGTAGGCTCAAAAGCGGTACAAAAAGTTGCAGAAGCAACACTTCCTTTTACCGCGTTTACTCCAGCTATACCAGCCGGATCCACTATTGTTTCGGTATCTGTAGTACCGAATGTAGCTGGTGTTACACGTAACACGACAATCATAAGGGACAAAGTCGTTAACATCGGGCTTATTCCTGTAACGATTACGGTAACATTTTTGGCACCAGGATCAACAACACCTGCAACAGCGACACTTACAACGAGTTTACCATTCCAGGAGCACACAGATTTTCCAGGTGCATGCCCTGAGGATACAGTAATAGAACCCCCATTAGTATTAGAAGGGATCTTTGCTCAACCAGGCGTTCCAGTCATCGGCACAACGGGACTTGTTACTACCAATGCCATTTTAGTCAAGATTGTACTACGCACTACAATTACAGTGACTCGACCAGTTATTGTAGATAAACACGGTGGTATTTGCGACGTAAATGAACGTCGTTGTGAAACTACAACAACTCCAACAACTACTACTCTTCCTGCTCCGTAAATAACGGTGCTGAGTAGTTTCTAATCTTGACTAGCAAAGCCCTCTCTAAATCGAGAAGGCTTTGCCTTTATTTATAGGATAGGAAGGAGTGACATTTCTATGTCTTATCACGAGGATTGTTGGAAGAAAAATCACTGCGATAATGAACATCACCACGATTGGTGTAAGAATGAATGCTGCGATGAGGACCATCAACACGATTGGTGGAAGAAAGATTGCTGCGATGAGGACCATCAACACGATTGGTGGAAGAAAGATTGCTGTGATGAGGACCATCAACACGACTGGTGGAAGAAGAAATGCTGCGATGAAAACCATCACCACGATTGGTGGAAGAAGAAAAGCTGTGATGAGGAACATCACGATTGCTGCAAGAAGAAAAAACACTGCGATAATGAACATCATGATTGCTGCAAGAAGAAAAAACACTGCGATAATGAACATCATGATTGCTGCAAGAAGAAAAAACACTGCGATAATGAACATCATGATTGCTGCAAGAAGAAAAAACACTGCGATAATGAACATCACGATTGCTGCAAG
>NZ_JBNNUC010000002.1:345745-345941 GCF_050279365.1 Peribacillus sp. NPDC094092 | reverse complement strand
AAGAAGAAAAAATGCTGCGATAATGAACATCACGATTGCTGCAAGAAGAAAAAACACTGCGATAATGAACATCATGATTGCTGCAAGAAGAAAAAACGCTGCGATAATGAACATCATGATTGCTGCAAGAAGAAAAAACGCTGCGATAATGAACATCATGATTGCTGCAAGAAGAAAAAACGCTGCGATAATGAAG
>NZ_JBNNUC010000002.1:0-345649 GCF_050279365.1 Peribacillus sp. NPDC094092 | reverse complement strand
TAACATCATGATTGCTGCAAGAAGAAAAAACACTGCGATAATGAACATCATGATTGTTGCAAGAAGAAAAAACGCTGCGATAATGAACATCATGATTGCTGCAAGAAGAAAAAACGCTGCGATAGTGAACATCATGATTGCTGTAAGAAGAAAAAACGCTGCGATGAGGACGAGCACCACGATTGGTGTAAGAAAAAACGCTGCGATGAGGACTTTTGGGGTAATTGGTAGTTTATTAAATAGAAAGTACTTTGATGCCGTACTTGATCAAAGTACTTTTTTAGTTCCCAAAAGATGAATTATTCAACTTCACAAGTACCTCTGAAAACAAATACCTATCCATCGTTAATCTCCTTCAAATTTTTTCAAGCAAGCTGTTCCCTCCCATCTTAAGAATTCGACTGCCCTGCCCTTTAATTCTTCAAGAGAATCAACAATTCCCTTTACGAAATTTTTAAAAAAAGTAATAATTTTACACTTTTATACTGGAACATTTGTTCTGCTTATGTTATTCTTATAAAAACAAATAAAAAGATCAAATCGCTGCAAGAGATTTGACCGTAATTATAATTAAAGGTCGGTTGTATCCGCGGGCCTTAAAAGGTTGTACCGCTGAGCCGAGCCATTTGCTAACGTTCAGGGTGCCGGTGATAAAGACAGCTCCGAACTTCAGCTAAGCACCCGTTCGTTCATTAATTACCGGTAATTTATAACATTACAGCTATTATTCAATCTTTAGTTCCCATCCATCTGCCCGCCATAGGTTTACTTAGTCCATCTAGTCGTTTTTGTAAAACAATAGCAAGCAGCTTGTTATAGCAAATACTGCTATCCTGACCTGTTTGTTACATAAGAAAAAGCTGCCATAAGACAGCTTTTCGAATAAATATTTCGTCCATCCTCACTTTTTCAAAACGGGGATCCATATTTCACTTCTAAATGTTGGCGAGGCTATATCTTTATTTTCGTTCCAAAGGATTTCCGGTCCTTCCCTTTGTTCATAGTTAGAGGATGGAAACCATTCGGAATAAATACGTCCCCATACATTTTGCAGTGTTTCAGGAAAGGGACCTACCGCTTCGAATACTGCCCATGTAGATGCATCAACTTCAAGCTGTGTTAAGTGATCTGGACAATCCCTCGTTGTCGCTGCGCCGATATAATGGTCAAGCTCCCCTTTTTCCTCCATGCGGCCCTCGGAAAAATTCGCAGATGCACTAAGCAGCCCCAATGGCTCGACATTCGATAGGCTTTTAAGTTCATTTATCGTTTTCTCGTCTAAGCTTTCCCACATGGATGCAATCTCTGGATTAACCCCGTTAAAAATGATTGGAACTCTTTTTTTAATTCCAATAATGTGAAATGCTTCTTTCTCTTCAATTCGATAGTTCATTTCACTGCCTCCTTTAATGGATAATTGGAAGGACATCGGTGGATAGGCTTTAAGTGAATGGCCATTACTTCTCGCTTCTGATGGTGTGATCCCATGCAAATGGTGAAACGCTCTTGCAAAAGAGTCAGGCGAACTGTATCCGTACTTTATCGCCAGATCAATGACCTTAATGTTGTTATCCTTTAGCTCAAACGCTGCAAGTGTAAGTCGTCTCCGGCGGATATACTCGGATAGTGAAATACCTGCAAGGAAGGAAAACATCCTTTTAAAATGATATTCCGAGCAATAAGCTAGCCTTGCAACTTCTTTAAAGTCAATTTCGTTCGTAAGATTTTCTTCTATGAATGCAATGGCACCATTCATATTTTTCAGCAAATCCATTCAATGACCTCCTTATATCAAAAGAATAGCAGGAATTTAAACGAACCATCCGACATTCTGTGCACTTATTATGCAGGCTCTACTCCCCTTCGCACCCGTTTAATGAAAATAAGCTTATTGTTAATATGGAGATTTACGAACTTTTTGCATAAATAGCTCTGGATTGTCGATCTGATTAAAACCGTATTTTTCATATAATGAATGTGCATCATTAGTAGCTAACATAAACCTGCGGACCCCTTCCAGTTCGGAATGGTTGGTGATGACCTCCATTAACCATTTTGATAATCCCATTTTACGATAGTCAGGTACTATAAACACATCGCACAGGTATGCATGTGTCGCTAAATCCGTTATTACCCTTGCAAACCCAACTTGTTCACTACCTTCATTACCTACTACACCTTTATAAACCCCAAAACATAAGGTCGTATTTTCAATCGACTTCATTACTGTTTCCTTTGGTATTCCCTTTGACCAGTAAGCTTCTTGATTCAAAAAACCATGTATTACATCTACATCTAAATACTTTTTATTAGTAGAAATCGAAAATCCTTTAATCATCATTTTTACACTCCCTTGTTTTTTAAATGTTCTGTAATTATATCAAACCACTGATTTTTATCTTTTGAACTATGCCATGGTCTTCTAAATGATTATAAGCTGCCTTAAATATAACTCGACCTTCTGCTGACGCACCAGTTAGTTAAGTAAGGGAGGGATTCTTGGAAGAATTTTAATTACAACAAGTATATCTAAGTAATTCGGAACAAATATTATACATGTTGCAAATTCAAAGGAGGTGGCTAAAATGAACGCACAACGAGCGGAAGAAATTGCTTCTTCACCAAATATGGTCAATGTAACCTATAATGAGGAAAGTATCTACATCGAACATGTGGATGAACAGAATGGAATAGCTACAATCCATCCCCTTGATGATCCGAATAAAAAACAAAGTGTTTCTGTAACCAGCTTAAAAGAACAGTAATTTCCCCGATTCAATAATAAACCTCCACTTTCGGGTGGCGGTTTATTGTTTGTTTCATCTCAATTACCATTCTCTTCAAAAATTCATCCCTTGTTGTACGATCCTGCCCCGTTAGTTGCACAAAAAAACCGCCCTTAAAGACAGCTCCGATTTTCAGTCCAAGAATTATTTTTAAAATAATAATACGTAGTTTCCTTATACTTGCGCATATTAAAAACAATAACATTGAAAGCGAGATGGATACGCATTGTCTAAACAAGGGATGCAAAACAAGGATCAAACGAGAAAGCAAATCGAGAAACAGGATAAAAGAAATGATGTTGAACTAGGTAATGAATTTCAAATAGGAAACACAAGTTCACAGAGCTCCAAAAAAAGCGGACGTCAAGTAAATAAAAAATAACCCCGATCTTTCGGGGTTATTTTTTCGGGGGTAAAATCGAAATTTTCTGAGATCAAGCAAACAGCGCTGATCTTCAGCTAGCGCATCCGTTATTTCCATGTAAAGATGTCTTTTACAGCAACCCTTGTCCATCCTGAAGCGAAACAAAAAAGCCAACATCAATCGTTGACTTATAATCGACAGTCAAGGTTATTAAAGTGTATATCCTATTACTTCCCATTCAATTCCGGCATCCACAGAGATCAAACATTTAATAATGTTATTTATATATTTCATTTTCCAATATAATCACTTTTTCCCCATTCGCTGCTTTTCCGATTTGTTTCGTATTTTCAACCAGCCGAAAAATATTATCACAGCATTGTTTGGCACCTATAAGCAATAATGGCACACCTAAAAAATCGATTTTTAATGCCCTTGATAAAAATCCCCCTATGGACATGGCAATAGGTACAGTTGGTGAAGTATTGGAGAATACGATTACTTCGTTAAAATGAAATTTCTCTTCCAGTAGTAAAGTCAATTCTTTTAATGAAGGAACCACAAGTTTGTCGCTTCTATGTCCAATTGTATAAACAGAGTTGCCCTCTTCATCGATCCCGCGAAAAATCAGCTTTCCTGCATCTTCCTTCGTTAATTTATTAAAATATTTCACATTTAATATTTCTTCCGAAGTTAATTTTCTTTCCGATTGAGGTAATTGCTTTAAATGATATGCGGCAGCCAAAGATGTGGTATGTGTGCCCCCATAATCATTATAGATATACATCATGAAATCATCCCTAATAGTTTTATTTAACACTATTATGGTCATATACTCCATTTCCAATTCGGTTGCGGTATCTTTATAAGAATATTCCTGTCCTGTTATCATCATAAAAAAGAGTACACCTCATTGTCATGAGACGTGCACTCTTTTATTGTTTATATTATTTAAAAGCAGGGTATGTATAGTCAGTAATGCCCCTGATAGCCAGTCAGTGAGTTTCTTTAGTAACGAGTTCTAAAATCCTCCCAAACCTAGAGATGGGACAGAGAATTTTATTATTATCTTATCATTGATTGTTTCTTTTTTAATTGGGGCAGGCAATACTGTGTTCCTGACATCAGCGACCGTTTTAAGGTCAAAGGATTCGATTGCTTTCCCTTCTTGGTTCATGATTGAAAGAATTCCATCATTACTCGTTTTCAGACTAGGTTGATCACTGATTAAATGAGTATAGTATAAGTCTTCGTTCAGCTTGTAGGAATGAGCGTAGTCCGCTGAATAAAGTTTGCTTTTTTTATCGATTTTGCCTGATTTAAAGTTTTCAAAGCCATAGTTTAATAAAAGCTCGGTATCAGAGTAGGCGACTTTGTCTAAAGGAGCTTTTAGAGTGACAGCGATCAATTCCTGTTCTTCTCTAGTGGCAGTAGTGATCAGGGTGTAACCGGATCTACTGACGAAACCGGTTTTCCCGCCGGTTATTCCCTTATATGGGCGTTCGCCCTTTAACATTTTATGATGGGTAACTAGAGTAGTGTCCCATGTTTCAACTTCCCATGGTAACGCCTTCTTCCCAAAGTACTCACGGAACGTTTCATTTTTCATTGCATACTGGGTAATTTTCGCAAGGTCACTGGCTGTCGTTACATGGTCTTTGTCAAATAATCCATGGGGGTTCGTAAAATGAGTATCGGTGACGTTCACTTCTTTTATTAAAAACTCATTCAAATCTTCCATGAACAGTTTTTCACTGCCGGACATATGCTCGGCAATTGCAATGGCTGCATCATTTCCGGAGTTGATCAGCATTCCTGCAATTAATTTGGAAAGCTCTATTTTCTCCCCAGGTTCAATAAATACCGAAGACCCGTCTGCCTCCGCTGCTTTTTTGCTTATAGTCACCAGTTCGTTCTGATCCCCGTGTTCTATAGCATATATAGCCGTGGCAACTTTCGTTAGACTGGCTGGATACATACTTTTATTCATATTTTTTTCGTATAATACATTCCCACTTTTCGCATCAATAATGATCCCTGCTTCACTATTGAGAGGTAAGTCAGATTCTGCACTTACAGTCGTAGAGGCGAAGGGGATTAAAGCCAACATGATGATGAAGAAAAACTTTTTCATATGCCTCTCCTTTAATGATAGTAAAAATCTTATATAGTCATAATAAAATAAATCTGAAAGTTAAAAGATGTTTTATTGAAAGTGAAATACAAAAGTAATTACCCCTTAATAATTTTGGAAACATTTCGGTTAATGTCCTTCATTTTCTTTCCTGAAATAACTTTATAAGGGTTGTAACCCTTTTAGTGGAGCCTCCATTTATCCCCTTTAAATAGATTTTTTTGCAGATCGCCAAATATCTTGGCAATTTCTTTTCATGAAAAAAACCCTTCAAACTGAAGGGCTCACACCGTAGACAAACTCTAAGAAAAGCGAGTTTGACTGCAGTTTTTTTATTTAAAAAACGTTCCAGTTGATTTCAGAAATCCGCTCCCTTTCCGCCGACTGTCTGCCAAGCCTCCTCGCCGCAAGCGGCTGCGGTGTCTCGGCTAGCCAGTAATTCGGCAGGAGTGTCGCAAATTTCTTCAATCCAATAAGGATTACAGTAAAAAACATGAAGGATAATCTAGTCTTGTATTAAAATCATGGCTCGAGATGAAACCGTTCCGGACCGCCTTCGGAAAGCTAGGTTTTATAATCCTAAATAAAAATGTAGACAAACTTGTATTTCATCAAATTTGTCTACATTCTGGCCCCTTCAAACTGAAGGGCTGGTTACTTTATAGGTATTAAAATTCCGTTATGTTTTCATTTTCATTCCTATTAACATACATTCCACTTTTACAATCGGCTTTCTTGATAATATAAATATAATCATTACAGATATGGCTAATAAAACATAATATTGACCACTTTCTTTGATCCAATCATAAATAAATGAGTTATAAACATATTCCAGAATAAACATATGAAAAAGATAAATAACTAATGTAATGGATCCTATTTCAGTAAAAAATGTTTGCTTTCTAGGAACAATACAAAGAAAGCAATACGTTGCGGCTCCCATGATTAAATACACGATCAACTTATATATAAAACCGAGGGCAATGGAACCCTCCATTAATTCCTTATAGCTTAAACGACCATAAAACCATTCTCTCCAAGTGATGTCACCAAAGAAATAAATGCCGGTAAAGATTAACCCTAGCACACCCCAGCCTATTAGGGCATTCCTTTTCTTTTTAACCCATTCAAAATGATCTTTTTCTAAAAAATGTCCAATTAAAAAGAAAGGAAAGAAAAAGAACGTTCTCGACAAACTTAACCATTCATTTACTTCACCCATATAACCAATTATTAGAGATACAATGATCGAAAAAACGATTCCATATTTCCTAGAGGTAAATATTGACAACAATAAATTCCAACAGAATAAGCTTATTAAGAACCATAAGGCCCATCTTGGAGTCAATATTGTGAATTCAATTGGTTCATCAAATAACTTCTGGTAATAGAAGGTATAAATCACCTGGAATATTACATAGGGAATTAATATTTTTTTTATCAGCATCCAGAGGTCCTTTTTACTTTTTATCTTTCTTGAAAAATAGCCGGATACTAAAATGAAAGCTGGCATATGGAATGAAAAAACAAACAAATAGATCGCTAAAATCCATTCATTTTCTTCTACCATTCGAGCTAATGTGTGTCCCAAAACCACTAGTACGATTAAAATAGCTTTCGCATTATCAAAATAAGGATCACGTTTCATTAAATCTTACCTCCTATAAAGACACTGCTCATTATATCTCCTAATCCTTCATTATGTTTTGAATGAAAAAACCGGCTTTCCTCTAAAAAAGGATTGCCGGCTTTTTTACTAAAGGAAATTCAGTGGAGTATCTACCATATCATAGCTTGTTTACAGGATAGTTAATGGAAAATAACAGTTTGATAACAGAAAACTGCATCACAGGTCCAACCGCCAATTGCGCCATGCAAACGCCCCCGTTTAGTGACTTGCCGGAAATTTCAAATCACGTTTTCGCCTTACCAAAACGGGTAGTGTAATATAGAAGCATGAGTATGATAACGTCTCTCTATAGGAGGAATGTTCATGAATCCGGTCATTTTATTTGATGGTGAATGCAACTTTTGCGATTCGAGTGTCCAGTTCATCATAAAGCGGGACCCGCAGGGGCTTTTTCATTACGCTTCACTTCAAAGTGAGGCGGGACAAGAGTTGCTGAAGAAGTATGATGTTCCTGCAGATATAGATAGTATGGTGCTGATCGAAAGGGATAAGGCCTACTATAAATCGTCTGCAGCCTTGAGGATTTGCCGCCGCTTACAAGGGGCATGGAAATTACTTTACGGTTTCATCATCGTTCCTAGCTTCATCCGGAACTTCGTTTATGATTTCATTGCCAGGAACCGTTACAAATGGTTCGGAAAGAAAGAAGAAAGCTGTATGCTGCCGTCGCCAAGTGTTCGAAAGCGATTTTTATAAAAAAGACCTCATTAACAGGCAAAAATGACTTCAAGCATTCGAGGTCCTTTTTGTTTTTTTGTATTAGAATGCTTTTCGTCTTTTCAATGTGTAAATGTGGAGTATCTCCATAAATGGTTGGCCGTTGGATGAGCCATCATTTCGAGCCCTTTGTTTTCCGCTAGGTGCAGGGGGGCCCAGTTTTGTTCATCTGCCTCCTTTAGGTAGACTTCGTGATGCGGTGCCTGATCATGATACCCGGCTATATTGACTTCGCCATTTCGGTAAAAGGTCCCGATCACTTTATAGTCCACGGAAGGAGAAATGATGATTGGGTTGCCTACAGAGTGTGTCAGCTGAATCGTCGTTTTTTCATGATTGGATGATACATGCTTCACTGCAATGTCTTCATCCGATGCCACTCCTTCTTCGAGGAAATCCCCATCATGATTGTAGCCCTCACTTTTCCCGACTGCTTTGGTACATTCAATTTCGGCTTCACTTTCCTTTTCGTGAATGTACACATCGACCCTAGTCCTGTATCGGGGTGATTCAGGATCGAACCCGCGGTTGTCTCCTTTAAAATAGGGAACCTTTGAAGCAAGATTGGGGTTTTTCAGCCACTCTTCCGGTAAAAAGGTGGAATAGCGCAGCTGCCAATTTCTTTTCTTTTTAGCATCCACGTCGTTTTCGACTGGCTGCAATAGCTGTTTTACAGGTCCTATCTTTTTTGTATTCGTAATTTCCTCGATCGCTGCCTGTTCTTGTGATGAACCTTTTTTTACGGCTCCGACAATACTCGCCACAAGGGATTTCACGGCATAAGACTCCTGCTCTGAACGCGGAAGGGGCCGCTTGGCTTTAATGGTATATGTGTATTCCTGATCCTCACTAATGCTCCGGTCACTGAAGGAACATCCGCCCACTTTCCCAATATCCACGCCGTTTCGGTAAATCCGATACTCTTTTATACCTTTGATGGGCTCCCATTCCAGGCTGGCTTGGCCTTTCGCGACAATCGTCGTGAATACCAAATCCAAAAGGATATTATCCTCTTTTTTATTCGCGGCGGTCGTTGATGTCTGTATTTTCATCCTGTTCACTGCCTGTTCTTTTTCATTCAAGCCATCTATCGTGTACGTATAGATGGTTCCTGGAGTCAGTCCCCGATCTGCCACCCTTGGCTCCGGGCCGCTGTAAATCTGCTCTTGCCCCCTGAATACCCGATAGAAACCACCTTCATCAGGCCACATAAGCTTAATGGTATCTTCTTTCCGTTCGATCTTACACATCAAGGAAGCCGTGTTGAATACCGCTTGGTGCTTCCTCTTATTGGAAATGAGATAAGCGAGGCCCGCAAGACCAAGAGCAAGCAATGAATGCCGTGCAGTGAATGTAATTCCGCCTACTTTTAAACGGGGAAATGAATAATGGACAATCAACTTCATATCACCTCTTTCTTTTCTGGATGTTTTTTCTTTACCCACTTTAATCTCCAAGCACACTTTGTAATGTGCTGTGAAGGGAATTAAAGCGGGACATTTGCTGAGGGCATAAAAAACCGAGGGAATGCACTCCCTCGGTTTTTTATGTGTTTCATGGATTATATGTTAACGGCGGCTTTTTTCCCCGCCTTTTCGTCCTGCTTCTTCACGGCTCATTTTCCCATCACCGGAACCGTCAGAGCTGCCGTCACCATCTCGTTGATTGGCCCTTGACTCTCCGCCTTTTTGGCCGATTTCCTGATAGAATTCCTTATCATGATTTTCGGATGTCGCTTCTCCGCCTTTTTGGCCAATCTTCTGATAGAATTCCTTATCATGATTTTCGGATGTTGCTTCTCCGCCTTTTTGGCCAATCTCCTGATAGAATTCCTTATCATGATTTTCGGATGTTGCTTCTCCGCCTTTTTGGCCGATTTCCTGATAGAATTCCTTATCATGATTTTCGGATGTTGCTTCTCCGCCTTTTTGGCCAATCTCTTGATAGAATTCCTTATCATGATTTTTCGCTGTTGTTTCTCCACCCTTACGGCCTGCTTCTTCACGACTCATTTTATCATTGTTGTTAGTCATTAAAAATTCCTCCTTATTATTTGGATTTTCAGTGAACTAGCTACATATGTCATGTACCCGCTTGAACAGCTATAAAGTTAGAATCAGCTAAATGCTTCAGGTCGCTTCTTTTATTTAGCGGCGACACCTGTTTCTTCCTTGCTCATTTTTCAATCATCGGACCCATCACGTTGATCGGCTCGAGCCTCTCCGCCCTTTTTGCCAATTTCCTGATAGAAATCCTTATCATGATTTTTGGAAGTGGCCTCTCCGCCTTTTTGTCCAATCTCTTGGAAAAATTCCTTATCATGATTTTTCGCTGTCGCTTCCCCGCCTTTGCGGCCAGCTTCTTCCCTGCTCATTTTTTCATTGTTGTTAGTCATTAAAACTCCTCCTTATTGTTTGGGATTTTTATGAACTAGCTACAGTCTTATGTATACCCGATAGTTTTGATATGAAACTAGCATCTATTAAAACTTTTCCATTTCAAAAGGAAAAAGCACCATGAATGGTATCACTCATGATGCTTCCTAACCTACTTGGGAATCCCTTCTCGCAAGCGATCCGGCAGCTCTACAAGGGTTTCATTCAAAGTATCCAATTTCGTTTCAATCCTATGAAGCAAATAAAGGGTAACAATGATCGGGAACCCGATATCACTGACAAATGGCAGGATTTGATCCACTTTTTATTCACCTCAATTCATGTTTGTCCAACAAGATGACTCTCCCGTCCGTCAGACAAGTTCCACTTCCTCGACATTCCGCTCGACAAGGCGGGCCGCCTTCAAATCGATGAAATCCCCGGAAGATGTAACGAACACATTCCCCGCAATGATTTTTTCCATTGCCAGTTTAATCGTATTTACCTGGACCGGCTCCTTCGGGTTATCAACGGAAATCGTCGCCGACTTCCCTTCCTCCGTAACGAAAATCAATTCCAGTACTTTAGCCATTTCAAATCACCTCCCCCTCGAACGGCCACAAAACCGATTAGCCAATCAATGAATGCGTATCCACCCGGGTCACTTCACCCATTGGATAATTCTGCACACTTGCAATCGCAATAGCTGCCGAAAATAACTGATCCGCCGTCGCCTCGACCTTGATGTTCGAAAATGCCCTCCGCTTGAAAACGAGAGCCCCTTTTTCATTTAAACCCGTCTCAAAATCGATCCGCAACGTACTTGATACTGGAATCTGACTTGCCATATCACTCACCCCCTTTCACACTCTATATAAACTTTTTCAGGATGAAAGTAGCATGGCCTTAAAATTTTTCAGGGGAAACACATAAAAAGCTCCCCATCATGTGGGCAGCTCTATAAAATACATATTATTACCATTTTCAGGAAACCTCTTCAAAACAATATTTCACCAAATTTTAATTCTTACTGTCTTCTTTTCTTACTAAAAAATCTTTCTCGATTATTGGCGTTTCTACAAAATTAATTTTTCTCATTATTCGTTGTATTACCCTCGGAAAAAAGTAAGCTCCAAAGAAAGCACAGATAAAAGCCTGTGACCAAGTTTTTATCCAAGTAGATAAAAATATATGATCATACCCACTATTTATTGAGACTAATATAAATGAAATAAAAAGGACATACTAAAAGCCATAAAAAACGCTTGAATAATATTTCGGTATTTAACGTTAATACTCATTATTTCGTACTTCAACTCCTGACCTAATAATTCTTCACTACTATATTTTATTTCTTCCATTTACATTAGTAAAACCATTTTTATAATAGCTTTATCAGAATAACAAATGAAAAGGGGTTAGTGGGGTTGAATTCGTATTATGCTTTTATCAAAACCATAATAACAGGCAGTTTCACAAAAGCTGCCGAAGAACTTGGCTATACTTATATCTGGGACTGAAAAGCACAAAGAAATGGCAAAGCGGCCTTATTCGAATTGGACCTTTTATTTAACTACGATACCCCTGCAGGAAGATGATATGCTGGCCGTAATGCCAGTAGACCTTCCTTCTGCTTCATTCACAAATTGCTAAAAGATCCTTATATTCTGTAGGGAGTTTTTCATAAAATAAATCCAAATACCGTTTATGTTAGTCGTCTTATTTTCCCTTTGAATTATTTTTTTATAACTGGTTTTATTTGTGCGAGAACAAATGGCATTTGGCTTTAAATGGCACGTCATGTTCGTGTTTTCTGGGAAATAATAATCACGAAAGGATGTGGATGTTGATGTCATTAGAGTGGTTTGACAGAGTTAGCGGGGAATTGCAGGATCATCTTCAATCGATTTGTGAGAAATACGACCGTAATGGCAGTATGATCGTGGAGCGCGGGTCGAAGCATCCACGGATCGAGTTTTATACAGAGCTGGATGACAATGAGCGGGATTATTTTTCCACGCTGTTTTTTGATCCATATAATGAAGAATTTTATATGGAATCGTTTGAGCCGGATTTAGGGCAGATTAGCAAGGTCATCCTTTCAGACATTGAAGATATCGTCGATGCCGTCCATGAGAGCTTCCATAATTATTTGGAAGAGGATGATGCCGATTACGAATATGATATGGATATGGAAGATGAAAATGATGATTTGTATGATCCAGACGGCGGAGATTCCGATATATACGAAATCGATGTAGATTGGGAAACGCCTGAAGTGACCGCCTATATCCAGGATAATGAAGTGGAGGTCACCTACCAATTCGGTATCGTTCAGGAAACAGGTGATGGTGTGCTGAAACGGATCAACCGGATTCGGACAGCGGATGATGACTTGATAAAGGATGAAACGAATTTCATTTTCAGCAAGGAAGAAGCAAGCACGATCATCGCCATGATCGCCAGTCATATGGATTCACTTAGTGAAATGGAATAAAAAAACCAACAAAACCTTGTCCATGAACTTCATGGACAAGGTTTCATCATATTATAATCAGTTCATATACCTCTGATAATTGCGTGACCCGTTCCGTATCACTCGCTTCCTTCGCATGCTTGATTTCCTTAGGAAGAATATGGTTAAGGAGGCTGGATTCTCTGCCGGATAGCTTATTGACGAGTTCTTCTTCAGAATGAAAATGCCCGCTTTTGATTTTATTATAAATTTCCTGCGCTTCAGGATATTGGTCCGTATAGTTAGATAATATCTCACGTAAGTAACCAATCGTACGATCCATCAAACCATCCCTCTCGAATGTTAGATTTTTGCTTACATGCTATACCTTCCCCCATTCTTTGCTGATAAATTCCTAAAAAAAAGATATCCAAGTCAATGGATACCCCTAATCAGTCTTCCTCCCAAAACAAATCGTCCAATGTACGCGATAATGCTTTACAAATTCCGACACACAAACTTAAGGAGGGATTATACTTTCCAGATTCAATCAATCCAATCGTTTGCCTGGAAACGCCGACAATCTTGGCCAGTTCATCTTGTGACAAGTCCTTTTCTACTCTCGCAAGCTTCAGTTTCATATTTTTCAACGGAAGGCACCTACAATTTCTTATTATCTTCACTATTTTTCATTCCGACTTTCTTCGCAAGCAAGTATATACCGCCAAAAAACAAAAGTAAAATCGGTAAATAGATCATAACGGATACAAACGATACCAATACAAAATACCATATGCCCTGGGAACTGCCATCCGCATAATTTACGGCACTATTCACCCCCATGAATATAGCGATGATGAGTGCTAAAGCAACCGTACCCAGAATCGTCTTCTTGCTCATCGGTGTTTTGCTTGTGCGGTCATGCATTTCCACTTCATCCCATAATACACCCAAAAAAATGGAACGGGCTAAGTAATACAGCCCTCCTGCAGCAAGGATCACGCCTTCCAGATATAGCTCCCCGCTGCCTGCACCATATTTATATAGTTTAAAAAGTGCACTTACCAGGCAAATGGCCAAGATGACGTAAGACATTTCTTTATAAATTTTATTTCTTACATGCTCCACCCGCTCATCCGTGATCTTTTTCGTTCGTTTAAATAAATCCATCTTCCATCGACCTCCATTTAATTCCATCGGTTACTCCCATTATATGATTTATTTTACTTTTCGCAACATATATATTGCATTTTATAATTTATAAATTGCAAATCAAATAAAAAAGGCACCCACACTTCATGTATGGATACCTTACTAGCCTTATTTATGGATTTCCTCGTATATCTCCATTTTCGGAGATATACCTGCAGTTTTTGTCGATATCGTGAATTCATCATTTTTAAAAAATGGATATAAATATGAATTTTTCATAAAAAAATTTTGATCATTTACATTACAATTCATTAAGATGATAGCAAAGTTGAACAACGCCAGAGGAAAATCTTTTTGTATCAACCAGTTTTAGATTCAATCTCTCCTTCATGTCAATAAACAAAGGTTTCCCTTCCCCTAAAACAACAGGGTGGACAGATAACCTAAATTCATCAACCAGCCCAAACCTTATAAAAGATGTAATAAGACTGGCCCCGCCATAAAGCCAGATGTCTTTACCAGGCTTTTTCTTTAATTTATTTACTTCTTCAACAATATGATCATTTATGATTGTCACTTGATCATCAGTGCTTTTTTTTGTTTTGGAAAACATGAATTTTTCTTTGCCATGCACCAATTTCCACATTTCTTTTTCAGTATCGGATACCTCATTCTCTGGGGTATATTGGCCCCATAAATCATAGCTTTTTCTTCCATAAAAAATGGTATCAATATCCTTTAAGAAATCCGTGAATCCCATTTCAGGGTCCATAATGCACCAGTCCACTTCCCCTTTCGACCCTTCAATAAATCCATCTAAAGTAACTGCTAAATCTAAAATTATTCTTCTCGGTCTTTCATTAATGACCATACTTTTAGCTCCTTTGTCTTATAGAATGTCCCATAAGGTTTCGACCGCTCAGCGAGCACTTGCCCCTGAGCGATGCCGGACAAATACCTGCTGCTTTTAAGCATTCATTTTTCCATTTCGCTTACATGTAGTTTTATATTACAGCTTCAAACATAGTATTAAAAGATTGTATCAAAAACTAAGGAGACTCGCGATGAAAGCAATGATATGCACAAAATACGGTTCACCCGATGTACTGGAACTCCAAGAGGTGGCAAAACCAATACCCAAGGACAACGAAGTTCTCGTAAAGGTTCATGCGGCAACAGTGGCTTCAGGGGACATAAGAGTGCGGAGTTTCAAGAGCCCCCTCTTATTATGGCTGCCAATGCGGATCTTCTTGGGGCTTAGAAAACCGCGAAAATCGATACTCGGAGTGGAGCTGGCCGGGGAAATAGAGGAAACGGGCAGGAATGTGAAAAAATTCAAAAAAGGCGACCAGGTTTTTGCCATGACTGGAATGAATTTCGGGGCTCATGCCGAATACACATGTTTACCTGAAGACGGAACCATGGCGATGATGCCTGCCAATGTGAGCTATGAGGAAGCGGCCGCCGTTTCTTTTGGGGGAACGACAGCCCTTCATTTTTTCAGAAAAGCCAAGATTCAGGACGGACAAAAAGTCCTCATCTACGGAGCATCCGGTTCAGTAGGAACTTCAGCCGTACAGCTTGCCAAATACTTTGGAACAGACGTTACCGGAGTATGCAGTGCCGCTAATTTTGAATTGGTGAAATCATTGGGAGCCGATGAGGTAATTGATTATACGGAGGAGGATTTCACGGAAAGACAAGAGCGATATGACATCATCTTTGATGCAGTAGGGAAAAGCTCGAAAGCCGCCTGCAAGAAAGCACTGACCCCGAACGGGCGATATGTGTCCGTCGAAGGGCAAGGAATAGCAAAGATACTTACGGAAGATTTAATGCTCCTCAAGGAGCTTATCGAAACTGGAACAATAAAATCGGTCATTGATAAACGCTACCCGCTGGAACAGATTCCCGAAGCTCATAGATATGTAGAACAAGGACATAAAAAGGGAAATGTCGTCATAACTTTGGCAGATCATGATAGACCCTGACAAAGCCTATTTCAAATGCTTGGACATGAAAATACCCCTTTGAAAGATCCGTAATACCGTAATTGGATTCTACGAAATCGATTAAGCCAATAATTAAGCAGATTATTCTACCTGTTTCAGACTGTAGACAAAACCGGAGAAAGCGGGCTTGCCTACAGTTTTTTCTAAAAAATGTTCCCGTTTGATTTCAGAAACCCGCTCCCTTTCCGCCGATTGTCTGCCAAGCCTCCTCGGCTAGCCAGTCATTCGGCAGGAGTGCCGCAAATTTCTTCCATCCAATGAGGTTTTCATAATACTAAAAAACCATAGTCTTGTTTTAAAATTATGGTTCGGGATGAGACACATCCGAATTCTCTATCTTTGACTCGGCCTTTAAATTATACTATTCGAAAATTATCCACATAATGATCGTATCCAAACCTCACTAAAACCTTATTTACCTTTTAATAAATCAGCAATTTTAACGAAATAGACCTCATTAAACACGAACATTAAATTAAATTTGTATTTTAATGTTCATTTTTTATTGATTATCTATTATTTGTTTGTTATATTAGCAAAGTAATAATCGTCATTTACTCGTATATGCTCGGAAATATGGTCTGAGCGTTTCTACCTGGTTCCCGGTGAAGAACTAGACTACGGGTTAAAGTATTCGGCTGCTTGCATTCTTGAGCAGCTAATGATTTAGCACTATAATGATTTTGCTTAATCACCATTACTTTGACTATCGTAGGTCTAGAAGGCAGTAATCACTCTGCCGTTCTGGACCTTTTTCTTTGACCGAACTGCGAGTGTATCAAACAATCGAATAATATGTTTTAAGGAGAATTTATATGAGAAAAAACATGTTCAAAAAGTACACGATATTAGGAATCATCACGTTACTTTTCGTGTCGGTGATTGCAGCATGCAGTTCCGCTTCCAAAAATGAAACGGTCGAAAAAAAGACTCAAAGGCCTATAATGATCCAAGGTCCAATGCCAATCGAAGCTGAAAATTTCGCGAAAAGATTAAAAAATGTTAAAGAAGAAAAATCAGGAGATTTTGTATTTTACATTGGAACGTTAGACAATTATCCTGTAATCGTTGCAAAAACAGGTAAAGGGATGGAAAATACAGCTGCCGCAACAGCATTGGCCATTGAAAGATATAACCCTATCGCCATCATCAATCAAGGAACATCAGGCGGACATGATCCAAGCTTAAACGTTTTTGATATTGTTTTAGGAAAAAGAACGGTAAACCTAGGTTCATTAAAAACGGCTGATAAAGCTGAAAACCAAGGAATCGATCCAACCATATGGAAACCGATGGACCTAATGGCTTCTGAAGGAAGTGCAGGAGAAGATCCTAACGCTGAAAAACCACGCTTCTACGAGGGAGATAAGGATTTACTCGCAGCTGCTCATGCAGTTAAAGATACTTACACAAAAGGTAAGGTTGTCGATGGCACTATCGGTTCTGCAGACGTTTGGAATAATGAAATGGATCGGATTAAGTGGTTCCATACGAAATATGGTACATCTGTTGAAGAAATGGAAGGAGCTGCGGCTGCCCAAATCGCCAAAGCTTACGATGTTCCTTTCTTAGGTATACGAGTACTATCCAATAATAAAGTGAATGGCGGTAAATATAACCCCAATACAGCAGCAGCCAATCAAGAATATGTTTATGAAGTGGTCAAAAAATATATCTCTACGATGCCAAGCAAATAGGCCCGGCCCGGAAGCATACTATCCCAATAATGAAATAAAGAAGAGCACCTATGATATACGATAATAGGTGCTCTTCTTTTATTCGCTTAGGACTGTACCCGATTCTTCCTCCTTGGAAAATAATAAGCTGAGGTTATTCAGCGTATAGAGTCTAGCGGTAAAAATGAATAAATCACTGTAGTTGTTTTCAACGTATTCTTCAATGATTCCCATCCCTTTCCTGAATCTACCAACTAATAAATGGGTGTAATTTTCATCCCATGTAAACCGATTGATTCGTTTAAGTTCATCTGCCAATACTTGAAACTTGAACTCCTCGACAAGAAGCTTCAATTGATACAATTTATCTCTATTTAAACAAAAGCAGTTATTTTCATTTTCATGATTTTCCCGGACGAATGTAATGAAGCCATGTATATTATCGGCCAGCATATTCGCTATTTGCATCCCGAAGTTCATTTCTAACATCTCCTCAATGACTAAAATCTATATGAAGAGTGTATGATTTGAAATGATATTTTAACACCTGCAATTATTCTTTTAAGATAGGTTTCCTTATTTCGCCTATGCAATTCCTACTATGATAGATTTTATAAAAAAAATTGCCCCCTTTCCTTCCAAGGGGACAATCTCACTTTTTCGTTATCACATCGAATCCAGAACCAAAGAGATAAGCAGGCCGGCGGCGGTGAATATGCCCGTCATCGGTCCCCCGTCTTCATATGCTTCAGGCATCATCGTCGAGGCAATCATGGCGATAATTCCGCCTCCTGCAAATGCGGCCATCGCTGCCAGGATATAGTCCGGGGCATGATCGAGGAATAGATAGCCCGACATCGAGGATAGTGCCGAAATGAGCAATACGGAAAACCACAGCAGCATGATTTTCTTCTTCGAATAATCACTTTTGAGCAGACCAGTTGTACTTGAGAGCCCCTCCGGAATATTACTGATGAAGATGGCAATGACCAATAGCCAGCTTACCGAGCCACCGCTTATTAAGCTGGCGCCAATCATGATCGACTCCGGTATGGCATCCATCACGGTCCCGATGAAAATGGCCAGCCCCGCTTCCTTCGAGGAGTTATTATTGGACCGTTTCCTTTTATCCGCACCTTTTTTGGAAATAAGAAAATCCAAGGCGGTAAATACGGCGGCCCCTGTTATGAATCCGATCGCCGTCGCCCAGATTCCTCCATCACTCACTGAATCAGCCAGCAGCTCATATGCCGCTGCACCAATCAATACACCCGTACCAAAAGCCATAATATAGCCAATGATGTTTTTCTTTATCGGAATGAAGATGGCGGCTAGTGCGCCAAGGAGGACAGCAGAACCCGAAACCCCTCCCCAAAAGACCGCATTCCACATAGAATCCCCCCATTTCCTTTTATAGGATAGTGTACCCTGGTAGATGTCTGGGTAAACAAGGGGCCGCTTTCGGCAAATTCCAGCAAAAAAAAGCAGTTATATTCGCTGCCATGGTGGTTGTGTATAGAATAGTAGATTCGGCATGATCATCCTAGCCTTCGCTGCCTTATATGACTGATATTTGCGGTTTTCCTTCTTCTCTTTCACTAACCTTTTCAATTTTATCGACAAACATTTGAAAAACCTTTCTCTTTTCTTCCAGCTCTTTTATTGATTCTTTCAATTCGTTCAATTTTTGTTCAAAAGGTTTATGATAGAGCTCACGGATGTTTCGAATGATTTCATCATTTATTGTGGATTGTACAACTTGTTTGGTGATATTGAATTTATAGGAATAAACCTGAAGATCACGCTTAACTTCTTCATACTCTTTTTCTATCCCATGTAACACATCACTGATTTCTTCATTCCATTCAACTAAAGCCTTTTTCACATGTTCCTCCACCCTGATTCCCCCTCTTTAACTAACAAAAAATCCATCTCGATAAAAACTTATTCTATCAAAAGTTCATTTCGGTTTCTTTTCGGCTAAGTTACTTAACAAATACGTTTCATTAAAAACAGATAACAGCGAGTTACGAAACACTTTTGAAAAAACACATAGAATGTAACATGAAAACTATAACTTATGGAGGTGTTCAGACTGATTCATACAGTAAAACCAGGTGAAACACTGACACAGATTTCGAGGGACTACAGGAGACCGCTATCGGCAATCATCGCTGCTAACCCGAACATCAATCCGAATGTCATTTATCCTGGTCAACCCATCATGATCCCTGGTTTCCCCCCTCCTGATACCATTCCATATCAGATCGATGTGTCCGTTAACAATCGTAAGCTGAAGCTGCTGAAAAATGGAGTCCTGCAAAAACAATATCCGATCGCTGTCGGAAGAATGCTGTTCGGTACACCAGTAGGACAATTCATCATCGTTAATAAAGCCCCGAACCCCGGAGGCCCATTCGGGACAATGTGGATGAGTCTATCCAAGGAGCACTATGGCATTCATGGAACGAATGACCCCAGCTCGATCGGTAAAGCCGTCTCAAAAGGCTGTATTCGCATGCATAATCGGGACGTGGAGGAATTATCAAGGACTGTTCCTATCGGGACGCCTGTTACGATTCATCCTTAATGATGATTACAAATAAGCCGACGAGATTGTCTTATCGGCTTATTTTGGCATTCACTTATACATTAGACTTGAACCAATTTCTTCGCCTGAATTTTATATTGAAGATCGGCTACATGATTGATGAACGATTGATCATGGGATACAAATATGATCGTCCCATCATATGCCAAGATAAATCGTTCTAACGCTTCAATCGCCGTAATATCCAGGAAATTGGTCGGTTCATCTAACAGCAGAATGTTGTATTCCCCTAAGAACAACTGACAAAGTTGGAGGCGAATCGCTTCGCCGCCACTTAATGCTTGAACACTTTTCAGTATATCCGTCCCGACAAACTGCATCGAATGCAGGACGCTTCTTAAAAATCCTTCATCATATTCAGAACGGTTTCCCAAAAATTGCAAAACCGTTTCATCTCTTGCAAATCGATAGCTCATTTGATGGAAGTAACCTATTTTCGCTTTTGGAGAAAGCGTCAAGCCTGCACCATCATTTGCAATGTGGTGAAGCAAAGTACTTTTACCGCTTCCATTGCTTCCTGTAATGGCTATTTTTTTACCAAGCGGCAGCTGGAAGCTCACTTCATCCAATAATACTTTTTCCATCACTTGAAGAGTCAATCGGTCCGCCATGATCGGGAACTTATTATGCAATTCCAATCGCATTGACTGGCGAAACACGATTTGCCTTTCCTCTTGTACAGCATCGACTTCCTGAAGCTTTTCCGCTCGCTGCTCAATTGCCTTCGCTGCTCGTTGTGCGGCTTTTTGGCTTGTGCCCTTCGATTTCGTCATGAACGTCTTATTCGGTTTGGCATTCGCCTCTTTTTTTGACAACCTTCCAGCTTGAGCGATTTTTTCAGCTTTTTTCATTTTTTCCTGCGCCGCTTTTTCAAGCCGGCTTCTTTCTTTTATGAATTGTTCATGAGCCTGTCTCTGTTGTTCACGTTGCAACTGCTTCTGTACCATGTACTCGCTGTAATTTCCGGAATATACGTGTACCTTGCCTTCATGCACTTCCCAAATCGTTGTCACAAGTTCATCCAATACAGCCCGGTCATGACTAATTAATACAAGCGCACCATAGTAATAGCGTAATTCATCAAGTAAAAACGAAATGCCGCCTTGGTCCAAGTTGGTTGTCGGCTCATCGATAAGTAACGCTTCAAAATAGTGGGTAAACAATTGGGCAAGCTTCAGCCTTGTTTGCTCACCGCCGCTTAACGATTCTGAATTTCGCGGAACCGCTAATTTTCCCAGTAACGCTGGATCAGCTTCAGCAACAGCAGGCAATTCCACTTGCTCAAAATAGCCACCCTCAACGTACCCCTTTACTTTTCCGCTTGTCGGTTGAATTTCTCCAGCAAGTAACTTCAGTAACGTACTTTTCCCTGCACCATTTTTCCCGACGATGCCGATGCGGTCAAATTGATGTACAGCCAATCGTTCAATCTTCAATATCTCTTTATCTAAATATGCCACTTCGACATTTTCCAATTCAAAACATATTTGTTCCATATTCGCTACCTCCGAAATGTGTGATTTCGTATCGATAGCTTGGATCGATACGAGCTTCTATTTCAAGCCCGCATCAAAAGAATAATAAAAACTGCAATTTTCATTCCCCCATCTTCATAGTCACCGCTGAATGACCATGTAATCGAAATGAGCTTATCTACCAAACTCGTATCAATAGAAAAGTAACATCATCATGTAAAAATCCCTCCAAAACAAAAAAGTACACAGAAGGCTCTGTGTACGGAAAAAATCGGCATAGATATCCGGTAGAACGACAAAACTCCTACAACATATCCATCCTATACACACAGCAAATAACCCCTTATAAAAAGTGGTTTTTTCCATAGTATGTGTGTATATCAGTATAGTTGTAGAAAAGCCACGCTTATCGCTCCTTTCAAATCTTGCCCCTATTCTAACCAAGATATTTCCAATCGTCAATTATTTTTGTTTTATCTATTGAATGATTAATAATAGCAAATAATTACTATAATGGAGAGATATGATAAAACAGAGGGACAACTGAGGATAGAGTGGGAGGTCACAGTTTTGCTTTTTCCATCTAATGATAGATGGGAAAGGAGGTGACCGCATGATACATTTCTTATTGAACATAATTATAGATATGGGTAAAGAAATATTTGTTGCAGTAGCAACAAATATTCTCCTGTCTGTGTTCGCCAAGAAACGGAAAAAGAACCACTCATCCCTCCAAGATGGAAATGGTTCTTCTTCTGATTCTTCTGATTAAGAGTTATTAGTTGTGACCAACCACTCTTGCTAGTTATCAGCCTCATGTTCCAGCATGGGGCTGTTTTTAGTTTATGTTCATATAAGGATATCATACCCGAATTTTAATGTAAATATTCAGACACTGAACTGGTCTTTAGGAATTGGCACAAAGACTATAATTCCAAAGCTACCAAAAAGTATTAATTTGAAAAAAAAGGTATTTAGAATGTTTTGCCAAACCATACATAATGGAGGGATTAATGAATTGAGTCATTTTATACAAAATACATTATCGGGACTAAAGGAATTGTTAAATAACAAAGAGCAAATGAAGTCAGTAGTAGAGGAAGGCGAAGTCTATAACGTTTCGTGTTCTTTTAACGCTCCAATAAAGACAAATGAAATTGAAATGTTTGAAAGTGAATGCGATATCAAGCTTCCTGAAGACTACAAGGCCTTTTTAACCCTCCATTTAGTTGAAAGACTGATATAAACAAATCATTTTGGCATTGCTCATGGAGCTAAGGGAAAATAGTCTTGGTGATACATAGTTTGAATTTTAGCTAGGTACAGAAAAAAATGACAGGGATCTCCCCTGCCATTTCTATCAATTCATATTGATCGGCCAATAATAAAACACTAGTGTGACCATGATGATCATGACACCGCTGATCATTAAATAGGCTGGGTATCTTCGGGTGATGTTCATTTCTTTTTGCTCGTCTATTTCAATTGGAGTTTGAAGGATATTTGCTTGAAACTCCCTTTCTTCGTTGGTGATCGTTCCATACTTGGAGCCAATGATCATTGCACCTATGCTTAAGATTAAACCAATGATGACAGGATTGAGGTAAACGGGAAGGCTTATCCCGAACATGCCGAGGCTTTCTCCGAGAATCACGCCAAAGAAGCCGAATACGATGCTCCAAAATGCCCCTTCTTTCGTTACCTTCTTTGAAAATACGCTTGATATGGCAATCGGTCCCCATGATGCCGCAAATAATGTTGCCGCAAAGTAGCCGATCCACATGACGGCAGGCGGCTGGAACAATCCAATCAAGAGAATGATCAAGCTGATCACAACCATTGAAATGCGGCTGGCCCGTAATAGATGTTGATCTGTGTATTCCTTTTTACGTGATTGTTCCATGATATCCCGTGTTATGCTGCTTCCTATAATCTGAAGGAAGCTCGAACAGGAAGATAATGCCGCAGCCATGATACCGCTGACGATGATGACTCCAAGCCATGTCGGGACAATATTCATCGCTGCCCAAATGAATACCTTTTCCGTCGGGGCGATATCGGCTTTAATGGTGGTGATTGTCGATATGCTGATATGAAGAAACAAATAGACGGTCAAAATGGATATCGTTGCCCAGACGCCGGCCCTGATGGCTACGTGTTCATTTTTTGCCATTAAATATCGGCTGCTTTGCCATGGACTGACTGCAATAACAATGCCCCAGACCAAGCCCATGATGACGGCCCAGGCCAATGCTTCCCAAGGTGTGCCCATCGTTGCGGCAGGTCCGGTAATGCCATGCCAGCTTAATAAATCAGGACGTTCAGCCAGGTTTGCCGCTTTCGTAACTGCATCAGGGAAACCGCCTGCGGATTTGATGATATAAGGAAAGCTAATATATGTTGCGATCGAGAATAAAAAGAACATCACCGTATCATTCACCATGACGCCCTTCGCACCTGAGAGAATGGTAAAGGATGAATACACGACCCACATGATCACCAGGGCCATTGGATAGGAAACACCGGAAACCTCGGCCAATAAAACAGCTGCCCCTTGAGTAACGGCAACTAAGTAGGCTGCGATTCCGAGAATCGTCGTGATCGCAGCCGCCAGTCTTACCTTCTTAGAATGAAAGCGATTACCAAAAAATTCAGGAACGGTCAAGGATTCGCTTCTTCTTAAATACCTGCCAAACAGGAACACCCCGAAAATATAGCCGCTTGCATTAAAAATAACGAGGATCAGCAGCAGGATCGGATACCCTTCATAGGAAAATCCCGCTTCTCCCATGAAGGATACGGTACTTAGGAAAGAGGCAACAAGCGTACCGGTAATCATCAATGTGTTTCCGCTCCGTCCGGAAACATAATACTCCTCTGAGCTTTTCACTTTCCTGAATAAGAAGATGCCGATCGAGACATACACACAAAAAGATATGATAATACCAAGCAGAAAGGCCACTTACATCCCCACCTTTTCAATCGGATCTTTTGCTTTTATTTCTTCTTGATTCTTTTTCATTTTCACTAAGAACACCTTCGTGATCCACCCCATGACAATTAAGGACCCCCCATAGCTTAGAGAGAAAATCAATTCGCCCATTTCTTGCCCCCCTTATCAAAATAGAAATAATCAATAATGAAATATGCAATATCCATACCAAGTTTTTGAATATTCAGATTTTAAAGGAGGTTAATTTTATTTATCGTCATGATAGCTAAATTGGTATTTGCCTAGTTTGCGCATGATCGTGGTTTGGCTGACTTCCAGGGCTTTGGCCATTTTTCTGGTAGATTTATAGGTGGAAAGGGCTTGTGACAATAATTGCTTTTCCGTTTCCTCCAACGCTTTTTTCAAGGGAATGATTCCTGTTAAATTGACTAGCGCCGTATCTTTGTAGGTTAAATCGGAAGGCAAATCCTCTATCGTTACGATAGGTTTTCTAGCCGTCACAACAATCTGTTCTATTACATTTTCCAATTCGCGAACATTGCCCGGGTAATCCTGCAGCTGCAGAATTAACTTCGAATGATCATCGATCGTGATGGATTGACCGTACTTTTCATTGAATTTCTTCAGAAAATAATCGGTTAATAATAGAATATCTTCTTTTCGCTCACGCAGCTGCGGTATTTCCATCGGAACGACATGCAACCGATAATAGAGATCTTCGCGAAACTGATTATTTTTGATCATTTGCTTCAAGTCTTTATTCGTAGCTGAGATTATGCGAATATTCACCTTTTTCTCCTTCGTTCCTCCCACCTTCATGAATGTTCTTTCCTGGACCAGATGCAGGATTTTCACTTGAATGTCGAGCGGCATTTCCCCGATTTCATCAAGAAACAACGTACCGCCATCCGCACTCTCAACAAGCCCCTTTTTCCCGTGCTTATTAGCTCCCGTGAATGCCCCGCTTTCGTAGCCAAACAGCTCAGACTCAATTAATGCCGAAGGAATTGCGCCGCAATTCACTTGAATGAATTTCTTATCCTTTCTGCTGCTGAGATCATGAATGACCCTTGCTAATACGCCTTTTCCGACTCCGGTTTCTCCATGGATGAAGATTGATGAATCCATCGGTGCGACTTTTTCAGCTAATTCCAAAACCTTGATCATCTTATCGGAATTTGTAATAAAGTTATTGAATGAAACGGTTCTCGAATTCTCATGCTGGGCCCGCTGATTCCGAAGGTTCACTCTGTTCAATTGACTCTTCATCTCAACCAATTCCGTAATATCCCTGGAATTCGAAACGATTCTATATAGGTTCCCCTCCTCATCAAAAATCGGTTTTGCCGTGCAGAATACAGTCAACCCATGCGGATAGGTTTGTTCCGCTGAATGGATCGCTTTCGTCTTCATCGTTTTTAATGTAACCGAATTGACGATCAGCCCCTTTTCCACTAACTCATTAATGTTCTTATTAATAAAGGCTTCCGGCGGCAGCCCTGTAAGCTTCTTGCACGCTTCACTCACGAATAATGTGTTCCCATTGGCATCCGTCACGAAAATTTCATCATAGCTGGAATCCAGGATTTGTGTCAGCTCTTTGACCTTCTTTCTTGTCACCTCCAGCTCTTCATGCAGTGATTCATTTAGGCTTATTAAGCTCTTAATCTTCTGTTTAAGCTGAATTTCCCTGACTTCAGTGATCGGATAGCATCTATATTGGTTATCGCTATGTTGAATCACAAAATCATAGCTGCTCATATCCTCTTCACTTAGCCTATCTAAATTCTCCACAACGACAAACGATGTATTAAGATAAGCCGTGATTTCCTGATTTTGACCCTCGCCATCCAATCTCTTCAAAAAGAAGCCTTCCTCTAATATGCCGAGGATTTCCAAGTGATTTTTCATGACAATAAAGGGAGAGGAATTGATTTTCAGTAAGGATTTCACATCCAAAATAGAAATATCGGAAAATACAATTAATGATTCTTTATTTAATTCCGTGTCCACACAATCACCCCATATTTTGATTTCGAACCGATTTTGTTACACTTTTTGGTGCGGCAAAGAAATAAGCGCCCCTCTCATTAGCAACGAATGTCCATCTATCAACCAATTTAATGCCGAACCTATTATGAATCACCACTTTTCAAAAATGGTTCAGTTATCTATATATAAAATACTCGATTCATGGGCCATACCCTCCTTATAAAAATAAAAAAACGATGATGAACCCAAATTCCCCATCGGCATGATTATTGCATATTGAACCTGTATAGAGATAGGTAGAGGCAATTGCCCTCTATACTCTCATTCTATCTAAAATTAGGGAGTGGTCTGATCATGGCTCAATTCAAGAATCTGTTTACCCAGTTAACGATCGGTTCTACTGAATTAAAAAACCGGATCTTAAGTACAGCACATCAAACAAATCATGTCACGGACGGAATCCCCACTTCGGATATGGTCGCCTATCATGAAGCCCGTGCTAAAGGTGGCGTCGGATTGATCATCCTTGAAGCGGCATCCGTACATCCATCCGGCATGCTTACATCCAAAACGATCGCAGGATACGACCAAAGAATCGTCGATGCCTACAAAGAGATTTCCGATACGGTCCATAAGTATGGAACGAGGGTTTTCTCCCAACTATTTCATGGCGGAAGGGAAGTTGTATCGAGCGACTACCGGAATGCAGCATGGGCGCCATCCGCCGTTCCAAGCCTGCGCTTCGGCGTCATGCCAAAACCAATGAGTGTAGAAGATATTGAAGGAGTGATTGAAGGGTTCGCCCATTCAGCACAGCTGGCAAAGGAAGGCGGACTTGATGGAGTCGAAATTTGCTGTTCACACGGATATCTTCCTGCCCAGTTTTGGTCGGTGCATACAAATAAACGCACCGATCTCTATGGCGGGTCTTTTGAAAATCGGATGCGATTCATCGTGGAAATAATGGAGAAAGTATGGGAAAAAGTCGGAGAAGACTTTACCGTCGGCATTCGCATGAGTTCGGATGAACTGACGATGGACGGGACCACGATGAAGGATGCCGTGCAAATCGTCGAATATCTCGCGGAAAAAGTCCGATTGGATTTCATCAACGTCACAGCCGGCGATTCAAGTACCTTCGAGGGATCAACACATATCGTGCCGCCATCACCGATAAAGCACGCATACCTATCACCACATGGATTCAAAATCAGGATGGCAGGAGCCGTACCGGTCTTTGTCGGCAATCGAATCGTCGATCCCGTTGAAGCGGAACAGATCGTATCAACCGGAAAAGCCGATGTCGTCGGAATGACCAGGGCCTTAATCGTCGACCCTGACATGCCCAACAAAGCAAAAAATGGCGACCTGCAAGCAATCGATGCATGCATCGGCTGTTTACAAGCCTGTATCGGTCACTATCATAAAGGACTGCCGATCGGCTGTGTCCAAAACCCGACAACCGGTAAAGAAGCATGGATATTACCAGAATTAAAGAAAACTCGAAACAAACAGAATGTCCTGGTCATCGGGGCCGGACCTGGCGGATTACAAGCAGCCATAACCGCTGACTACCTAGGACATTCCGTTACACTGATCGATCAAAGCAAATCAATCGGCGGCCTGCTCCGCACCATGCGCAAAGCACCGATGCGGCATGAACTGGCGGAATCGATGCTCGATAACTACTCCCGTAAGCTAATGAGAAGCAATATAAATGTGCAATTAGGTAAAACTGCCACCGCCCAAGAAATAGCCGAAGCGAACCCGGACGCCATCATCTGTGCAACCGGCTCACGTCCCTTTACACCAGCCATCGAAGGAATCGATGACCCACGGATCATCATGAGTGATGACCTATACAGCTCAACAAAAAAAGTGGGGGACAACGTACTCGTCTTCGACTTTGGCGGCGACTGGCCCGGCATGGAAGCAGCCATCTACCTAGCCGAAAAAGGACATGGAGTCACACTCATATCATCACGACTGCACATCGGTGAAACCGTCCACCAATATCTCAGGAATGAATACCTAAAAAAACTATACAACTTAAACGTCAAACTCCTTCCCCACTACGACATCGGGGCAATCAAAGAAAATCACGTCATCATCCGGAACCTATTCACCCAACAAAAAGAAGAACTAACAAACTGGGACTCCATCGTCCTCTCCCTTGGCCGCATACCCAACACAGAACTATTCGAGGAAATGAAAGGCCATGCGCCGATTGTGAAGCAGATAGGAGACTGCCTTGGCCCGCGTACGATAGAAGAAGCTACGCATGAAGGGATGATGAGTGCTATTAGTTTATAGGGAAAAAAAGAGACATTCCTTGGGGGGATGTCTCTTTCTCATAAATAGAAACCCTAGTTCAAAAACATAAAAAAACCACCATACAAAAGTATAGTGGTTCAAAGCAAACCAAGCACTTCTCTAAATACTTTAGAAGGGTGATGGATTAATAAATCTGCACCCAATATTCGTTCCTGACTATCATTCCTAATGGATAAGGTTTGTTTCTCTTTGTCCAAATGGATTTCGATTCCTTTAAACGAGAAAGTTCCAACTCCTAAGGCTTCATCTAAAACCTTGTTATCCAGGTTAATCTCAATCTGATCTGAAACCCTTCTCAGCATCCTCCAAAGAGTGGTTTCCTGTTTGTTTTTCATGTACAGCTCTGGCAGCTCTTTGGCTTCGTTTAGTAAAGAAAGAGTTGTCATCATATACGTTGCTATGCCATATTTTACAGGCCGGATTACTTGCTTTGTATTCTTCCAAACTTCCACAAAGAAACGCACATAATTCTCTTCAGTGGTGATTCGCTTGATTTCTCCATACTCCCTAACACCATTCTCCCCAAGTTCTGAAGTCGTATAAAGTGCGACATATTTTGCTTCTTGCCAGCCCATTTTTAGGCTATTAATTGGAATCTGATAGTAGCCCTGCTGAATAAAGTCTCGATAAACAGCTTCATTGGAAACCGTTCCGACAAGTACTTTTTCTTCTAAAGTCGATTCCCATTCTTCTTTCGTTCCCCTAGGTAAAATCCCTTCACGCTGAATTTCCTCAGGACTTTTTTCAATGAGGCACTCTAGGAATTGCTCGACCATATCGGTAGCGTTTGGCAAAAATGGCAAACCGCCAATATTGACTTTATCAATACTCTTATAAAAATGATGTTCTTCATAACTTTTCTCATCTGACCAAGGAAATAACACATACGCTCCAAAGGCTGTCCGCTCATAAGGACCATTACTCTCCGAAACGAGTGAATCCCTATAACGGTGCATCGTATTAATATCATCTTCTACCGGACCCGGCATTTTATAACGGGAATGATAATAGCCTTCTGGTTGAGCGTAGTCAATTCTGTATTTGGCATCAAACACATAATTATAGCGGTGATTCCTGCCTTTTTTCTCAATTGTCAACATGGAGTCAGGCTTTTGCGGAATGGTAGGTAAAGTTCCTTCATATTTTTGATAGATAAGTTCAATCTTTTCCTTTGTTACTGTGTGCTCAAAGATTCTTTTCGCAGTTCGGTTTGCCTCTAAATTCACGAACAGCCCCTCTCGGTTCACGCTGACAATATCCTGACTCAACAGGGTATACTTACTGCTCAAAATTTGTCCTAGCTTTAAAAAAGTCCAGTATTCATATAAAGTGGCGACATCCTTAACAGACATTTGATAAAGCTTTCCTTGCAGCATTAGTCCTTTTGAGACCGTTAAATAGATTTGAAAGGCATCTCGATAACCTGGTGCCATTTGCAGGACTAAACTCATTACCGAACGATCAAGTCTGCCAATCGATCGCCAAAAGACTTTGTTCTTCCTTGACTCAAGCTGCTGTTTCATTTGATTCAGCCGAAACAGAAGCTCCGCATCAGGTTCTTCCTTCCAGCGCTTATTCTTTTTCATTAAAGCGCCCAACAAATCATCAAACTTATGAATCAGCCTGTCCATCATCCATTTCACATACCGATTTTCCATCGTATCGTAACGCAGCTCTTTTTTGGTCTTAACCCCTTCTCGCGGCATCATCGTTTTCCCATGAATTCTAAATCCATGCTCCACTTCCATAAAAGACTGACTATGTTTTTGCAAATACTTCCGTGTATAAGAATCAGTCTTGCTTAGTTGATCGCCGCGCGCTTTTACATAAGTTGTTTCTAATATATGATGGGGTTGCCTCTCGATTCGGTTTACTGCCTGGATAAACTGCTTAAAATGCTTCGTCATCAAACGATAGAATTCAGCCCTGCTTGGCTTGCCTTCAAGCTTGATGCTTGCCCCTAAATACGTTTTCCGGATAAAATGAAAAGCCAGGTTGTAAATCTCATCATTCACTTCCTCAAGCAGCTGTCGATAATCTTTCTGATAGTCCAATTTAACCGGAAAGATTTCAAGTGTGACTTCCAATAAAGTTTGTGCACCTGAACGAACTTCAAAAGTTGTATACCCTACCTCATTTTGAAATTGAAGATTCCCTGTTAAAAGCGACATTCCACTCAATTCCATACGAGATATTGCCTGCCGTAATATAGGATGTTCATGATAAAAGTCCAGTTCCTGATTTTGTTTTGAAATGATAAGCACTTGATATGTCCCATTTTCAAAGAAAATCGGCCGCACCTGCTGGGAATCAGTTAACTTTCCTGATTCGATATCATAGACTTCAACACTTTGAACGCCATCTCCTGAAACAGAAAATTGCATGACATCATGATAATCCATCTTACGATATTGCTTTAACCCCTCATACCGGTGATGATACGGCTTTCCCTTAATCACCAATGAAAATGCCGCTGCCTCTATTTTGACCAAGTCGACATCATCAGGAGATCCAGAAGGATGTGAAGCCATCATCTCGTAACCTCCTAAGCATCTCTACTATTTTACCGGCACTTTTCGGATATCTCGCTGTACGTATACTGATTTCATTACTTTCCTCATTATCAATATATTCTTTTGTAGTAAACAAACGGTATAACCCCTCTAATAACCTTTCTACACGTTTATCACTACCTGAAATGCGCGGCAGGATCTTTTGTAAAATACAATGATCAAATGCATTCTCAAAACTCAACAATTCACTATCTTCATTATATGCAAGATAAAAACATATCTCATCCCGAACCCGATAACCGATATGGGCATTGGTTAGCTGCAACGATTTATTGATATCTTCCAATTCAGCGGTAACCTTTTTAACAAGCTCCTGATTCCCCAAATAAAGATCCTTCAAGTGCAAATATTTGGACCTGAACATATGATCCTGAACCAATTTCGGTTCCACTTCCACCTGCTCTTCCAGAAATGCAAGATTCGATAATTCCACCCGGTTGAACTCTATCGTATTTGCCCGGTCGAGCACCTTTTTACTAAAAGGATGTGTCGTTTCATCCATATTGACTGTCCCAATAACATAAAGGTTCACAGGCAGCCTAATATCCCGCTTAGCCACTTCCTCAAAAATAAGAGCAGACGTAACCATCTTCCCATCCTCCCATTTACGACTCTCCATCACGCTCAACACATCGCTAAAATAATGCTCCACCCGTGCTAAATTCATCTCATCCAACAAGACAAAATAAGGATCATCCGGATTCTGTTCCGCTTTTTCAATCACGGTCGTAAACGGACCTGGCTTAAAGTCTCCTTTAATATCCACATACCCCAGCAAATCCGACCCATCATTCCAATCCGGACGAATCGGTATCAATGTAAACTGTCCATTCTCCTCAGTAGCCCCCACACTCTCCGCAAACCACTGAACAATCTTCGTCTTCCCTGTACCAGAAATACCAGAAAGGATTACAAATGGCTTTGTTTTCAGAGAAAGGAACAAATTTGTGACTTCTTCTTTGGTGTAGAGAAAACCTTTTGCTGTAATGTAAGAATGGATGTGGTTGATTAGGTCTTTGTTACTCGCTAACCATTTTTCTTTTTCATATGTAATCTCATTACCTGGAGCTGGACTATATAAAGGATCTATAAGAGGATTACTTTTAAATGCTATATACTCTTCGTAATAACCGACCATCATTTTAAGATCTTCAACAAGCTCCGTTTCCGAAGGTAGGTCATCAAGATTATATCCAATATACGCAGCAGTCGATTCTGCATATTGTTTTGCTTTATTACTATCTCCTATAAACATGTTATCATCTTTTTTCACTGAAGAATCCATTGTGATATGTCCACGAATATCCTTTTTTATCCTCAACATATCTTCTTTAGAAGTTTCCGTAACTCCCTGACTGAAAGACAAATAAAGACGCTTCATATCTTCACTAAATAGGTACACCAGGTAATACCCTCTTTGTGTAGAATTCGTTACCGCACGATTTAAAATTGAAATCCAAGGAACCGTTGCCCAATTCCCTTTACCAGCAGAACCAGCAACTGAATATTTTTCACGATCAAGAAACGATAACTTACTCATCTCCTTTGGTACATCGTGCCTTATAAAGCTAGCAAAAGCATTTCCACCAAAACCCCCGCTTTTTGCTGTTAGATATTCACTCGATATTTTCAGAAAGTACTCTCGCAGTTTACTGTCCACTTTTTGCAACTCCTCATTGTATGTGCTCTTAATATGTGTATTTTGATTAGAACTTTATCATAGTTACTTCTTATTCCACATCAATAAATCCATCACATTACTATCCTATTCTCATAGTACGATACATTTCACAATATCTAAGCAGGACTTCTTATGAATATTATTTCTTTTTTGCTTTCATACAGACAATATTCACAAATATCTTTTGTCACGAGTTAAAAGCCATTCCTGAAAATGAAATGGCATTTTAGTAAGATGGGTGGTCTACAACTCAAAGGTTTTTACGTTGATTATACATTTTGGGTATTTCTATATTTTTTCTAGATCTAATAACTTTATTATCCCAAAAGTTTAATGATTTTGGAACAAAGCGTAATCCTAATGTTCTTGGCCAAGAATTCCTTTGGCGTTTTAATCCATTAATATTTACTCCCACTATTAGTAACAATCCATAAATTGAAATAGTTACAAATAATAAAATAACTGCTAGTAAAATTGTTTCCCTTGGGAATCTTCCAACAGAGAAATAATCCCAAAAAGAAAAATAAACAAAAAGAAAACACACTATACTGCTAAATTGAGTAGCTTGAAATAATAAGTGAATTAATTCATACCATATTCTAACGAAAAAATTAGAGGTCAATGTTTTTTGAAACCACCGATACTCTCCATATAAAGAGTCGAAATTTTTCCAATATTCATCTTCAATCAGACCTTTAAGATAAAGTTCACCAACTACTTATGCTAACAGAAATACAAAAGCAAAAACGGTGTCGGATTATTTGGAGCAAGCTAATACGCAATTAACAGATAGATTTGAAACTGTAAAAGCGTATATGTTAGCTTTAGGTGATGATGTACAAGTAAAGATATTAAAACATTACATAGCGTTTAAACGGATTAAAAACTTTGCGTGCGTAGAAATACACCCCCAAACGGGCAAATTACTACTTTACTTAAAAGTTAATCCGCAAAGTATTACGTTAGAAAGTGGCTTTACTCGTGATGTAAGTAATATCGGGCATTACGGTACAGGGGATTTAGAGGTTGTAATAGCTAGCGATGAAGATATCGAAAAGGCAAAGCATTTTATTAATATGAGTTATGACGCAAGTTAACGGGCAAGCATTATGCAAGCCCGTTTATTTTATGTGGTATCAATTTAACAGACATTAAGTATTACATTCCGCCTGTTGCACCTGTGATGGCACTTGTTGCTTATATTAGACAATCAAGTGCTTTTCTTTGTTCTTGTCACCCAACTCTAGCATTATATGAACCTAATAATAAAAACAGCGTATAGAATTTCAGTCACAGAAGGCTTGCTTTAAGTGCATCACTCAACATAGAATCGAAACTATGAAATGACTGAATTAAAGTTCCAGAGGGTTTATCGAGTTCTACATATACTCTCTTATTTAAGTCATAACAAAACCATGCTGTATCAGAATCTCCCAAAAATATGTATTGCTTTTGCCAATCATTTTCATACCAAATCTCGTTTGTTTCAATAAACCCCTGAACCCCTTCATCTACTTCGTATCAAGTAGCGTTTCATCAACACCATAGATTACTAATCCATTAAAGTCTAATCCATTTACATTCTTTAGAAAATCAATATACGACTCAGGAATAATAATGTTTCCTAGTCTCTTCTGAATGGTTTGTTTCATTTTAATAATTTCTGAATTTGATACAGGATTCCTAAGTGAACTATCATATTTAATTTCTATTTTTTCTACTTCTATCAATAATTCTTTCCACTGGGGCATATCTACTCTTCCTTTCTTTAAAGCCGTTTTGAAGGGTAAACATCATCCTCAAATATCAAAAAAATATTCATTCTCTTCATCAACTTTTTTTATAAAACTCTCTAATGAATCAGCTATTTTATTGTCAAAGAAGTGTACAGAGGTCCTTTGAGTATCATTTAAATCAAGTGTTAAATATACACCCTCGTTTACTTCATAAAAAACAAGTTTGTCTGCTTCTTCATATATCCCCTCTAAGTCAGGGTCATACTCATAGATACCTTCCCTTAGTGTAATATCTGCAATAGTATCAGGATCCATTAATCTACTTATTGAATTCTCATTATTGCCTTTAAAAAAACCATAACCAACTTCTAAGTAAAACTCCCTTAGTTCAGGGGGAAAGTTTAATCCGAGTCTTTCCTCTGCTTTTATAATGTCTTTTTCTTTTAATGGAAAAAACTTATGATTACTATTTTTAATATAATCAAATTTAGCCACCATCAATTACTCCTTGGAAACAATTTATTTGATGGAGATCCTTTACCCTGAATGCCTGCCTGATGCTTTCCTTTATGGATCAAATATTCTACTATTCCAAAATTCCCTTTCTTTGCTGCAACATGTAACCACGTACCAAATGGGGTCATTGTATGTAAAGATTCTGGATTATCGCCTATTAAACGCTTTACTTCATTAATATTCCCAAGCTTAATTGCATTTCTTATAGTTTTATTTAGACTTTTTTCATCCATAACATTACCTCCTGTATTTCTACTATCTTGTACTAGCTATTTTCCCCAAATCTTCAAGAACATCACCAACCCTTGCCATGTAAAATGTCATCTCGCCGGTTTACCATACTTTTCACACGAATCAAGCATAAAATCATTTCTCCATGAGGTATAGCCATCATGAGCTATGAATTTCAGTAAAGCATCATCTATATCGTCAAAAGTTAAAATTTCTCACAAAAAACAAAAACACCAGTTGCCTAAAGGGCAACCAAGTGCTTAATGGTTAGCTATATAAAGTTATTCACTTACAAATCTCACCTTAAAACAACAATCTTGTTTAATTTCCTAAGTTTATGGTTTTGTTCTACTTCTTAGGTTTAAAATTTCATTACGCCTATATCGTTCTTAATTTAATACCTAAGTATTTATAGCTTATTTAAACTATTACTAATTAGTTCTACTTGTATGGTACAGTACCAATAAATTTAATTTCTATATTTTCCGTTTCAGCTCCACTTTTTGCTTCATCGTATTGAAAATCATAGAGTACAATAACAGAATTAATCCAGTATGCTAAATTATCACCATTTACTAACTCTTTTATATTCGGAATAATTACTTCGCTATAAGAAAAATCATTTAAAATGTCGTCTATATTATTTTTTGGCTCTTCATAGAAACAAATTTCAATGTTATCTTCATCATAATAACCAAATTCAAAGTTTGTACCAAACTTTGAGTCTATTGAATCCCCATCTTCCGTATACTCTATATCAACATATTCTTCAAGATTTTCAAACGATTTAGAAACGCCAAACCACACTGAAACCACACCACTATATTCCATAATTTCACTCCTCATTTTTTTAGATTACCTGGTAAACCCTCTACTCCACCCTTGTATCTATAATGAGACCACATCTGTAACCGTCTTACAAATGTATCATAGTCAAGGGATGTGTCTATTATCTCTAATATCTCATTATGCGCTCTCTTAGAACCAGGAGCACGATGATGTCTACCTGGTGGATTAATAAACTCTACATCTTTTGTTGGTGTTCTCAATTCTTGGATTTGTTCAGCACTTATACCCCACCTTTTGAAAGTAGGTGCTCTTGCAATCATTAACCATTCATGTAATTTTCCAGGCGATCTCAATCTTGAAGAAATTACTTTTCTAACTTCCGGATTAGCCCACGCTATTTCTAATTCATCTAAGGTTATATTATCATACCATTTAATAAACCCACCATCTCTGACACTTGGGATATCTTCAGGGTTAAAGATATTAGTACGAGAAGTGATTTTAACAAAATTATTTTGGATAACTTCTGATTTTCTTTGATTCGGAGTTTGTCTTTTTACTGTAGTTTCACCCTTACCCGTACCCATACCACTAACCTCAGACTCCACTTTCGCCATCGAAATTAACTGTTCTTTTAATCCAGCACCATTAACCACATTATAAGGTACTCCCCCTGCCAACGACAGTTGGTTTTTAGGATTGTATGGCAATAGGTTAGGGATAGTGGCCAGTTCTTTTGCTTTCGTAACGCCTTTGACGGCAGCTGCTTTTGTTGTCGCTACTCCAGTTTTCGCTACGGCTCCTGCGCCTTTTGTTCCTACTACTGATGTGACGACTGTTCCGAGGGCATAGGTTACCCAATGAGACCGCGAATAGGCATCGCCATTTACCATATCCCGTTCGTATGAATCGGAGATGGATTTGGATATATATTTATAGGTTTTTATCGGGTGCATGATTGAGTTTGCTACCCCTTCAACTGTTTCCCCGGGATCTGTGACGAAGTCCCAAACTCCTGTCACAAAGTCTTTACCTACATCATAAAGGCCTACGCCGATTCCTTTTGCGATGTCTGTCGTTTGCTTAGCCGCTTCTAGCTGCATGACATATTGCTGCTGGGTGGGCGCTAAGTTTTCATACCCGATCTGCTTGGCGATTTTGAGGAACTCATCTGGATCTGTTACATGATCGAGTTGTGCCTTCAAGTCTTTGATCCGGCGATTCTCGGCTTCCTCTTTCTTAACCTTCAGATATTGCGCGGTTTCTTTTTTCCTAACTTCCAGGTTTTTATAGGCTTCACTATTTTTATAGGCTGTTGCATTAAAATAGAGAGGGGACACTACTCCTCCTCTTGTGCTGCATACTTTCAATTGCTCCATGAGTGCCGTAACTGCCGCTTGGTCCGCTTCGGATTTAGCATATTCAGCCGTCCACTTATGATCGATCTCGTTTACTTTGTCTATCGTTTGGTTCCGTTTCCTTTCAGCTTTCTCCATATTCTCAAAGAACGCATCATCGGAAAATGGTTCTAACTGAATGATATCATCAATTCCAGCCAATATTTTTTTCAGATCATTTTTTTGGGCTGTGACCATTTCCTTGGAATTTCGACTGGCGCTTTCCAGCTCTTCCTCTAAAAAAGGGACCGTAACCACAGTTTCACTCAAGTTCGCTTCGATTGTATCTCCTTGAATTCCACTTAAAAAGGCAACATGCCGATTGATCAGACGCAGCCAAGAATCCACGACATCGATCTGTGCTTTGTAAAATCCTTTGATGGCCTCTGCGCCTTGACCCTGCAGCTCATCATCCAAATGAACGATACTCTCAAATCCTTTTTTTAATTCATTGAGCTGTTCTTTCAGGTCATTATATTGTCCGACACGCGTTTGCATGGCAGAAACTAGTCTTTGAGATTCGTAAATCATCGACATTATGGAAAGTCCTTTCAACTTCTTTTAATATAACTATATTTCATTTATATGTAATATTTTTATTCACTGTAAAATTATGGACTAAATATATTTTAGAAGAGTTTCAGCATTTATTCAAGAATTGAAGGGGATTTCACTAAACAATTGTTTTTTTTGAAAGGTAAACGATACATGCTCATCGGCTCATCAAATAAAAGAGTTGGAGTATTTGAGACGATGCTGAAGACTAGGGAATTTTTTATGATTAGAAAATCACATTAAAAAGGAGAACAAAAACTGCTATTGCCAAGGAAGCGGGGTTTGATTAAAACAATTAGTAAATACAGGAAGACCAGGTACCTCATAGTCTATTCCATTTCTATTATAACTGTACAGGATTTAAAACTTTCTAGTAATAAAGCGTAACGATAGGTAAGGAAGACTTTAGCTTTAAAACAGGGAGAGCAAATAAACTAACTTTAAGGGGAAATTTTAATGTTGTTAGAAACAGAAAGAAATAAATTTCGGCTCCATAAGCAAGTTTTGTTCATGCAGAGGGACTTCCACTGGATTGATGTGTTTTTGGAGTTACATCGTATACTACTATAAACTATGGCTGTATAGTCTTTTTATGTCTGTTCTACTTGACAGGGGAAAGTCCACCCTCAGTATTTTTTTTACAGTTCTTCAGCAAGTTTAAGAGCTTCTTCGTTCGTTTTGTTTGTAACTAAGGCCATAAACATGCCGTCTTTTTCAAACTTTATGACATTCATTTCTTCATCTGCAGCATTATTAAAATTGCCTATTTCATATTCAACGTCGTCTATCACAACTTTAGAAAAGTCCTTATCCTCTACATCATTAACGCTGATGGGATTATCATTTTGTTGGGTTAGAATGATGGTATCTTCTTTGGCATTATCGAAGTGGCTCACAACTACATCTTCACCTAATGGTTCAACCTCTCCGTCAAAATCCCCACCTAAAGCATCAGATAGACTCTCCGCCTTTTCTGTGAATTCTGTTGGGATATCTTCATTTGCATAAGTTTCATAACTTGCTGACTCATCCAAATAAGCAAGAGATCTACCGCTACCTCCTACGTCTAGGACAACGTTAACCTCATTATTACAATTGATTGATGGTGTTGCCCAACCAGATTTAGTCGTTAAATCATAATGAGCATTTTTGTTTTTTGGACCTTAAGGCATTGTACGATTCCAAGTATAATTGAATGTGCCACTTTTTAGTTCTACACCAGAATATTTATGATCTAGCTTATTGTATTTTGTATTCTCGTAGTTTCCTGTCAATGCAACACCACCAGTCATTCTACCTTTAAGATTGGAAAGTTTAAATGAGGAAGTATTCCATCTGAAGTTCTTGGTATCCCATTTACCGAATCTAACAATGTGTTCGAGGTCGTATGTTACCTTACCACATGTCGTGAAATAGAGACCTGACCTGATTTTTTGCACTTTAGAAAATAAACCTGATGAACCAGAATTACCAATCTTGTAAACATAATTATTTCTCTGCCCTCCCGCATATGCGTCCGTAATCATTAGTGATGAAAGCAAAATTACTACTAAACATGATAATAGTAGCTTCTTAAAGACCTTCATGCTTTACAGCTCCAATCTTTCGTTATTTTAGACCTATTAAAAGTAGGCCTAAAGTAACGATAACACATTTCATTTAATGTCAATATATTATAAATGTTAATAATTTTCACATTTTTAATTCTTATTCGCACGCTTTTCTAATACGACCCAAGAAAAATAAATCAATAGAGTGGTTATCAAAATTATGAAGCCTGCTTGTGTGATATAAGAAAAATCCCATTCTTTAATTTCTTTCTCATCAAGTCCATTATAATTTTGAATAATATAGTTTGAAGTCTCATAATCCATAAAAACGTAACAAATAATTCCTCCAATTATGACTCCACCTAATAATGATAATAAAAACTTTTTCAATATGGTGTCCCCCTAACTCTTAAGTAAATATGAGTGAGACTGAAACTTAATTCAGATTATCCAAAGTCTCTATCTTCATTACTAAAATCCCTATTTATTACAAGTGCTACTCTAAAATTGTTCAAACTCTACTTCAATATGGTTCTCTTAAAAGGTGTCAATACCTTCCAAGTTCCTCGAGTAAATATAGGCAAATCATCCATATTATCGTTTACTTTTATACCTTTTTTATATCTTCACTTATATTTATTCCTGCTTTTCCTTTATGTAATAATATCCAAAAATCCAGATTAATATATTCCAAAATTGAATTCATAATTTTCATATATGGAAAACTTGCCTTTCTTTCGTCCACTCACAAATTAGATAAGTAAAAAAGCTGGGAACCTGTTACTCCTCTCTGTGATACCTTTTTCCCCGCAAATTAAAAACCCCTGACACTAAAAGTACCAAAGGTTGAAGATTAATATATTTATATATAATGGGCACTTTCCCATGGAAGGGTAATTAAACATTTGTTTTTCAAAACAATTTTATTGACCTCAATGCGAGTTCTTCAGTTGTCCAGGTTAGTAAGTGGCTTACTCGTGATATATCGGTTATTACGGTATGGGGGCTAATAGATTTTTATTTCTTTAATCTTTGTAATATCGAACAAAAATGTGCTGTCCAGGAGCCACAAAATTGTTGATAACAGAATTAAAACTGATACACAAATAAGGACTATTCCCGTTGAAGGAATAGCCCTTTCTTTGTGTCAGAATTAAAATGCCGGGATGGCCGTTTCACTATATTTCTCTTCTAAAAATTTGCGTACTTCCGGGCTTGTCATGGCCTTGGCCAACTTTTGGACTGGCTCGGAATCGACGTTATCCTTGCGTGCCACTAATGTAATCGCAAAGTCATTTTCAACGCCTTCTGTGAGAAGGGCGTCATTTTTTGGTGTTAAACCAAGCGGTGCAGCGTAAGCAGGTGTTATCACGATCGCATCTGCTTCATCATACGTTCTCGCAAGCATTAATAAATCCACTTCTTTAAACTTATAGTTTTTAGGGTTCTCAGTAATATCAGACATTGTATAGTATGGACCCTTTTTTTCCTTTAAAGTAATGACTTTATGCTGTGCCAGCAATGCCAATGAACGATCGATATTCGACACATCATTTGCAATGGCAATAACGGCACCCTCTGGCAATTTATCCATTGAATCGTATTCTTTGGAATACACCCCATAATTGGCAAAATAAATGGGTTTCACTGGTACAAGGTCGGCATTTTTGTTTCGATTGAATTCCTCCATATATGGAACGTGTTGGAAGAAGTTCACATCCACTTCTCCTGCCGCCAGTGCGGTGTTAGGCTGCACATTATCACCAAATACCACCATTTCCAGGTTAATGCCCTCCTCTGCCAGCTTTGGTTTAACAAGCTCAAGAATTTCCGTCATCGGGGGAATGAGTGAGGCCACTTTCAATGTTACCTCTTCCTTCTCCTGATTCTGCGCATTTTCTTTCTCTTTTTCTTCATTCGCCTTTCCGCATCCGACTAAAAGCAACATGATTGCTGTCATGAGAAAGAGTATTTTTTTCATGATGGTTCCCTCCATTATTTATCTTTTATCAATCATTCTGGCTACAGCCGTGCCAATGAATTGGATAAGCTGTACTAGAATGATCATAATGATGATCATATATATCATTAACTCTGTTTTAAATTGCTGATAGCCATACCTGATGGCAAAGTCGCCGATACCGCCGCCCCCGACCACTCCCATGATCGTTGAATAGGAAATAAAGCTGATAATCGATGTTGTTAGTCCGAGGACAAGTCCTGAACGAGCCTCCACGTATAGAAATTTAAAGATGACATCCTTTACAGAAGCCCCCATGGAAATGGCTGCCTCGATTACACCCTTTGGCACGTCCAATAATGATTGCTCGACCAATCGCGAATAATGGGCAATGGCAATGATCGCTAATGGAACGCAAGCGGCTGCTGTACCAATGGCTGTACCGATTATGAGTCTTGTAAACGGGATTAAAAAAACAACCAACAACAAAAATGGGAAAGAACGAATAATATTGACAAATAAATTCAAAATCGAGAAAGCCCACGGATTATCAAGCAAATGCCCCTTCCTGCAAAGGAATAGCAGAGTCCCGACAGGCAATCCAATCAAGATCGCAGCTAAAATGGACACACCAACCATGGTAATGGTTTCTCCAATCGACTGCCAAATTTCTGCCTCATATTGAATTAAAATCTCAGGCATGACCTCGCCCACCATTCTCTGCTAATTGCTCGATAAAGTATTCTGGACGATTATCCCTTTTTTGAATCCCGGTTGGTTCGATTAAGACCGTATCATAAATCTCTCCATCTGCCATGATCGATACACGATTGCATATACTTTTAATGACATCCAGCTCATGACTGACAATGACAATCGTCACACCGAAGCGTTTGTTTATGTTCTCCAGCACGTCTAATAGTTCAGCTGTTGTATTTGGATCAAGGGAAGAGGTCGGTTCATCACATAATAACACTTGCGGGTTATTCGCCAATGCTCTTGCAATGGCAACACGCTGCTTTTGTCCCCCGCTTAATTGTGCAGGATATTTCTCCATCTCACCCTCCAATCCGACAAATTGAAGACACTCTACAACACGGTTGCGACGTTCTTTCCTTGGATAATTTGCCAGCTCTAAAGAGGCTGCCACATTGTCATGAACCGTTTTATTCGCCACAAGATTAAAATGCTGAAAGATCATGCCAATCGACTTCCGTGCCCCTCGAAGTGCTTTATTGTTCAATATTGTCAATCTTTGGCCGTTTACCTCCACTTCGCCCGCATCTGGGGTCTCCACCAAATTCATTAGCCGGAGCAACGTTGATTTCCCTGCTCCGCTCGCTCCGATTATTCCATGGATTTCACCTTTAGGTATTGTTAAAGAAACAGACTTAATTGCCTGAAACTGTGAAAATTTTTTACTCACTTGATGCAGGTTAATCATAAAATCCCACTTTCTATTTGTTGAAAGATAAGCATATCGCTCCTCATTATCGTTTCATTAAAGAAACACAGCTAATAAATCATTTTATCAACTAATGGGGATCTAATGCAAAGACACAAATTAACAGTTAGAAAGGATAGATGAACAGTGAGGAATCCCTGTTTTCACCTATCCTTTTCTACGACATTTTTCGTTAACGGGTTTACTTGAAAATTCCATTGATCCTGTACTTCCGTTATTTCGATGACACCACCAAAAACCGGACAACTTGATCCGAGAAGTTAAACCAGTAATGGGCTTTTCTAGCATCGAACATGTATGACTGCTGTTCATGGAGTTCTGTTCTCTCTCCCTCTATTTCCACGGTTAACTTCCCTTCGATAATGAATAGGAATTCGTGCCCGCTATGGGAAAAAGCGCTTCCTTTATTTTCCCCTGGCTTTAAGGTGACAAGAATGGGCGAAAAAACAGCATCACGAATGCCGCTGGATAAATTCTGATAATGAAATTGTTCATGATTATAATCTGAATTTTCTTGGGAACGGTCCTCAGAAAAAAAGAAGCTTGGGTTGACATCTAATGTATCAGCGATCTTTTTTAATGACTCTAATGTGACGCTTGATTTTCCCCGTTCTACTTGTGATAAAAAACTGATCGAAACGCCTGTTTGTTCAGCCAGGCTCTTTAAAGTTAGTTTTCGCTCTTTCCTCAATAATTTCATTTTTTTCCCGATGGAATCAAAAGGCATACAGATGCCCCCTTTTTTACATAGTATCTAGCTACATTATACAGTACAAGTTTTGATGAATGTTCCGTCATTAATAGCTTAGTAAAAGATATTGACAGAAAATTTGTAATTATTTAAAATGAAAGAAATCATAAATTGAAGTGATACTTCAATTTTAAAGGGGTGGCTCAAGATGGAGAAGAAACAAATGCGGCGAATATTAGTCGCGAGTTTAGTCGGAAGTTCGATTGAGTGGTTCGACTATTTTTTATATGGGACTGTTTCAGCTCTCGTGTTTAACCAGCTATTCTTCGTGAATGAGGATCCGACAATAGGGCTGTTGCTTTCCTATGCATCCTTTGCGTTAGCATTCTTCATCCGCCCTTTTGGCGGTGTGATCTTTAGCCATATCGGCGATCGTATCGGGAGAAAGAAAACACTAGTTTTAACACTTAGTTTGATGGGGATCGCAACATTTGGGATGGGGCTTCTTCCTACATATCAAGCCGTTGGTATTTGGGCGCCGATTTTATTAATCACGTTGCGCTTAGTTCAAGGTCTGGGAATTGGCGGTGAATGGGGAGGCGCGCTTTTATTGGCCGTCGAATATGCCCCCGCTGAGAAACGTGGCTTGTTCGGGGCTATCCCTCAGATGGGTGTCACTATAGGGATGCTGCTTGGAACCGTTGCCTTATCTATTATGACACTGCTTCCTGAAAACGCATTCATGACTTGGGGATGGCGTATACCATTCATTTTTAGTGCTTTGCTTGTATTTTTTGGCCTATGGATTCGTAAAGGAATTGATGAAACTCCGTCTTTCAAAAAAGTAAAGGAATCCGGGGAAGTTCCAAAACTGCCGATTGTTGAAACGCTTAAGAATTATTGGCGTGAAGTGCTTATCGCCGTGGGAGCCAAAGTGGTAGAAACAGCGCCATTTTATATTTTCAGCACATTTGTCGTATCATATGCTACTGCAAATCTCGGTTTCTCTCGGACTGCTACATTAACTGCAGTCATGATTGCAACCATTATAACGACGATTTTAATACCAATCATGGGGAATTTATCTGATACAATCGGCCGCAAAAAGCTGTTCATAGGGGGAACGATTGGGATGGCACTGTTTGCATTCCCATACTTCTGGCTGCTGCAGCAAAAATCGGTCCTGCTATTAATCGTTGCAACAGTAATAGGTTTAGGGGTTATTTGGGCTCCCATCACAGCTGTTCTTGGAACGATGTTCTCGGAAATTTTCGATGCAAAGATCCGTTATACCGGCATCACGCTTGGATATCAAATCGGGGCAGCTCTTGCTGGAGGAACAGCGCCGCTAGTTGCAACGGCTTTACTTGATAGGTTTAACAACTCCTATGTTCCTGTCGCCATTTATATTATTTTTGCATCTGTCCTGTCACTAGCAGCGATTTGGGCAGTCAAGGATCGCAGCAATCAGAAATTAGACGAAACGCATAATAGTAGTGCCATGTAATCCATGGTTTTTACTTCAAGGAGGACAATGGAATGTTGGTTATAAACGAGAAGGAAATTCAACAATCATATGGAATGAAGGACGCAATATCGGATGTAAAGGCCGTATTGCATGCACATGGTGCCAGAAAAATTGACAACCCCCATCGCACCGTTCTTGCTTTCCTTCAACACGAGGCATCGGCACTTTACATGCCAAGCGCTGATTTATCTGAAGAAGTTTCGGCGGTCAAAGTCGTGACCATTTTCCCGAAGAATCCTTCAAGGGGGATGGCCACAACACAAGGGGTCATCTTGCTGTCTGATGCAGAAAATGGCGAACATTTAGCATTGCTGAACGCCTCCTATTTAACACGTCTCAGAACGGGGGCATTGAGCGGCATTGCGACAGACTTTCTTGCTCGTAAAGACGCCCGGGTGCTCACGATCATCGGAACGGGAGCCATGGGATTTGAACAAGCAATCGGAGTATTAGCCGTAAGGGACATTGAACGCATTTTATTAGTCAATCGCACACGAGAGAAAGCGGAGAAATTTGGTGAAAAGCTGCGCGCATTTGGAGTAACCGTTCCTTTTGAAGTTTACGAGGATGTATCAGCCGCCGTTCGTCAAGCAGATATCATTTGCTGTGCAACCCGCTCGAACGAACCTGTATTCAATGGGCAGGATGTAAAGCCTGGCACACACATTAACGGGGTCGGGTCTTATTTGCCGGATATGAAAGAAGTGGATCATACCACGGTTTCACGCGCCGCTAAAATTATCGTCGACGATTTGGCTGGCGTGAAGAATGAAGCAGGAGAACTCATATATGCAGCCAATCAGGGAAATTGGTCGTTTAATGATATTCATGGGGAGCTTTATGAACTTGTAATGCTGACCAAAACAGGCAGGGAAAATGAAGAGGAAATTACCTTCTTTAAATCGGTCGGTGCTGCTTACTTTGACCTCGCTGTCGCAAAAGGTGTTTACCGCCAATCGAAAGAACGGAACATCGGGATGGAGATTGAGGTATAAAAAGAAGCTCGTACATGTTGCTATCGCTGAATGTAATAACAATTAAAAAAAGAGACCCTTCTTTAGGAAGGGTCTTTTGAATAATCCTTATCTTTCACAAGCGGTCCTGTCTTTATCACGGTCGCTTTTTTTATTGGCATCATATAGTGCAAAAACCTTTGATTTATTCACCTGAATTATTCTCCTTTTTTCCAAGTGCTACCGCCAAAGTAAGGAATATATAAGGATAAGTTAATAAAGTAAGCTCTAAAAAACCCAAGCTTCCAAATAGCAACATTTCCTGAGCGTGTCCGTCTAAATAATATCCTTTTCCGGTCATATACAATCCAACAAGGAGATATGTTGTTATAGATATCCCTATTAAAAAATATCCTATGATATTAAACTTAATTTTTGTAAAACTATATACTAAAATGCCTAAATAAACTAATCCAAGCAGTATCAATAAAATAGGGATGTATACTGGCTCATAAAAAAAATCACTCATACTATCAATTAGCATCTTATGCCCCTTCTATCGACAGTCTGAAGAGCCTATAAAACGACTCTTTTTTCTTTAAATTTTTATTGCTCAGCATCGAATTCAGATTCTGAACGGTCTCTATCTGTAGGTATTTCATTTTCATATGCATTTTCATACTCAGAAACTACCTCTGTGGCTTCCTCGTTCAAAGAAACTTTACCTTTTTCCATTTTTTCACTAGTCACATCTTGCTTAATACCTTCAACGTATTCATTCGAATTTGGACCTGATACTAATAATGAACCATCATCTTGTGCATACGCTAAAAACACATAGGATTTTCCTTCTTCCGGTAATGTATCATCTTCATACAAAACAACAGAAGAGCCATCTTCATTTACCCCTCCAGCCTTTTGAATAGGTATGGAAGTATCTGTAACTAGATCACCCTTTATATTTTGCAGGACGGTAACTTTGTAATTTGTATACGGTGTTGAAACCTCTTTCGTACCGTCACTAGTTTCAATTGTTACAGGATTTTTGTATACAGTGTCAACATCTTCATCAACGCGGCCTATAAAAACGTAATCTGCATCACCTACAGTTTCTTTTGAATCATCCACATCTACAGCAAAAGTACCATCCATTTGAATTACCTTTAGATTTTTTTTATCCTCCGAACTTAGATCTTTCTTGGAATTAGAACAAGCTGAAACGATCAAAGAAAGACTGACCATAAATAATAGTGAAGCAATCAACTGAACTTTTTTCTTACCCATTTCCCCCCTCCTCTTCCTGTTAGTATTTCTTATAAGCAGCGGTATAAGAAGCTTTATCATTTGCACTTAATGATGTCTTTGTAGAAACATATTTATACATGACATCACTTGATGTATTATGTGCCAACCCTAATGCATGTCCTAATTCATGTGTTGCCACATTTTGTTTTTTTGTAGCACTTAAAGTATCCATTACATATTTATTAAAACTTATAGACCCTTGAGATGAAGTTACTCCTGCAACACCTGATTTTTCACTATAATCAGAAATCGCAACATCTTGTATTACCTTTGCCGAATCTTTTCTAATTACTCCACTTTTAAAGCCATTCCATGTTTTAACTCCTGCATTAAATTGAGTTTGATATTTTGTACTACCATCCCAATCCATATGTTTCCCAGAGTCTACAAGATTCCAAGATAATGTTTTAGCTGTGGCAGCTGATGCACTCATTGGTATCGTAAACATGAAAACTAAAGATGCTGCTGTTACTATTATTCCCATTTTCTTCTTCAATAAATAGTCCCCCAAAGGTTATATATTTTAATAGTATTGAATATTAGGAAAATCAAATGAACATTAACGTTTTTGCAAAAAAAGTTATGCTTCCATACTACTTTTTACATCTTCACTTATAATTTGTCTCAGCAAATACAGCATTCAATTGTTCAAAAAACATAAACTACCTACAATCATCAACTGTTTTTTCTTTTTTCCTCCTCCTATTTTTGGTTTTCCATTCCTATAATGGCATAATAACCATAAATTCAGATTGATAGGTCTCAAAATTGAATTCAGGAATTTCACATATGGAATCGTTTCTGTGATTCACCGAAAAAGGGTTTAAAAATTAATTACTCCATTAAATTAGTAAGAGGGATAAAAAGCTGTGAACCCGTTACCCCTCTTATGTGATGCCTTTTTCCCACAAATAAAAAGAATCCACCTTCAATAAAGATGGATTCTTTTCTTATATGTGCTGTGCCGATTTAGTTTTCATGCAGAGTTGATTGGAGCGGGTGTGCGAGGCCCCTGCTTAGAAAAGCGTGTCCAAGGGTGACGCCACAGGCGCAAAGACCGCCCGCGGAAAGCGAGTGCCTGCAGTGGAATGAAACGATCAAAGCCCCCCTCCAACATGGGCAAGTTGTATGCCCCCTATAATGCGGAAGATTGACTTCATTCATTCACGATCCACTTGTTTCTGCTTCAGCTACCCTTTTGACACGTTCTAAAAATTCAACTACCACTTTATCGGTGGCAAATAATAAAAGTAATTTCAAAAACCACTTTAACGGGCGACTGGTGACTGTATATGTAAAGGAAGTCTGATTGTCATTGATTTTATTTAGTTCATAAAAAGCTGTAATATCAAACATTTTAGCAAGTATAAAGCCCACTTTTAGCTTTTTCTCATTCGTTTCATTCAAATATTCCAATGTTTCTATATCATACTCTTCTGTTCGTTTTCCTTCTCGATATTTTTGGCGATATACACTCCCGACCACTTCTTCGGTTATTTTAACGGGCTTGTGTTCAACTACTTGAGGCATGATTTGCTGCATATTTTCTACAGAACCATCAAGAAACTTCCAAACCTGTTCAATCGGGGCGTTTATTTCTATTGCTCTTGTCCATTTTTTCAATGCAATCACCTCTAGTTATAATAATAGTTACTTTACAACAAAAAACCAAATATTAACAACCTAGGGTCTATGCGTACGGAGTTAATTTTGGTAACAGAGGTTTGTTTATCAAGGGCGTGTGAAGAATTAAGATTTTTCCTTTGGTAAAAAAGAAAGGCTTAAGGATTCGACTTCACCTTAAGCCTTTTCTTGCCCTATTTTAAAAACCCATCGATATATATTTTTCTTCTAAATATTCTTCAAGGCCTTGATGGCCGCCTTCCCTCCCCATGCCGCTTTCTTTCATGCCGCCAAATGGGGCTTGTGCAACAGTGGGAATGGCGTCGTTGTAGCCGATGATGCCGAACTCCAGAGCTTCGGATACTCTGACTCCCCTGCTTATATTCTGTGTGTAAAAATAAGCGGCCAGTCCGTACTCTGTATTGTTGGCAAGCTCGATCACCTCTTCTTCCGTATCAAAAGGGATGATTGGTGCGACCGGTCCAAATGTTTCCTGGTATGTGATGAGCATATCTTTGTTCACTCCGCCCAGAACGGTCGGTTCATAGAATAATCCATCAGCCAATTCCCCTTCAACTCTTTGTCCGCCACAAAGAAGGCTGGCACCTTTTTCCAAGGCATCTTGTACATGTTCCTCTACCTTTTCCAGGCCATCACTGCTGACAAGAGGCCCGACTTCAACGGTTGGATCAATGCTATTTCCGACTTTTAGAGCTTGTACCTTTTCAACAAAGAGTGCAGAGAATTTATCGATGACAGAACGGTGGACGTAAATGCGATTGGCGCATACGCACGTTTGTCCGGTGTTCCTGAATTTGCTTGCAACGGCACCAGCTGCTGCGGCTTCCAAATCAGCATCCTCAAAGACGATGAACGGCGCGTGCCCTCCAAGCTCCAGGGAAAGTCTCTTAAGCTGCGGGGCTGACTTGGTAACCAGCAATTTGCCTACTTCAGTAGATCCGGTAAAAGAAATTTTCCTTACTACCGGGTTTTCAAATATTTCATCCGAGATAGGTCCGGCACTCCCTGTTACGATACTGACCACACCAGCAGGCACTCCCGCCATTTCCACCAATTTACCAAACGCTAACGCACTAATAGGAGATTGTTTTGCAGGCTTGACAATGACTGTACATCCAGCCGCCATGGCAGGTCCTACTTTCCGCGTCATCATCGCCAACGGGAAATTCCAAGGGGTAATGGAAGCGACCACTCCAATCGGCTGGCGAATCACCGATAGCCGTTTATTTGCAGCAGAAGCTGGTATCGTTTCCCCATAAATCCTTCGGCCTTCCTCAGCAAACCATTCCAGGTAGCTTGCAGCAAAATCCACTTCACCCCGGGCTTCCGTTAAGGGCTTGCCCATCTCCATACTCATGATTTCTGCTAATTCATCTTTATATTCATGCATAAGGTCATGCAATTTCTTTAGATATTTACTGCGTTCCTGTGCCGTCAGTTTTGACCAGGATTTGAACGCTTCCTCAGCAGCTGCAATGGCCGCATGCGTTTCTTGGCGTCCTCCATTTGGAATCCTTGCCACCACTTTCCCTGTTGATGGATTTGTTACTGGTAAAGTTTCTCCGTTATGTGCTGCAGTCCATTCACCGTTTACATACATTTTCAGTTCAGATAAATTGATTAATCCACTAGTTTTCAGCATGAATATGTCTCCTTTTTTTGTTGGATTTGCAAAGCGCTTCATTATATACACAAAAAGATTAGAGCCCTGAAACTTTAGTTCCCCCGTCAATGTCCGTGTTAATGGAAATCCTTTCATTTTTAAGAACGAAGGTATACCCCACAGCAGCAATTAGGCAAATGACTACAGGTATGATCAGGGCTATATTGAAATTATTGAACTTCGCTATTAAGATCCCTGTTGCGACTGGAGCAATCCAGCCAGCGAGGTTCCCCACGAAGTTTTGCAGCCCGGCAAGCTTTCCTTCCGCACCCTTTGGAGCAACATCCGAAACAGTGGCCCAGAGAATGCCCGCAGCCAATCCTTCACCGCCGATTGCTATGGAGATATACGTAAGTGCCATTATGGCGCTGTCTGTATAGATCGTCGGTATTATGGCTAATGGAAAAAGCATGCCGATAGTTAAAACAGTCTTTCTTGCTTTGATGGAATTCCAGCCTCTTTTAATCAAGAAATCCGACAGCACCCCGCCTAGAATATTTCCCAGAAAGGACATGATCCAAGGCAGCATCGTGAAGAATCCGGCTTTTAAAAGAGTCATTTGCCTTTCGACTACAAGGTAAGTAGGAAGCCAGGTCATCATTAAATAAGTAAGATAGTTATGGGCAAACAAGCCATATAACATAGGGTAAACACTTTTGAATTTGAAGAATTTAAATGGCGAGATGTTTAGTGTCGCCGCCTTTTCGGTTTGAGTTTGCTCCTCTTTGATATAGGCTACTTCTGCCTCGTTTGCAATCTTACTTTGCTCTGGATGGTTTTTGAAAAAGAATAACCAGAATGCCAGCCATACAAAACCGATGGATCCAATGACCACAAAGGATGCTTGCCATCCCCAAGTCTGGATGATCCATGCTAAAATGGGGGTCGTTATCCCAATCCCGATAGCTGTACCAGAATTAAATATCCCGTTTGCAATGCCCCGTTCGTGTGACGGCAGCCAGTCAGAAATAACGCGCGTGTTGGTTGGAAACGCCGGCGCCTCCCCGATTCCCATTAAAACGCGGATACCGATCAATCCGCCAAGCGAACGTCCCATTCCAGTAAACACCGTACAGAGCGACCACCATACGATGGCTATCGAATATGTTAAGCGTGCACCCAATTTATCAACGATTACCCCGACCGGGATTTGCATTAGGGCATACGACCAAAAGAACGCTGACCCCAATATCCCGAATTCTACTGCCGAAAGCGAAAGATCCTTCATCATCGAGGGTCCTGCAATGCCAAGAATTGCCCTATCCATATAATTGATTGTTGTTGCGACGAAAAGGAGTACCACTACAAGCCATCTTCCATTGGTCTTTTTCATACGTCACCTCATTAGATAATTATATTCAGGTAGAAAAATGCTGCGGGAAATCCATATGCCCGATAAAGTTGAAAAGGGAAAATTGATTCGAAATCCCCTGAAATTCATTTTCAAATTGAATGGTTTTTATACATTCACGATGGCCGTTTCTGAATTTTTTGCACTGCTTGCATTTCGATTACCATTATTAAAACCTTCAAAATCCCCCTCATAAGCCTTCTCTATAATCAGTTGGATATCCGATGCCTTCGTCAGCCTTGGATTAACGACCACGTTACCGCTTCGCATGGAATCTTCCACTAATTTCGGCAAAACGTCCAATGATACTCCAAGCTCTTTAATATTAAGCGGAATATTCATGCTCCGATTCATTTCGATGATGGTTTCGATTGCTTTTTCGGCTGCTTGTGCTTTGGATAAACCGCTTACATCCATTCCTAAAGCTATTGCAATATCTCTATACTGATCCTCACATGCCGGCAGGTTGAATCTCATGACGAATGGCAATAGTGCTGCATTTGCGATGCCATGCGGGATATTAAAGACCCCTCCAAATGTATGGGAAATGGCGTGTACATTACCCAGTCGGGATTGTGAAAAGGCTGCACCAGCTAACAAGGAGGCTACAAGCATGTTTTCCCTGCTTTCCATGTCCGTTCCCACAAAGTACGATCGTGTTAAATGTTCACCGATCATCTTAATCGCCTGCATCGCGAAAGCCTTGCTGATGGGGTTGGCAGATTTGGATGTGTAAGATTCAATTGCATGAGTCAGAGCATCCATACCGGTAGCTGCAGTAATCTCTTGAGGCAAATTCAATGTAAGGGCAGGATCCAATATAGCTAGCTTTGGAAACAGAAGTGAACTAAGTACTCCTAATTTAAAAGAGGTGTCCTTATTCGTTACCACTGTCGAATTGGTAGCTTCACTGCCAGTTCCAGCCGTAGTCGGGATTGCTATGATCGGGAGCGGGGGATTGGATATCTTTCCGACTCCTTCATAATCCAGGATATGGCCGGGATTAGTCGCCATTGCCGCGATGCCCTTGGCTGTGTCAATGCTGCTGCCTCCGCCTACAGCCAGAACCGCCTCCATCTTTTGTTGCTTAAGATACACTGTCCCCTGTTGGATTGTTTGAGCTGATGGATTAGGCTCCACCTCATCGTAAATCTCAAAATAAAGGTTTGCTGAAGAAAGGGATTTTTCAATGCCTTGCAAGAGACCGGCTCCCCTAACCCCTTTATCTGTTACGATCAGCACACTCGATACACCTAAATCCTTAATTAGTTCCCCCGTTTTTTCAGATATTCCGTTACCGCTTTCCACCCGTGTCGGCATACTATATGTAAAAGGCATAAGAGACATTTTCATCTTCCTCTCCATTTATATTCTATTAAATAGTGGCACCCTTTCCGCCCCATTCAGCAGATCCATCATGAATGATGCATAACACCATTCCTTCAAGCAATCTATAAAGCTTTTCTAAGTAATTCTTCTAAACTGTGCTGGGTTGGCACCCTAGGGTTATTCCGAACCAGGCGATCGATTTGGAGGGTCTTCTCAGCAATTTCGGGAATATCCTCTTCTTTGATCCCAATCTCCGTCAGCTTTGTAGGCAGTCCGATTTCCCCAAGCAGGGTAAGCACAGCTTTTGAAGCAGCCAAAGCGGCTTCCTTATCGGAGAGGCCATCCGAGTTCACATTGAATGCCTGTGAAATCCTCACCATTTTTTCTGTTTCTACAGCTGCATTATATTCCATGACATATGGAAGCAAGAGCCCTGTCACCTCTCCATGCGGTGACTTCACAAGCCCTCCGATTGGATAAGCCAATGCATGGGCTGCTGCTGTACCTGCATTTGAAAAGGACATTCCGGCAAGCAGGCTGCCCATTAGCATATTGGAACGGGCCTCGAGATTGCTTCCTTGCTGTACAGCAAGCGGCAGGTTTTTTGCAATCAATTCAATAGCTCTGTAGGCGAGTGCATCGCTTATGGGGATTGAACCTTGGAATAAAATGTTTCCTTCTGCCTGGATATACGCAGAAGGTTTGGCTGTGTATGCCTCTATCGCATGTGACAGAGCATCAATTCCGGAACAAGCTGTTACATAAGCGGGAAGCCCTAACGTTAATTCTGGATCAAGCAGAGCAACGGTTGGTCTTAGATAGTTATCCGAGATACCAACTTTCAGGTTATTTTCCACATCGGTCAATACCGCTACTGATGTCACTTCCGAACCGGTTCCAGCCGTCGTAGGAATCGCTACAAGAGGGGCGATTGGTCCGGGAACCTGGTTTTCCCCGCCATAATAGTCCAGGGGATGTCCTCCATGGGCGACCAACAAGGCGACGATCTTGGCCATATCAATGCTGCTTCCTCCGCCAAGGCCAATTACTGCATCAATATCCATTTGAGATTGCGCAAACTTATAACAGTCCATCGCCGAATCTACAGGCGGCTCCGGTACGACCTGGTCATAGATAACTGTTTCGTAATTCGCTTGCTCCAACAACGATGAAATTCTGTCCACGATACCAGCGTTTTTGATCCCTGGGTCAGTAACGAGCAAAATGTTTTTCGCCTTTACCCTTTGCAGGATTGAATCCAATTGCCCGATCGCCCCGTTTCCAAATACGATTCTTTCGGTAGAATAAAAATCCCATGTGTTTCTCATATCCCTTACCTCCAAAATCTATAGATTGATGACGACAAGTTTTTCGTCTGTCATCTCTTGCATGGCATAATGCGGTCCTTCTTTGCCAATTCCGCTGTCCTTCACGCCGCCATACGGCATGATGTCGGCACGGTATGTAGAAACATCATTGATGATCACTCCGCCAAAATGAAGTTCCTGTGTTGCCCGCATGGCTAAAGTGATATCGGATGTAAATAAACCAACTTGTAAGCCGAACTTAGTATCATTGGCCTGACAGAAAGCTTCCTCGATGCTATCGAAAGGAATGATGCTGATCACCGGTGCGAACACTTCCTGGCAGACTACCTTCATTTCCGGTTTCACATCTATTAATATAGTAGGTTCCAGGATCGATTCCCTCCTTTTCCCTCCATATACCACTTTGGCCCCTAGACGCTCAGCTTCCTGAATCCATTCTTCCGCACGCATTGCTTCCTTCTCGGAAATCATGGGACCAATGTCCGTGGAAGGATCTGCAGGATTTCCGACCTTCAAGCCCTGCGCCACCTTGACTGCCTTCTCCACAAACACATCGCAGATATCTCTATGAACGTAGATGCGCTGCACAGAGATGCAGGCTTGCCCTGCATTCACATACCCCCGCGTGACACAGAGCTCAACTGCTCTGTCTAAATCAGGGACATCCTTATGGATGATATTTGGGGAGTTATTCCCTAATTCCAAGGTAACCTTACGAATTCCCGTACTGCTCTTAATGTGCCTGCCCACGCCGGGACTCCCTGTAAAAGTGAACATCGCAATTCGTTCATCCTCCAAAAGGTATTGACCTGTTTCCTGCCCAAACCCGTTGACCACATTGAGGAAACCTGCGGGCAATCCAGCCTCGGAAAAGATTTCCGCTATTTTGCATGCAATGAGCGGCGTCATTTCAGCCGGCTTCAACACGATTGTATTTCCCGCTGCCAACGCAGGAGCCACCTTGTGGATGGTGAGATTGAACGGGAAGTTAAACGGGGTGATCGCACCGATAACTCCAACAGGAACCCGGATGGTGAAAGCCATCTTATTGTCGTTTCCAGACTGCCCCAAAGGAACACCCGTACCGGCAATCCGTTTTGCTTCTTCCGCTGATGCAATCATCGTTTGTATTCCCCTATCGATTTCCCCTCTGGCATCCTTCAATACTTTACCGACTTCCTGAACCAGAATCATCGCCAGCTCTTCTTTTCTTTCTTTCGCGATTTCCGCTGCACGCATTAAAATCTCGTAGCGTTGATCCGAATCTAGCTTTCTCGTATTAAAAGTTTCCAAGGCATTGGTCACCGCTTCAGAAACAATTTCGCGGGATGCCCTTCCAATCTGGGCAATTTCTTCTTTGTTATATTTGTTCATGACAGCGATCGTATGTTGATCGGATATCCATTGCCCATTTATGAAATGGCCATAAAATGCATTTTTCCTGCTAAGAGATGTGCTCATTGAAGATTCCTCCTTTGAAAAATTACGATCACATTTTTTCATTTCACAGTTTTTTCTGCTAATAGATGGAATACATCCAATCAGGAAAACGCTTTAGATAAAGCGCTTTCATTTAATGCTCATGATTTTGTCTGCCTATCAATGCTCTTTAGCAAACTGTTTATTTTATAGAATCGCATTCCAAAAATCATATGTAATCGTTTCCGAAAATATATCACATAATATACAATTTTGTAAATATTTAAAATTAGAAAGATTCAGTCAACTAATCAAAAAACATTGATACTACAGTGTTTTTGACAATAATTCATATATAAAGATTAAAAATTTCATAATTATTTGAATAATTTTATATATAATTTCTCCAAAATCCATCGACAATCATATATAATTATCAGTAAGGAAGATATATTTTTGCAGCTTTCCAGCAGACGATTCGGTCTCATTACCATCTATTCTTGATATCAATATGGATTCACCTTATCTTATTGATAGGGCAAATATTTAAGTTGTTACATCAATATGCAATAACACTTTTTCTCATAGAATTTTTTAAGTTAGGGGCATTTCGATGATAAAGGAAAAAGAACGCGGAGAGACAACGGAATATGTATACAATTTATTAAAGGAAAAGATTTTTGAATGGGATTTATCGCCGGGCCAAAAAATCAATATCAGCCATTTAACCCGGGAAATCAACATTAGCGCCATACCTCTCAGAGAAGCATTGTCTCGTCTTCATTCCGAGAACTTGGTCGTTTCGGAACCGAATAAGGGGTATCGTGTCAGTGACATATTAGATGCTGAAAATATGGCAAAAATGTTAGAGGCCCGGATTTTACTGGAGACGCATGCGGTCCGGAATATGATCCGCTTAAACAATATAAGCGCGACGGAAGAAATGGCCGCGCTTACAGATGAGATGTTTTCCACAAACACAGGTGCTTCCAACAAAAAAATACTCGATTTCACCCATTTAGATCAACAATTTCACCATGCCATCATGAAAGCTGGAGGAAACTCGTTTTTATATGAGGCGTACAAAGGCATGCACTGCCATCTTCATATAGGACGGTTTTATCATGTTAAAGGTGAGATCGACCAAAAAGACGCACCATCGGAACATATGGAAATCATTGAGGCCATCCGGACAAGGGATGTATATAGAGCCGAGATTGCAATCTCCAGCCATATACAGGATTCCATAGATCGTTTGCTGGAGAGGAAAAAGAGATAATACTTGGAAGCTATCGAGGATTAACTGCCTCTGATATCAGTAACGGTTTTATTCACATTTCATTTCATTTTCAGGGGGCGGTATGGTTGAAAATCCCAAAGGAAACTTTAAAAAACTTGATTAAGACTAAACTGCACAAGGCAGGCCTCAAAGAAGAGCACGCTGATGTCGTCGCTGATGTGCTTGCCTTTGCAGATGCAAGAGGAATTCATTCACACGGAGCTATCCGGGTTGAATATTATTCAGAGAGAATTGCCAAAGGCGGCATCAACACAAACCCTAATTTTACATTCGAGAAAACGGGACCAAGTGCAGGTGTGTATCATGGTGATAATGGCCCTGGTCATGTTGCAGCAAAACTAGCGATGGATGAAGCGATTGCGATTGCAAAAGAAACAGGCGTTGCCTTCGTTGGGGTAAAGAGAATTTCCCACAGCGGGGCTCTATCCTACTTTGTCCAACAAGCAGCAAAAGAAGGTTTGATCGGAATTTCAGTTTGCCAGGCCGATCCTATGGCAGTCCCGTTTGGCGGTTCGGAGCCCTATTACGGAACTAACCCAATCGCGTTCGCCGCGCCGTCAAAAGATAATGAAATGATCACTTTTGATATGGCGACCACAGTGAAGGCATGGGGAAAAATCCTCGATGCACGTTCAAAAAACGAATCAATCCCGGATAACTGGGCAGTGGATCAACATGGCGAACCTACAACAGACCCTTTTCAGGTCAATGGATTATTGCCGATTGCCGGCGCAAAAGGATTCGGGCTGGCGATGATGGTGGACATTTTATCCGGCATTTTATTGGGACTGCCCTTCGGGAACCGGGTCTCCACTCTGTATGGCGACCTTTCCCAAGGCCGTAATCTTGGGCAGCTGCATATCGTCATACATCCGGGATTCTTCACAAACTCCGAAATATTCAAGCAAAACATTTCGCAGACAATGACTGATTTAAGCGGGATGAAGCCAGCACCTGGATTCGATCAGGTTACATATCCCGGTCAAGGGAGTGCTTCAAGGGAAAAAGAAAGTGAACAAAACGGGATCGAAATTGTTGATGAGATCTATAACTACCTCACATCCAACGTCATTCACAGTGATAAATATGGGAACAAAGATCCTTTTGCAAGTAAATGACCGAAAACTCAAACTTCATTGATGCATCTAGACGATTTAATGACCATTGTCCATTCTCACTCATTCAAGCTCAATTTGCCCTTTCAGCTTTTGCTTTCAGCAAAGCTGAAAGGCATTTCACTATGTTAAAAAAGAGAGTTTTTAAAATGGCAATAGACATTGAAATTTATTGTCTCACCATTTATGAATCATGATAGAAAACCATTCTATGCTAATCCTTTCTTCCATGAAGTTTAAATTCCTTCGCGAGCAAAGAAATGACTTTCTTTCGATTTTCGACTCCTGATACATTAGGTATAATCATTATTTCTTCCGTTTCGAAAGCTTCTGCTATCTTTTCAATCTCCTCTTTCACTTGCTTAGGCGTCCCAACAATCATCCGCTTGCGATTTTGTATTACTTTTCGTTCTTCAACTGAACTAAAACCGCGGCTTTTTGCTGTATGAACAGATGGATAATAGGGCGGTTGGTTATTCGACTCTACAAAGAGTAACCATAGATCAAATGCTTTTGCTAAATCTTCAGCTTTTTCTTCCGTTTCTTCAACAATGACAAATAATGAAATGATCGTTTTAGGACGTTGCAGAAAAGCAGAAGGCTGAAATTTACTCCGATATCCTTTTACGGTATGTATCCCTTTTGTTCCTGGCTTTGCAAAATGGGCAAATACGTATCCTGTCCCTAGAGCTGCAGCAACTTCAGCCCCTTTTTCACCAGTTCCAAGCAACCACATTTCTGGTTTGGTAGGTATTCTTGGTGTTGCAATCAGTGACTGAAAACGATGTTCATCCACTGTATTGTCTGTAAAATATTTTTTTAGATCAACTACTTGTTGATCATATGATTGCTTCTTGCTCTTCCCATCATTTAATGCTTGATTTACAATTCGATAACTTGGTGATCTTCCAATTCCTATATCTATTCGATTCGGATGAAGAGCTTCCAACATCCGAAAGTTTTCAGCCACTTTATAACTGCTGTAATGCGGCAGCATTACCCCGCCAGATCCGATTCGTATTTCTTTTGTTGAAGATGCTAAATGCATCATAAGCAGTTCAGGACTGCTATTGGCCACGGAATCAACAAAGTGATGCTCGGATACCCAAAATCGTTTATAACCGAGAGATTCTGCGCACTTCGCCAATTCCGTAGTTTGCCACAAAGCCTCATGAGCATTCGATCCCTCGTCAATCGGGGAATAATCCAGTACGCTCAAAGAAATCATTTTCGAACTCCTTTATTTGATTTTGTTTATTATTATAATGAAGTTGCTGTTCGTCGCATAAGAAAAGAGCTGATCGTCGTCATTATCGCCCTTTTAATTCATTAAACTATCAACATTCAAGCATGCTGACATTCAATTTTTATCATAACCTTGTTATCCTCAATTATTTCCTTCTTTATATTCAGCAAAATCACAAGATCCGCTTCAGCCATCCCTATAAAACAATCTAACGACAAACTTTCCATTATTGAATAACTCTTTTTTCTGAAATTACTTGGCTTTCTGTAAATAAATTACTTTATTAAGATTCTCTTTTTTAGTGTTATTCTTGTATAATAAACGAAACGGTTACTTTTTTAGGAGAATCCTATGAATTTTATTTATATTAATCAAAACATATTAGATAACCTCTTTTATATCTTGGTAAGCATTTTGATTTATTACATTTTATTAGATCATGGCAAAAGGTTAAGTCAGTATGGCAAGACCCTTATTACTGCATGCATGAGCATTCCTATCATATTATGCATGAAGTTTCCTATTTATATAGATGAATATTGTGTCCACGATCTCAGGCAAATTCCTTTTATAATAGGGACACTTTATGGAGGTTGGCCTGTAGGGGCTGCTCTGTTAGTCATCATATTGACTTTTAGGTTTGCTTTTTATGGTTTCAATTTCCTTACGTTAATTGTTTATATCGTTATCTTTATTATAACGGCTCTATTTTCTTCCAAATTCAATCATTTCAATCGAAAAAATAAGCTAAATGGCTCCATACTATTAATTTTGTTTCTAGGAATACTGACCAGCTCTATTTCACTCGGTATATCTGATTATTTTCGGATAACGGATGCGTATGTATTTTACTTCATCATCCTCCCTCCTTTCATTATCGGTTTAGCTGTATATATAATGGAAATTTTAAAAGATGCCATTTTAATCCGAACACAAATGATAAGGCTTGAAAAAATGGAGGTAGTCAGTCAGCTTGCAGCGAGCATTTCACACGAAGTCAGAAATCCTTTAACAGTCGTGAAGGGATTCGTTCAACTGCTAAAGGCTCCTGATCTTACTCAAGAAGTAAAAGAACAATATATACAGCATGTCGTTAGAGAGCTTAATAGTGCAGAATCCATTATTAGTGAATATTTGGCATTTGCAAAACCAGCAATTGAAAAAGTGGATACCATTTCAATCAATCGTGAAATAGGATATGTACTTGAAATGATCAAACCATTGGCCAGCATGAATTTAGTTACTATTTCTGAACAGATGACTCCAGGCATTACCCGGGGGAATGTTCAACATTTCAAGCAATGCTTCCTGAACCTGATCAAAAATGGTATAGAGGCGATGCCAGACGGCGGAGAGCTTAGTATTGTTTCCTATATAAATAATTTCGACATCATTATCGAAATAAGTGACAATGGAATAGGTATGAACAAAGAACAAATAAATCGCTTTGGAGAACCTTATTACAGTTCCAAAGAAAAAGGGACAGGGTTGGGATCAATGGTGGCTGTCAAAACCATCCAAACGATGAATGGTACACTTCATATAACCAGCCTTTTGAATAAGGGAACAACGATTTCAGTAACACTTCCCGTTTATCAAGACGGTTATTCTGCAAAATAATAAAAAAGTCCGCCATTTAAGGCGGACTTTTAGTTTGCAGACAAAAAGGGTTTTATCTAAATTTTAAAACAAAGTTGATTGGAACGGAGGGTGCGAGACTCGCAGGAGTGTCGCAAATTTCTTCAATCCAATTTGAAAGATAATCCAGTCTTGTTTAAATAATTTAGATGGTACCCCTTCTGTTTAATAGAATGCTGACATTATTTATTTTTTCTGTTCAAGGCATTGATAAACGGCCATCATATCTCGTTTGTTCAGCTCACGAATCCGGGCGAAAATGGGGATATCGGCAACGGCCTCGGTTCGTTCACTTCCAGCCACAACATCTTTTACTTTCCCTGTCAGCCAGGTTTGTACGTCAATGTCTTCGACGATTGCTTTACGCCCTTCTTCATCGATGCCACTGGCATGGCAACTCACACAAGGGATCGTTAATTTATACACGCCGTCATGGATATTGTCTTCTGAAATGACTTTCTTGCCATTACAGAATGGGCATTTATGACTTGCTTTAATTTTATTGATTTGGGTGACGATTTTTTTGTAGCCGAACGCTTCATAGACATAGGTTAGTTTTTTGTATTTGCCATTGGTGAAGTATTTATCAATAATGGTTTCTCTTGTTTCATCAATATCGGCAAAGTCACAGATGGTGATTTGGTTTTTGCTGCTGATTGCTTCGATATTGCCTTTGATGCTGCCCCAGAATGGCAGGGTATTTTGCAAGACCACTTCATAGCCTTTGAGGCTTGCCAGTTCCAGTTCGAGCATTTTCAACGCCGCTTTCGTTTCTCGAGGAAGGAATGAGACATCATCCGTAAGTGCGATATCGCCGCCTGTGACCGCTTTTAGTTTTTCCAGTTCTGGCAGCTTCCCGACAATTTTGATGACTTCATCAATTGGCTGTTGGATGATCTCGCGAATGTCCGTATCACCAAATGTCAGTTTTTTATGATGGTTCAGGATCGTTCCATGACAGACTGGACAGGCGATCATTTCTTTTGATGCTTTCATCTGCTCTTTAATGATCGATTTCGATATGAACATATAACGTCCAATGATGAAATTGAAACCTTCCCAAATTCTTGATGCCTTGCCCGCTTTATCATAAAAGGACTTTTCCCAATATCCATATAAGAAGGTTTGCTTTTCCGCTTCCGTCATCTCATTATAGCTTTTACTAATGTCGTGACCGAGTTCATTCTCGATCTCCTCAAACAGGAATTGCAGTTTTGAATGTTGATAATATTTCAGTACTTCCATCACGTCCGGATGTAATAAGCCATCCCAAAATGGCACATTTTTGTCTTGAATGACGACATCGAAGTCAAACTTTTCAATGACCCGGCGGCCCGAACAGCTTGGACAATGATTTTCTGCAGAATAGAAATCAAAGCTTCTTGTATCTTTATTGGTCGGATGTGCAGCGACTATATGGTTGATCATTCCGCCCACTTCATATAGAAATGTATATTGGCTGTACAAGTGCCGCTCAAGATCGATGGCGATCACTGGTGCAATCGTGTCTGACTCGTATTCACCATAAATCACACGTGCAATTGGTGATAAGCTTTTTAATATGCCGCCCTTATAGACATTCTCTGCCTTTTTGAAATAGTCCAAATGATTTTCCTGTAAGTAATGGATACCTTTTTTTGACCGAAGTGCGGAAGAGATATGCAATGGTTCCGCTCGATTTCCACTGTCTTTGTGACGATAATGCTCATCATGACTGACAACATCAAGATGTTGGACAGGCGTTAGCTGTCTTTTACCAAAATCAACGATATAATCCGAACTTTCCAGCATATAACCATTATGCTCAATCATGATGATGGAGACGGATTCATCCTCGAGGATGACCCTGACACTATCGATGAATTGGTTTAAAATGTTTTGCGATAATCCTTTTGAAGGCTCGTCAAAAATGAACAGCGTATGTGGGTTCCTTGTCTTCGCGAACAGCTCGGAAACTAAGTGGACGCATTGAAATTCCCCTGTCGATAGTGTTTGTGTTTTTCTTTCTAACGTCAAATAACCAAGCCCAAGTTTGATCAATAAGCTCAAGCGTTTATGGGCGATGTCTTCCTTCGGCAATTCTTCGATGATATCTTCGATCGAACGCAGAAAAATATCATCAATTTCATCACTGTATTTGGTGAGTTTCTTTTTAATATCAAGAAACGTGGCGACGGTCGATCGACTTGTAATCGATTTGTTTCGATCCTGGCCGACCATGACCAGCTTATCCTTTGGATACCGCTTCTGAAAATCCTTGGAGATACATTCATTGACAAGTGTAGATTTACCGCATCCCGACTCACCCGTAAAGGTAACGAGCCTATTCTTGGGAATCCGGATTTCCTCCATTTGAATATTACGGCAGTATAGATCCTGAAATTGATAGTATTCCGTTGGCGCCGCTTCATTTCGTTCCCAGCTGATTGGTTTGGGACGCGGTGATTCCTCAACGATTTTCCCGCCATACTTCCCGCTGCCAGGTCCAAAGAATAGTTGTTCATCAGTGCTATCCAACACCGTGTCTGAATGGTCAATGAGCCAAATTTGATTTTTATTACCTAATTGCTCAATCTGTTCCAAAATTTTCAATAGGGTTTGATGATCAAGACCGACGGAGATTTCATCAATGATGATCACGGTATTTTCACTTGTTGCCATGAATTCGGCCAAATACAGCCGGGTCAATTCTCCCCCTGAAACTGTCCCCATTATCCGGTTCAAGCCTAAATAGCCAATATTCATATTGATTATATTTCGGAGAATATGCTGTTTAGCTTCACTAATATGTAATGTCTCTGCAAGCGAAAGGATAGTTTCAATGCTTAAGTCGTTGATATCGGAAATAGTATGCGGGCGATCTAATAATTCAATGGTATATTGCTCGACGTCTTGTTTGTAGCGTTTCCCCTCACACTTAGGACACTCGACATTTTTCGTCGTACCGCGCCCTTTACAGCTGGGACACCAGCCTAAGGCATTATTGAAGGAAAAAACTTCAGGGGAAAGATTGAATTTTTCAGCAAGACAAACACGAATCTCTTTAAACACACCAGTATGTGTGCCAATGGTTGAACGGGGATTGGCTGAAATGGATGATTTGCCGAGAAAAAGAACAAGCGGCATGTCTTCCATCTTGATGGCACTGAAGTTGGTTTCCATGATATTAGGAAATAAATACTGATATTCAGACTTCGGCAATAAGGAAACGAGACGCTTCTTCGATTCTTCCCCAATGGTTTGACAAAAAGTCGTTTTCCCGGAACCTGATAAACCAGCAATTCCTAATGATTGATCATCTGGCAGCGCTGCATCTAAATGGTTTATATTGTTCGCTATTAATCGATTGATTTTCATTTGTAGCTCCTCTCCATTTTATTAGCTCAGTCTTTCATATTAGCACAGCGACAAATGTATTTGGTGTTTTTTATAGGCAGGTCCATTTCCATTCTTTCACATTTCATTGCTTCAAAAACGTATGATCCATCGACAAAAACCGTGGATTTAGTGCTGGATATAGGATATATTCCATTCAATGAGGATTGAGCCGTCTAATAGATTATAAAAGCCCCTCTCCACTAAGAGAAGGGCATTCTTTATGAAATATGACCATATTTTTGCCCAACGCGCTTATTTTGTATTGGACTTTTTTGCCTTGTTTTCAAGATCGCTTTTTGGCTCAGTGGAGAATTCCACATCTTTTCCATGACCCTGCGGGTTAACACTTGGTGCGATTCGGCCTCTTCCTGTCTTTTTACTCATTTCCTTCACCTCCAAGTATATTATGTCCGAACTGTTATAAATTAAAAACGAGGTCGTTTCTATAAAGACCACCCAATAAAAAACCTGCACAGAACAAAGGTCCACGCAGATTTCAAAACAGCCGTCCGTTGGAAGGACCTACTTTAAAAGACGAGTGTAATTGAATGTATCCTTGTTCTGAGGAACGTCAGGATCTTTTTTCCCGGCAGGCTGTACCGCTCTTCCTGTATTTCCACTATACCCTTCTTCTATGGGTCCTGGGTAATGATAATGACCATCATTAACTGATTGCGTTGTTGATTCACCAGTCGCATGACTTGCTCCCGTTTCCACGCCATCAATTCTTACCGATTTGTTTTCTTTATTGTTAATCAATTCATCTCCTCCTTTTCTATAGACTCTTTTATAGTATTTGATAAAAGAACAATAAAATGAAAGGAGAAAAAAGGAAGCGTTAATCTGTCAGAAGGAAACGCTTCGTTGCATCGTTTTGCAAGAAAGGACTGGGTTCACCGACCGTATATAAGTGTAAGTTATGCATAGCCCTGGTACATGCGGTATAGAACAATCTTCGCAGGCTCTCATCACCGTATGTTTGCACAGATGCATCATAAATGATGACAGCATCGAATTCGATGCCCTTTGCCAAATAAGCTGGAATGACAACAACACCCTGTTCATATTCATTTGTGCCTTTCTGCACGAGTTTAATTTCACCAAGGCTGCTAAGGCCATCGTATGCGGCGGCACTTTCGGCAGCGGATTTACATATTATTGCGATGGTATTATACTCACGACTTTGAAAGTCTTTGACCTTATCCACGATTTTGCGGTGCAATTCATCACGGCTGGTCACTTGAGTCAGTACCGGCTTCTCGCCTTCACGATCGAATGCCTTGATTCGGTAGCCTTCAGGAACTAGTTCACGTGTAAATTCTATAATCTGCTTCGTGGATCTGTAGCTTTGATCCAAGGTTATACTCTCGGTTTCATTAATCCCGTATAAACTGCTAAGAGTCTGGAAATCCACCCGTTCGCTGGCATGAGCAAAGATTGCCTGGTTAAAATCACCGAGCACGGTCATCCTTGCAAATGGAAACAACCGTTTCAAAAACTCGAACTGAAATGGAGAATAATCCTGCGCTTCGTCGACAAGCACGTATTTTATAGAAGTATTCGTTTGAAATCCTACAATTAACTCCTTCAGCAGCAAAAACGGAGTCGCGTCTTCGTAATGCAGTTTACCTTCGTCCAGCATTTTTTGCGTTGCTAAACATATTTCCCTTTCGACAGGTGTTTCACCTTCATTCCAAAGTTCGCTCCGTATTTGTTCGTCAAAAAGTTGCTTGTATATTCCTTTAATATTGATAAAATGAAGTGCTTTTACCCGTTTGCGTAACGTCTTCAATTTCTTGCGAACAATCATACGCGCGAGCATTTTATGCTCTTTCTCATAATCGTCAAAGGAATCCTCATCAATGCCGCGTTTCTTCTGTAAGTAATTATATACCTTTTGATAGTCTTCTTTGCTAAGGTACTCGATTTCCTCCTGGACCCAAGGTTTTTTCAACTCGGACTTTTCCGTTTCATCAAGAATCTCACATAACCACTCTTTCAGCTTTTCAACCCTATTGTGAAATCTTAATGTGGTGTCTGTGTTATAAAATCGTTCCGAGATTCGTTGGGCGGAGACGAGCGTTTCCCCCCGGAACTTTAACCCTCTAAAGATCATTCCAGATCGTTCCAGTGATTGTCTGTATGTTTTGATGATCTCAAAGAAGCGAATCGATGCCTTAAATTGGATGCTCGCTGTCCTGGTGCTATAGGAAGGATCATCCCCTGCAGTCAACAAGAATTCCAATTGATCATAAGGATCCTCAACTTGAAACGAGTCAGTCAGGCGATGATCCAAGTATTCCTGGAATGTTACCTGCTGCATATTCTCTTCGCCAAGTTCTGGCAGCACATTGGATACGTAGTTATTAAACATGGAGTTAGGAGAGAATAAAAGGATTTGGTCGGCTTTTAGCCATTCCCTATTCTTGTAGAGCAAGTAAGCGATCCGTTGGAGCGCAGCTGATGTCTTGCCGCTGCCAGCGGCACCTTGAACGATGAGCAGACGTCCGCGATCATTCCGGATGATCTTATTTTGCTCCCGTTGAATGGTGGCCACAATACTGTGCATATGCTTATCTGTTCCCTTGCCAAGCACCTGCTGCAGTATCTCATCCCCAATGGTGAGACTCGTATCAAACATTGATTCGATAACGCCGCCTTTGATGATATATTGCCACTTTTTCTCCAACATCCCAGAAATCATGCCTCCGGGAGTAGAGTATTCTGCGGGACCGGGCGGAAAGTCATAATAAACACTCGAAATCGGGGCCCTCCAATCGTAGACAATGAAATTTTCTCCTGATGCATCAGTAAGAGTGGAGGTTCCAATATAAATATGTTCCGTAAATCCGGACCCTTCTTCAGTGATATCGATCCGGCCGAAATATGGTACTTCCTGCATGCGTCGCAGTGTAGACAACCTCTTGTAGGAATATCTATGTGCGCCTTCACGTTCTGACAAGGCTTGAGCCTGCTGCCTTAAGCCAATGATGGTCTCGAGGTAATCATCGAACGTATCCATATTAACCTTGAGGTCATCCCAAAAGTGTTTACGGATATTAACAACTTCTTTTCTGCGCTGGGAAGTTTCTCCTTCAATTTTGCCGATTTGTTTCGTAATGGTTTCCATCACCTCATCCAAACGTTCTTGCTCCTGCCGAATTTCATCGTTCATATCAGACACTCCTTCAAAAAATAAAAATGGGGGTTGACTAGAGGTGAGTTTTACCTTATACTTATAGTAAGGGGTAAACTGATTTTGTATATTGATAAATGTGTTTCTATACTAATTTATCACATTTTCTGAACTATATCAATGTATATTGCACAACAGTTGCCATAATGAATCGTCATTTTACACTCTAATTTAACATGTATAGCCATAACCAGTTGAGCAGTAGCTTGACTGGTTATTTTTATGACTAGTAAAAGGCGACACCCACAACAATGGTGTGATTCATATTGACTTGACTTAATTTTGTTTGTTAGGTAATGTTTAGGATAAAACTTTTTGCAGGAGAATTTATAATGAAGAAATATAAAACATGTCAGAGTTGTGGAATGCCGCTTTCTAAAGATGAAATAGGTGGAGGAACTGAAAAAGATGGCAGTAAAAGCACTAAATATTGCAGTCATTGTTATATGAATGGTGAATTCACTCAAAATATTACGGCGATGGAAATGCAAAAATTTGTTCAAAATCATATGATGGAAAATATGAAAATGCCCAAATTTATTGCCAAGTTTTTTAGCAGAGGCATCCCGAAGTTAGAGCGATGGAAATAATCAACTACTAGAGCACGAATGACTTTTTTATCTATAGATTTGAAAGAAAGTTACTGTTTATAAAAATGCGAAGAAACAAAGGGACAAATCCATATAAACGGATTTGCCCTTTTTATTTCTTCCATTGAAAAATATGAAATTTTTTTATGAATTTTCAATCTATTATATTTGTGTTTCTGGTTTATTATTTCAGCATCTGTCTTGCCTCTATAAACAGCACTTGGATAAACTTTTTCATGTTATTCCGGCTCTGGCTGCTTAATTTTTTGCTTTTGTCTTCTAGCTCCAGCATTTTTTTGCGGACTTCCGAGAAATCAAAAAATGTGGATGAATAGGCTTCGAATTTTGGATTCAGATAATCCGTCAATCCTAATGAAGCGATATGGATGAGGGCCTGGTTAAGGGCGCGGCGGACACGCTGCTCAGAGGCTTTCATTTCTTTCTGGATTTCGGCCTCTTCCGCTTGATTTCCCAGCTTTTCAGCAGCAATCGCAGCAAAAATTTCCTTTAAATATGGAAACGTGTAGGCGGAACCAAGTCTTTTCTTTTCACTTTGAAGGAATCCTAAAATGTTTAGTAAATCCTCGCTTCCCCCTTCGCCGATCATACCTAAATCGGACATTAAGGAACGTCCGGCTTCCATAATATTTTTTGTCTGAGAGGGGGGCACTTTCGAAGGCTTCGGGCGGCCCGTAAACACGTTCAACGATTTTTGAATGCCCTGGATCGATTGATCCACCAGTATTCGCTCGTTCACTTTGTTTAATATGCATGAAATTTCAACTTGGTTCAGCGGTTTTGTAATGTAGTATTCCACCCCTAATCTATACGCCTCTCCTATCAGTTCTTTCGATTCCACTTGCGAAATCATCACAAACTTTCCTTGAAACCCATCAGCAAGAGCCCTGATCGTTTCAATTCCGTCCCTAATTGGCATAAGCAAATCAATTAGGACAATGTCTGCCTTTTTAAAAGACAGTACACCATTATTCACTAACGATCCGTCTTCTGCTTCTCCCACAACTTTGCCTAAATCTTCGTCTTCAATCATCTCTGTCAGCATTCCTCGAATGGCAGGATCGTCATCTATAATGAAATAATTCATCTCGTTAACCCTTTCCCCATAATCTCATCAATCGGAAGTTCTACGATAAATACGGTTTCTTTATAGTTATCCATTAACCTGATTTGTCCTCCAAATTTTTCAACAGTTTGTTTCACATACGATAACCCGATTCCTGTCGAAGGGTTTCCCGCCTCATCGAATTTCTTTGTATATCCTGCTGTAAAAATGACTTCCTTCTGCTTCGGTGCAATACCGGGACCATTATCACTGATGCAAAACTCCGCGAATTGACCTTTCCTTTTCACATGCAATGATACATATCCCTCTTCTTTGATGGCTTCCACGCTATTGGCCAATAAATTATTTATTAATGATAATACCATATATACATGGTAGGGCGGATGGTCACCATCTATATGCAAGGAAAATGAGATATCTTTGCGAAGGGACTCTGCATATCGTCTATTGGACACGATCATGATGTTACCAAGCTCTTCGATATTCATGTATTCCTGCAGGTTTTCGGAGGACATGAGTTCCGACAGCCCCGCATAAATCCGCTGGTTATCTTTTTTGATTTCATGCACGAGACCAGCAATCTGCAACGCCGTTTGCGCATCGCTTCCATTAGTCCCCTCTGATTTTAATCGACGGTATAAGTCATAACAAGTGCGGGTGATTTCTTCCGCATTTTGCATCGTTTTCTTCAGTTGAACCGATTCTTCATACAAACTTGAAATGAAAAGCAGCATTTGTTCCTTTTGCATGCGTTGCTCCGCTGCTGCGAACTTCGCTTCTCTCAGCTTTAATATATTAAAAAAGCCGAGAACGAAAAAGCTTCGAATAAAGGCGATTAAAACGAGTTGGTCAATGGCTAGCAAGGGTGTGTCCTGATTCGCCAAGAAGGAACGGATCGCCATTTCGGATACACTTGCAATAAGCTCGATCAATACCCCTAAAAGCCCGATCATCAAAGGCTGGTCGTGGCGTTCATTCATTTTAGTCTTATGAAATGCGAACGCGTAGATGAAATAATAGAAAAAGGCGGGAAAATGAAGATACATCGCTTCCTCAACAGATATGTCCCGTATTCCGACAGCCAGTGAAAAACGAAAAACAAACACACTCATCCCCGTTAAAATGCCTGCAATAATCGGATGGATTCCCCTCCCCCATAGCAAAAACAAGAAAAAGACGGGGGTTCCCAAACTGACTCTGAATGTACCGTCGAAGGGATAAAACTTGAATTCACCCGCTAGAGGCACCGCAATCATAATCAATAATATTATTCTTATACTCTTCTTCAACACGGTTCCTCCCCAGTCACTTTATAAAAACATAACACATGGAATGGCAAAAAAGAGAGGGGGAATTAACTGAAAATTTTATTTTTTCTATCACTTGTAAATATCAGTAGGTTCCGGCAGGCTGATCATAAACTTAAAATAACCCAAAAAATGAAAGCGTCAACAAAATGATAGGAGGAATGGAAATGAAAAAGTTTGTGCGCTTTATGAAAAATCAAAAAATGGATAGCCGCAAATAAGGCTATCCAGCGTAATTTATAAATGCTGTTTAAGAAATCACTTCACCTTTACACCAGCTTTAATCAAGGTAGGCGGAGTTTCTCCCTTTAATCCCGCTACAAGGTTGGTTGCTGCCAGCATAGCCATTTTCACGCGGGTTTCATATGTTGCAGAACCGATATGCGGCAAAGTGACGACATTCTTCATCGAAAGCAATGGATTGTCTTCCTGGACGGGCTCCTGTACAAAGACATCCAGTCCTGCCGCGTGAATTTCACCGTTTTTCAGCGCAGTGATCAAGGCTTCTTCATCAACGGTTTTCCCTCTTGAACAATTGATGAAGATGGCGGTTTCTTTCATGAGCTTGAATTCTTTTTCCCCCATCATCTTTTCAGTTTGGGGTGTCAGCGGTGTCATCAAGCAGACAAAATCCGATTGCTTTAACAGATTTTCCAGGGAACAGTATGTAGCTCCATACTTTTGTTCTGCTTCTTCGTTTCTAGATCTGTTGTGATATAGGATGTTCATATCGAATCCAAAACGGGCCCTTTTTGAAACGGCAGAGCCTATTCCCCCCATGCCGATAATCCCTAAAACTTTATGATGGACGTCCAACCCGAATGATTTTTCTCCGATATTCGAAGTCCATTGCCCTGACTTTACCATCTGATCCATCTCTGGCATTCTTCTCGCCGCGGACAGCATCAAACCCATAATCGTATCTGCGACTGTCTCATTCAATACCTCGGGAGTGTTCGTGGCCATGATTCCTCGATTGGATAGCTCCGTTATATCCAAATTGTCATAACCGACGGAAGAATTACAGACGATTTTTAATTGCGGCGCTTGATCCAGTAAAGCTTTATCCACCTTTAATCCTGAACCTAATATACCTTGTGCGTTCTTCAGCTCTTGAAGGAATTCAGGGTAATTTTGTGAGTCAAGACCTTCAAAATAAACGACATCACAAGCCTCTCGAACGTAATTCAACACTTCTTGATCCACTTTCTTATAGATGATTACTTTCGGTTTCATCAATGATACCTCACTTCCAATAAAGTAGGACCCCATCGGGATCAAATGCAGACACATGATTTTTGAAATACCTCTATCTCTAATCTACCATTATTTAAAAAAAGGTTGTAGCTAATTGAATGGCGGACCAAACCGCTAAAATGGAAGCTAAAGATAGAATGATATTTTCGAACCAATTGTTTTTATATTTTCCCATCAAACTTTTTTTATTTGATAGCACCAGCATCCCAATGGCGATAATAGGAAAACCGATGATGTTTATTGCATTTACGCCAATTGTCAATGCGATGAAACCAGGCATGCCGGGAATGGACCAAATGATTGGGGTAACCAATACGAAAATCATGACCCATTTATACATTGGATCTTTTTCATATTTACCATTGTACTTTTCGCGGCGATCCTTATTTATTACGTAAAAGGCATCGACTATCAATCTAGGAAAACCGGTTGACTTGCCCACTACACTCGCGAACAAAACGCCAAATACACCAAGATAGAAAATGTACCAGCCAAATTGTCCTAACGACATCTGTAATGCCATGGCCAAGTCATCAATCGTTTCCACATGAATTCCATTCGGTTTTAAAATTTCTGCTCCAACCACCCAAATGGCCAAATTAATCACGATGCAAACTCCGATCGCAAACAGCAAATCATTTCTTTGAACCTTTACATGACTCGGTTTCGTCCAGCCCTTTTCCTTCATGAAATATGGATGAACAAAGTTCGAAATCGATCCTGCCACTGCACCGATAATTGAAATCGCCACCAATAATGCTCCATGAACGCCAGTATCACTTGGAATGCTAAAACCAACAGTTCCCTTAATGATTTGCCCCGCATCCGGTGTTGCTTGTATGGCCAGGAACAAGAAGGCAATGGTCAATAATGCCAAAAGCACTTTCATGACACTTTCAATTCTATTATAAATATTTCTGCCAATGAGCATAAAAACTAATCCTACAACTACGATTGAAGCTAGGAATGGCTGATTAACATGGAATAAGGTCGATAAAACCTCTCCAGCTCCCTTAATCATATAGGCATTAAAAAGATGGCCCATTATCAGTGCATAACCAAACATGAAATAACCGAAAAATGGATGAATACGGCCATATCCTTCAAGTATGGTTAACCCCTCTGTGTTACAAAGCTGGAACCTTGCAATAACATTAACGATAAGAAAACGAAGGATTAATGACAGAGCTAAAATCCACATTAAGCTATATCCATAATCTGCCCCGGCAACCGATGAAGTCACCAGATCTCCGGCTCCAAGCCACGTTAACACGGCAAGGATCCCCGGACCATAAGATGTTTTAAACTTCGTGATGAAACTTGGTTTCGCACTAACGTCCTCCGGAACAATCACAGTAGATTCAGCAAGGTTTGATTGATTTTTCAAGTTATTCACTCCATTCCAACGAGTAATGTATTCGCTTTCATTTTTTCTAAAGCATTCATACTTTGATCACTCTAGACCATACAGTTATTGAAATTATGACAAGACTTCATGTCATTTTCGAATTGACATAAAGTGTACGCTGCAGGATGTTGTCATGCTTCATGTTGAAGTGAATCAGCTTGTTAAAAAAGCTCCCCTTCCATTTAATTGAATGTTTTGACTATTTACATTGAAATTGTAAGACAATATAAAATGTAAGTCAATAATAATATTTTTTAGTTTATTTATAATCCATTCATCAAAAAATCCTTGTACCTATCGTATTAGAGAATTGGCGTTGTTGCGGATTAGAAAAAAACAGGATTCATACCTATACGAATAAGGGATAAGTCCAGCGTGCGAATAGATTAATGCCATCAGCGGATAATAAAAGCAAAGGAGTGAAATATATGCCACAAGATAATACCATCGATCCATTCAATAATCCTGCTAATAATAATGATGACAACGATACTATTGACAGAGCTGAAAGGATTGATGATGGTTTGAACCCCGGATTTCAAAGGGAAGAACGTCCTGTGCCTAATGGTAGTACTGCTACAATAGAGGGAGTTGCAAATGTTCAAGAACGTTTTCCTTCTGATCATGAGAGACTTATGAGCAGAATCGATCTTGGTGATGCACTTATAAAACGAGAAAAAGGCTAAAGCCCTGTTAGGCTTTAGCTTTTTATTAATTTTTCATATTTTTTCCACTCTCCCATACTATCCAGTATGGGAATAAAGCTTTTCCCTAAAGGTGTTAGCGAGTATTCCACCTTTGGGGGGACTTCTTTATATACTTCTCTGTGAACCATTTGGTCTTCTTCCAATTCTCTCAACTGACGTGTCAGTATTCCTTTTGAAATACCTGGTAACAGCTTTTGAAGTTCATTAAATCTTCTTGTATTTGTCCTTAAATGCCATAAAATGATGATTTTCCATTTCCCTGCAATTATGTCTTGAGTTTGTGTAACTGGACAAACCCCTACTTGTTCCTCTGGAGGTTCACTGAACCTGCTTCGTGCCATCATGTATACCTCTCTTTCTAAATGGTACCATTTTTGTGACTATGTAATAAAAAAGTGACTACTTTCAAAAAAATGTTTAACACTATAATATTAGGTAACGCTTAATAATTAAATAAAAATTACTTGGAGGAGATCCGAAATGAAGCACCTAGTTGTTTATGCACATCCATACGCCGAAAGCTTAAATCACTCTATTTTGGAAACAACAGTCAAAACATTAAAGGAACACGGTCACGAAGTTGTTGTCCGTGATTTATATGCACTTGATTTTCAACCTGTACTGAAACCGGAAGATACAGCAGCCATGAAAGCGGGAAAAACTCCTGATGATATTAAAACGGAACAAGAATTCATTTCTGAAGCAGAAGCTATAACATTTATCTACCCTATTTGGTGGACGGGTCTTCCAGCAATTCTTAAAGGGTATGTAGACCGAGTATTTGCATTCGGGTTTGCCTATTCTGCTGGAGAAGAAGGTGTAATCAAGTTATTGAAGGGTAAAAAGGGTCTAATCATCAATACACACGGAACTCCTAACGAGGTTTACGACGCGGTGGGTATGACAGCTGGTTTGAAAGTTACCTCTGACATGGGTATATTTGATTTTACTGGAATTGAACCTGTGGATCATTTACTATTCGGAAGTATTGGATACCTTGATGAAGAAGCATATAAAGGCATGTTAAAGAAAGTTGAAGATACAATTAATTCCCATTTCTCATAAACATATGTTGAAAAATACTGCTCCTATCCAGGAAGTCTAGACAGGTTCTTAACGAAGGGGCAGATTAGCAGGTGCTATGTTCTTCGAACATCTTTTCAGGAGAACCCACCTGGAAATTATAGGATGGAGTTATGGTGAAACAAAGGCTAGATTGGTTCAGAACACGGTTTTTATCAGAAGATGATAGGAAAGACCGCTGGTGCCAGTACCCCAAACGGTCATGCCATAGAAGGTACGGAGGCTGCTCCACCATTTGCTACCAGGATCAAGAGTGGGGCATTACTTTACCACAACTAATTATGTAAAGCAGCAATCTAAATAAAAAGAGACCTTCTTTTAACAGGTCTCTTAGAATAATCCTTATTTTTCACAAGCGATCAAGTCTTTGTCACGATCGCTTTTTTTATTTGCATCATATAGCGCCTTTGAAACGTAAGGTTTGTATTTCGTTTTTCCGCCTTTATTTTTAACGGAAGATGTACGAGCCACGCCTCCTTTGTAGTCTTTATTCAATGCTGTACAGTTTTTATACGTCCTCACCTTTGTTTTGGCACCGGCAACATCATTCGCGCCAAACGAGAGACCCAAAACTAGTCCAAAAGATAGTAAAATAGCAAATAATCGTTTCAAAATATGTACTCCCTTTCCTAAAAATTAACTTTTATCTAATCATAATGTATCATTTCATTTTTTACAATCACTATATTTCCATATTTAGAGTTTTCGCAAATAAATCCCGCTCTCACTTGATCTACTCCTAAGAAAAGACCGCCAGTTCGGCGGTCTTCCTCGATATAATTATCCCTTCCCTTTCACCCTGTAATGGACCTCCCCAGGTTCTTTGCAAAAGGTGATTCCGCTTCCCGGTTCGTAATAAAAGGTCTTTTTGCCTAATGAGCGTTCATGGAAAGTCGTTTGCAGATAGGATGCTTGGTCCCTCTTGAAGGCGAGCTGATTTTTGCTTAAGTTTACAGGAAGGCAATGTCCGTAGTTTGTGTGGACCAATGTTTCTTTTTCGTTCATTTCCTCTAAGTCACGAATGTGGATATAGGAAAACCAGATCCCTCCCCTTTTCCGGAATGATCGGGAGGAGAACCAAACCATTCCCAGCTGGGCGTTTATGCAGACCGGCAGTCTGTATTTACCGCCAAGCACGGATTTGGCTGCGGCAAGTCCCCCATCCAGATCCAGGCCAAAGTGGTTCAGCGTGTTATTCAGGATTTCCTGTCGCGGTTGGGCTACTTGGAATGTGTTCTCTCCTTCCACTACCGTGGTCATCTCCACACCATTGGAATCGTAATGCTCCATCATCCCTACCGTTTCCATATTCAATAAATAGTTTTTACGTATCATCGTTCCGTTCACTCCCCATTTCCCTATTCATTTTTTTTGGAGTATACTGGATATAGAGGCAGGTATACTCCTGCTCGCAAGCCCTTAGGTGATGTCTTCCAGGACGTCCTCACCTAGGGGTTTTTATTTCCGCCTATCGTCACTATCATTTCTTGATATGTCATTCACCTCCATGCGACTATTATCCTATTTTGTGTATTTTTTGTAAAATCCATCTGGTTTTACCTTTTTCAAATTTCGTCCCTTTTGTGGCCGCATTGCCTGTTTAATTGGCTCACTCTATAAAAAATCTCGAATTTTCTTTTAAAATCTGCTGCTCAGATCGCTATTTCCTTGTTATTTTGTGTCCATTTAGAGAACAAACAGCCAAAATTCATACAAAAGTGAAATAAAATGACATTTTTGTGAAGGTTTAAGACGCAAAAAAAAAAGTCTATCATGATGATAGACTTTTTTTGATGTGGTTATTCTGCCATCTTTTTTTCCATCGCTAAATTCCGTAAATAATCCAATAAGGGCCGCACTTCCTCTGGAGCTGTTATGTCAGTAAAAGAGAAAGACTGCTTCTTCTTTTCATCGGCTATATCCAGTTGGTATGAAAACGAGTCGAACCCTTGCGCTTTTACTTTTTTGCTTTCGGCAGCATTAGGAAGATCAGCTGTCATCATTAAGTTCTGCAATTCTTCATTTTGCTCTTTTGGCAATTCATCTGTATCTATCTGGCAATTCAAGTCGAGGTTGGCAAACCCCCCTGTGCAGCTAAATTTGATATGCATGTTAGATGAGTCCTCCTATTCATGGAATATGACTACTCTGGCAATCCAACCGCTTTAAAAGCATTTTCGATTGTTCCTATGGCTGTTTCAGGCACTTCTCCGCTATCAACAAGTTTTTGTGCCGCTTTGCTGACAATTTGCACGAATTGATTGAAGTTTGCCGTTGCAAATAAATTCTGCATCGCATTGAACCAGATCAAAGCCGCCTTGTCCGTTCCGATTTCCATGGATACTAGATAAAAGGCCTTGTTTGGGATGCCGCTATTGATATGGACACCATGATTATCGCGTTCTCCTTTATAGAAGTTCTTCATATGATCAGGCTGAATATCTTTCCCCATTAACTTATTGTCAAATGCAGTACCTGGAGCCTTCATCGAACGGAGTGCCTGCCCTTTCAGTGTTGGTCCCATTATATCAGCACCGATTAGCCAATCGGCATCCGCTGCCGATTGCTTTAAGTGAAATTGTTTTATGGCAACTCCAAACACATCTGAAAGATGTTCATTCAAAGCCCCGGACTGACCTACATACTCCAATCCGCTTGTGAACTGCGTAACCCCATGTGTCAGTTCGTGTCCAATTACATCGAGCGAATTGGCAAAATTGCTAAAGATGACCCCATCTCCGTCACCGAATACCATTTCATCTCCGTCCCAATAGGCATTCGTGAATTTATTCCCATAATGAACGTTCAGAATGAGATCAAGGCCTTTGTTATCAATTGAATTACGGTGCAAGACATTCTTGAAATAGTCACGCACAACACCGCTATAATCGTATGCAGCGTTAACAACAGGGTCTGCACTTGATCGATCTCCTTCTTTCCTTGCCTCATTCTGCCGGAGTTTTGTTCCCCCTTTACAATCGTAAACATGTCGGGCGGATTCACCTTGTCGTTCAGATCCTGCATCCGTTAAAGCGACAACACCGTCAATATCATATTCTTTAAAGATTCTGCGCCTGCGCATTTGACGGCTTTTCGCTAAACTGATCCGTGCTTCTTCCACTTCATTTTGTGCCAAATTCTCAAGAATATAGTTAGGTACGATGAAACACTGACACTTTTTGGAACAATCATTATTATGCATATTCGTCACTCCTTTAAAGTTTTTTTACGCGCTGCTTTTCTTCATGCGTTTGCCTTCAACATCGGTTCAATATCCGTTCATAGAGATTTCGATGCTCCTCCTAGCTTCAACGCATTTCTATAGATTACTTTCGCCGTATTCACCTCATTTCCCTTCATTCCATTCCTTGCGGCCCGTTCAATCCTTTTTCAGGCAGGGATGTAATAGTTCACCTTTGTTTATTGGATTATTCTGCCCGTGCTGCATATACTGGATTGTTCCTTTAAACAAGGAAGCTTCCTCGGAACATAAACAACCTTTAAGGGAGGGCATAGCATTGGTAACTTCACAGGGTACTGCTTCGGTTAGCTTTCCATTCCCATCATTGTGGGGTATCCACTCTTCAATAGCTGGCAGAACGATCATTTTTGGTACACTTGCCATTAGCTCTATTACGGATAACAGGGTAATTGGTACGGTTAATTTTCGAGGTACACCTATACCTATTAATGGATTTTGGAATGAAAGCACTAAACAAATCTCATTTGATTCACCTTATGCCACATTTTCTGGCCATTTAACCATCCTTGATGATAACCAGATTAGGATTCGGCATTTTATTCTCCAAGGACGTTTCCTTATGAAGCCTCCCTCTCTGCAAGCAGGTGAGTCTGGGTCTTGGATTGCCACCACTGATATACCATTGAATCAATTTCCTGCTGGCGGCAGCTTCTATACCGAGCAATTACCTCCTGTTGGAGCTTTTTTAACATCGAATATCCTTCATCAGAATTTTGGGGGAGGGTAATCCATTCTATGTAGAAATGGTGTTTAACATAAGGAATCGTCTCTGGATCTCATTGGGACGATTCTTTACTATGGCATTTACCAAAAGCTTTATTGAACTGACAGGATGGCTGGGGCATATAGGGATTACATTGATTCAGGTTCGCAGCAAGTGACTCCTTGTCATTTCAGAAATGTACCATTTTGCCCATCTCGCTAAGCTGATCAATATATATGAGATAGACAGTTTGGCAGACAACTTTTGAACCATCAACTCAAAAAGAGTACAAATGGAATATAGATTGACATCATTTTCCCTGTCCTTCATACTATTGTAATAACAGAAGAGACAGAATATTCAGTAAAAACGGAGGATGAAACTATGAAACCAGCAGATGATCTTAAGGAAAATAGTTGTGCAAGTTTAATGAACGCACTAGCAGAAAATGATTTTCAAGTGGCTCAAATGCTTGATGTATTATTATCCGAGGATAACTGGGAGGATGACCTATGACTAAGCTCAGAATCCTTTTAACCATTCCAATTTTGCTATATGGAATTTACATATTTGTTGTTGTTCAAAACGATAGGAATATTCCACTTTATTTGCATCTTCTGTTCGCAATCTACTTGATGTTGTTTGTACATTATGAAGAAAATCCGGATGTGAAACCATAACGGATTTTTTATTGGAGAATTTCGATGCTTAGCATTCGTGATGGAAGAAGTTTTGACCTCAACTGAATATATTGAACTGCCAGGATAAGTTCTTTAACAAGGCCTAAAAAAAGCCCCGACTCCTTAAAGGAATTGGGGCTTTCACTTATTATTTGAGCAAGAAAATCTTCCTGTTCAAATTAGATAATACGAGTTGTAACGATGCCTTCGATTTGTTTGATTTTTTCTTCCAGGCCAGGAATGATATCGCCGTTTACTTCACCGTCAATGTCGATGATCGTATATGCATATCCCCCACGGCTTCTGTTAACCATGTCGGCGATGTTCAAATTGAAGCTTGATACAGCCTGTGTGATCTGCCCAACCATGTTCGGAACGTTTTCGTGGAAAGTTGCCACACGACGGTTTCCTGTATAAGGAAGGGAAGTATTTGGGAAATTCACAGAGTTCTTGATGTTCCCTGTTTCTAAAAAGTTCTTCAACTGACGAGCTGCCATGATGGCACAGTTTTCCTCTGATTCAAGCGTAGAGGCACCAAGATGCGGAATTGGAATGACATTATTCATTTTCAACACGTTTTCATTCGGGAAGTCAGTGATGAACTTGCCTACTTTTCCACTTTCAAGTGCAGCTTGCATATCATCTTCATTCACTAGCTCGCCGCGAGAGAAATTCAAGATATGTACGCCCGGCTTCATGATGCTGAATGTTTCTTGGTTAAACATTCCTCTTGTGTCGTCCGTTAATGGAACATGTACTGTAATGTAATCAGATTCTGCAAACAATTCTTCAATCGTCATGGCGCGCTGTACATTGCGGGACAAGTTCCAAGCTGTATCAACAGAGATGAACGGGTCAAACCCAATGACATCCATGTCCAAATCCAGGGCATCATTCGCTACAAGTGCACCGATCGCACCTAAACCGATTACGCCAAGAGTTTTCCCCTTGATTTCTTTACCAACGAATTGTTTCTTTCCTGCTTCAACAAGCTTTGGAATTTGTTCTCCTTCGCCTTCAAGCCCCTTTGTCCAGGCCACACCGGCAAAAAGGTTACGAGATGAAGCCATTAATGACGTCAGCACCATTTCTTTTACTGCGTTAGCGTTAGCACCAGGTGTATTGAAAACGACAATTCCTTGCTCAGTGCATTTATCGACCGGAATATTATTGACTCCAGCCCCTGCCCTTGCGATTGCCTTTAACTGATCGCCGAATTCCATAGTATGCATGTTAAAGCTGCGAAGAACGATTGCATCAGGGTTTTCACTGTCGTTGTCGACCTTAAAATCGCCTTTATTGAATACATTCAGCCCGCTTTCGGCAATGTTATTTAACGCTTTGATCGTTTTGACTTTTTCTAAAAGTAATGTGCTCATTTTGTTTGCTCCTCTTTTGATTATGATAGTTTTGAAATTTCAAAATACTGACAAGATTTTTAAGCCCATGAAAATCTGCATACTTTAAACCTTCACTATCTATTAATATACAGAAAGAGGCAAGGGATAAAATCCCTTACCTCTGCCCAGGCGAACGGCTACGACACTATGTGTTCCCTCACGGTTATCCGTGTTTCGCCAGTTGCACATAGTCTTTTTCATTTATTTTATTCTATCAAAGTATTCAGCAATCTTCAATATCATTTTAAAGGTTTATCTCTTTTTTTCAGAATCCAGAAATAATCAACGAAACTTACAGGTTATTTCCGAAATTAGATATATCGACGAATTCCAATGGTTTATCTTCGAAATTAGGAATATATCGACGAATTCCAATGGTTTATCTCCGAAATTAGGAATATATCGACGAATTCGAAAGGTTTATTTCCGTAATTAGATATATAGAAAATCATTTACAATAAATGATCATTGTTAAAAAGTCTCGGACTATCTCAGGCACGCCAGTTGCAATATGGATAATATTAGTAAAAAATGATTAGAAGTATAGCAAACTTAAAAAAGGAGGAATCAATATGCTAATAAGAGAGGCAACGATGACTGATGCCGAAGGAATAGCAATAGTCCATGTGGATTGCTGGAGAACCACTTATAAAGATATAATGCCAGGTGATCTTTTAGATAATCTGTCCTATGGGCAAAGGAAAGAATTGTGGAAAAAGAATATATCCAGTGATGAAAATCATGTTTATGTTGCTGAAAATAACGAGGGAAAAATAGTAGGATTTATAAGTGGCGGGAAAAGGGAAAAAAATAAAGTTGAGGATTCGGGTGATTTAACTGCGATATATATCCTCGAAAATTTTCAAAGAATGGGGATAGGCAAGAAACTCATCAAAGAATTATTTTTTAAATTCAAGGAACTGGGATTTAAGAATATTTTCGTTGAGGTGCTTGAAGATAATAAATCCCGATACTTTTATGAGGCATTTGGTGCTGAATTGCTTAAAACCGAAAAAATCAAAATGGCTGGCGCTGAATTGAATCTATTGGTTTATGAGTGGAAAGACATTAGCCCTGTATTGTTACGAATGAGCTCCAGATAAGATCACTTACTTAACACTTCAAATGCAAGACACAGTCCTTCACGAAGGATTGTGCCTTGCATTTGATTTAATTTTGATTGAATCCGCTTTCGTCCATGTAAAATACTTCCCAAGAATGTCCGTCGATATCAAGGAAACTCCAACCATACATGAAGCCATGATCAATGGCTTCATTGAAAGGCTTTCCGCCAGCATCCAGTGCCCTATTCACGATCTCATCGACTTCTTCCTTACTTTTAACGGACAGGGCGACGATGGCTTCCGTACTAGCTGCAGGATCCGGGATTTCCTTCTTGGTAAACGTTTTAAAGTACTCTTCCACCAATAACATGACATATATGGACTCGCTGATAACCATGCATGTTGCATTTTCATTGGTCATTTGCTCGTTAAATTCAAAGCCGACCTTTGTGAAAAATTCTACTGAGGCATCCAAATCTTTAATAGGCAAGTTTACAAAAATCTTTTCTGCTTGAACTCCCATCCCATTCACCCTCGCTTGATTTATTTGTTCACTCACCTATTATTCGCTGCATTTTTCGATTATCCTGCTTGCAGCAGTCATTGCAATCACTTTGTAATGGATACAACCTTAGCCATGAGGAACAAATGATTATCTCAAATATTAAGCAGGATGAATCGATTTTAAAACATTCCGGGAGTGTACCTTGTAAACTTTCAAATGTATTTGCCTCTTCCCTTGTTGCTTCTTCAGACTGCCGCCTTTTGCATATTATACGAGATGGTTTCAAAACTAAAACACACATTTTCTTTTTTGAAATGAAAACGATATTGTTCCATGTTTTACTAAAATTACATACTTTCAAGGGGGTAAGCATATGAAAAACTGTATGAAAACGTGAAATATCCGGAACATTTCTTTACCGGGATTCAGCCCAATCATTTCGTCCTCCGATAGCTAACCAACCGCTCGAAGCATCACCTATTATGCAAGTAAGAGCACTCCTCGTTTTACAAATGCACACAGTTCAAAAACAGATGGGAAACGACAACTTTACCGTATGGGATAGGTGGTTCATAGATGGTTACCATTCAAACATATATATCAAAAAGCAGTTATGATGCCATGGTTAATAAACATTTATTAGCTAACGGGGATTTTATCCCAATCCATCACTCAAGTGCTAAGCAGGTGGGGAACCAGCAGTTATTTACTTCAAAAGGAACTTCCTTATTTGGCACGGTCATTATATCTTATCAAGATCAATTTCTCTCGAGCTTTTATGATTGGGATGATGTGGATGGTATTTGGTTTTCCATTTTACAGACAATGTATGATTGTTTAAATACCGGTATTGGCAACAGCGGTTTTTCCGAACGCTCTATGGAGTGGCAAATGAAAAAGCTATTGGAAAAAAATCCAGCCATATCATTTACATGGCACCATGGTTTCGCAAGCAAGGAATGGAGTGATACTCCAATTAAATCCACACTAAGATTCCCTGAAAATTTGCTAGTAAATAAAATAATAGAAAAGGGAACTAAGTACTTAACATTCAGAAATGCCCTATATGATAGCGGTCCAAGCCAAAATATTAACCAGTTAATTAACGATCTTAAATCAATTGGAATCGTTCACCCGTTCTAAGTGAAGCCAAAGTAAAAACAGTCCTTGCCGGCATTCGCCAGCAAGGACTGTTTTTCTACTATACTAGAGGCATTAAACTTCAATAAACAGCATTTCTTTTACTTCAAATAAATACTCATAATCTCCGTTTCCTTACTATTCGCTTGAGTACTATTCGTTTTTTCCAGTTTTTCAACTAGCTCGCCATTCGTGATAACAATCGGAGTTACGATGCTTGGGGCTTTGGATTTTATAAAATCGATATCAAATGTTACAAGCTTGTCTCCTGCTTTTACATGTTGACCTTCTGTGACATGGGCTTCAAATCCCTCACCATTAAGGTTAACTGTTTCCAATCCAATATGAATCAACAATTCAATGCCATGCTTTGTACGGAGGCCTAGAGCATGTTTGGTATGAAAAACCTGGATGACTTCAGCATCTATTGGAGATACGACCAAGCCCTCCTCAGGAAGAATCGCTATTCCGTCCCCCATCATTTTACCGGAAAACACCGGATCCGGAACATCTTCAATATTTATTACTTGTCCATTAATAGGAGCAAGCAGCTTTTCCACACTTTCTTTTTTACTGAATAATTTTTTGAACATATTGTTTCCACCCTTCTCTATCGTCTTGAATCTAAATGTTAAATATTTAGTGAATTCCGATAATAGTTTCTGTTATTTTTTCTTATTCCATTTCCCTTCCGCTTTCTTCTTTTTGTTTTCTTCCACTCTAAATATAACCATATCGGTTATTAATTCATAAGGAATTGGCTTGTTCAGCGGAAACTGGACGGCACCCTTTGAACATTTATATTCAGATAATGCAGCTTCAAAAGCAGTGATGGCGCTTGGAGTTGGATAAAAACCTATATGTTTTTTATAGGCAGCGAAATGTACCAGGTTTCCATATAAAACAAAGGTAGGCATTTGATAGCTTATCTTTTCTTCTGCATCCGGTGCTGCATCCTTTATGACTTTTCTTAATGTTAGCAGTCTCTCCTGAACTTCTTCGGGAAATTGTATAATGTATTCATCAATTGAATGAAATGTATTGGTTCCTTCCATGATTTCTCCTTTCATAAAACCAACTACAATACCTTTATTATAACATTTCCCCCCACCACTATCATGTTCCGTTACCCTTAAGGAACGTGCTCCAAACGGAACCCGGGCTATCGCCTTGGATACTAATCAATAAAAGCTGGAAGTGTCATAATTAACGAGCCGGCTGCTTAGATGGACATATTGCATGTGAATGACAAAACCCCCGAATTCGAGTGAATTCAGGGGTTTTGGATTTTTTGTCATTAACGGCTCGTGTAACCTGCATCGACGTGCAAGGTTGTGCCCGTTACATAAGAGGATTGGTCTGAAGCTAACCATAAGCTAGCCTGTGCGACTTCCCTTCCTTGCCCGAACCGGTTCAACAGGCTAAGCTGCGGCGCGTATTCTTCTTCGGTGAAACCAAACTGTTCCAATGCTCCACGCAACATCGGAGTATCAATGGCACCAGGGGCCACGGAGTTAACACGGATGTTTTTGTCTCCATTTTCTAGTGCAGCAACTTTCGTCATTCCGACAACTCCGTGCTTTGCCGCGACATAGGCCACATTATCCGGCTGAGGACGGAAGCCGCTGACGGATGAAATATTGATGATCGATCCACCGTTGCCTTGCTTAATCATCTGTTGCAGTTCATATTTCAAGCATAGTGCTGTTCCTTTAAGATCTATTGCCATGAGCTTGTCCCAATAATCTTCATCAAACTCGGCTACTGGTTTGTCATCGGGTGTCAGGGCTGCATTATTGACCGCAACATCCAGCCTTCCATATTTCGCAACAGTTGCATCGACTAGTGCTTGTACCTGTTCCGTTTTGGAAATATCGACCTTTTGGAAAAATGCGATTCCGCCGTTGGCCTCAATTTCCGAAACTGCCTGCTTACCTTTTTCTTCGTTAAGGTCAGCTACCACCACTTTGGCACCTGCTTCTGCAAATAGTTTAGCCGTTTCAAGACCCATGCCCATTGCGGCTCCTGTTACGATTGCCACCTTATCTTGTAATACTGGAAATGTCATTCCAATCACTCTTCCTTTCCGTATCTTAGAGTAGCGTGTACTTTCATCCAAACCGGGATTCAGGTGATTTATCGCACCTAACCTTCCCTTTATCATGGACTTTATCCAAATTAGAAACTATCTCGACATTGAGATATCATGAAACAATTAAAGTATAAAATGTTTATGAAAGGGCTTCAATATGCAATACTATAAGAAATGTACGATACCCGACAGATTCATCTTTTTTGTTCATTAAAAATTCGGAAGGGGTATTCCATGTCCATTCAGCATCCAGATAGACGAGTAAGAAGAACAAAAGAGAGCTTTAAAGCGGCTTTATTATCTTTGATGGAAGAAAAAAACTTCCATAATATTACCATTACTGAAATCGTGAATATGGCGAATTATAATCGAGGAACATTCTACTCCCATTACGATCAAAAGGAAGATTTATTAGATGAAATAATCGGGGAGATGTTCGAAAAATTGAATGAGGCTTACCGTAAACCTTATCGCGGTTTATCAGTCGTCGAATTCAATAACTTACCATCAAAATCAATTGTATTATTTCATCATTTCTTAGAAAACAAAAGATTTTATAAAGTGATGTTAAACCCAGGAACTGCCTATAACTTCCGTGAAAAAATGACAAACAAATTAGCTGAATTATTCAGGGAAGACTATAAATACTCGACTGAGGTAAATCCGAATATTGATATTGACTTATTTAGCACATACCGGATCCATGGCATCATTGGATTGATAATAGAATGGATTGACAATGATTTCGAACAATCACCTGCGTATATGGGCGACCAGCTTATTCAAATATTGAATTTTCACACACCGAAATTCTATCTAAAAGACCGCTGACCCCCACATAGCTTTTGTTGTTTTCCCTTGCCTTCCCCCTATCGTTTAATCGCGGTTGTCCGATCCCTTTATAAACTCTTCCATTCTATTCATTACACCTTCCAGCATGGCAATCGACCTTGAAGTGTTCAATGGTTCAATATCCAATGAATGATTTGCATGCGGGATTTTATCCATGCTTATGTTCGTCTTATTTTCAATTGCTTGAATTTTACCTGGAATATAATGATGGTCTTTATCCCCTATAACTATATGTGCTGAATGATTGCTGCTCAATAGCCCATCAAAAATCGAATCGAACTTCAATAGCGGCGTAAGCAAAATCATTTTGGCTTTCATAAACCGATCACTTTTCATAATTCCGTTGATGATGGGTATGGTGCCGAGTGATTTACCTAGAAACACGGTTCCATGATATTCATGGTTTTGAAGTACTTCCATTATGACGGGATTGATATCATTAACGATCACTTTTGTGATATCCACCAATGGATGCTTGAATATATCCTGGTCGTAAGCGTAATGAATATGCACGACATCATACTGATTTTGAAGCATGATCATCGTCGAATAATAGAATAACGGCTTATCATACGTGTACCCCGCACCTGAAAACATAAAACAAACGGCAGGACTTCCGTTTTCAATATATGTGTATGTAATTTCTTTTTCATTCCTATTTATTTTTCTTTGGTTAACCTCCATGATAGATTCCTCCATTCTTTCGATTGCATTATATATTCATTAGCTGCCCGCCGCATTCCTCCTTGCTCGATACTATCTAGATAGAATCCAAGAATAAGGTTTTGTTTTTTATCGGGAATAGGTATACTTTAGCTATCAACCTATTTTATGGAAATTTCCGATGATTGATCAATCCATGCCTTAAAGGAGAGTGTGTAATGAAAATCAAAACGTTATGTTTCATTCTTGTCCTGCTAGTCACTGGGTCCATGAGTACGATTCATGCAAGTGCAAACGATCAAAAGGTGAAAGAACTGCATATCGCGGAGTCTTTCGATGGTGCGGAAGGCACGATGGTACTCCAAAACTTAAAAAATGATAAAGTATATATCTATAATAAACAGAGAAGTAAAGTACGCTACACTCCAGAATCGACATTTAAAGTGGCGAATGCATTAATTGGCTTACAGACAAAAGCGGTGAGCGATGAATATGAAGTGAAGCGCTGGGATGGGGTAATCAGGGAATTTGCAGATTGGAACAGAGATCATACGCTCGCTTCAGCCATGAGGCATTCCGTGATCTGGTATTATCAAGCAATGGCCCGCGATATCGGGGCGGGAAACATGCAGCAATATGTGAACCTGCTCAATTACGGCAATCGTGATATCTCCGGCGGGATCGATCAGTTCTGGCTCGACAGCAGCATAAAGATTTCTGCCCTGGAACAAGTCCAATTCATCGAAAACCTTGTAGAGGAAAAACTGCCTATCGATAAACAGCATATGAGAACCGTAAAGAGAATCATGATCAATGAAGAAGCGGACTCATATGTCCTCCATGGAAAAACCGGTACACGCCTTTCTGATATGGGATTGGGCTGGTATATAGGGTACATCGAAACGGCCAAAGGCAAATGGGCCTTCGCCACCAACTTGGATGGCAGCGGAAGCAAAGCCAAAACGATTACACTTGATGCCCTGAAAGAGTTGGCTATCATTAAAGAATAATCGTTCACGCATGCTCAAAATTCTTGGGCATGCGTTTTGCTTTGTCTTAAAGGATCTGATGAACCATGGGTTATAGGCAGGCTTTATATCAAAGAAAAAGAGCATCTGCCAAAAGCAGATGCCTCATCTTCCTGACAGAAGTCATGTTAAACCAATCTCCCGTTTTCTTTTCTGTTTTAATAACGCAGGCTTTTGGACTTGCTGAGAAAGTGCGGTACATTCAGCAAAAGAGAACTGTTTACATCCTTTACAACGGTTCTCGTCCAGTTTGGATAAAGCTTCATTAATGGCATCACCCGTACTGGAAAAGAATTGTTCTTCACCTACCAGTTTAATGAATCCCGTTTTTTTCAGCATTTCTTTTGGTTCCTGTTGAATCCCGGAAATCAACACTTGTAGATGATGAGACTTGAATTGCTTCACGATTTCGGTGAGAAGGGCTTCTCCCGATGTATCGATAAATGGCACATTGCTCATTCTTAATAGGAGGACTTTAGGTTTTGAACGCATTATTTCTTCGATTTCCTCTTGCAGCCTTTCGATCGAACCAAAGAATAATGGTCCTTCTATCGTATATATGTTAATCTGCGGACAGCTTGAACCTTGCTGCACCATTTCTGGTTTCACTAGTTTATCAGCTGGATCTGGTAATACCTTCGATAATTTCAATGTACCGCTCATCAGTTTAACGAAAGATAGAATCGCTAATAGCAATCCGATCCCGACACCTGTTGTCAAGTCAATCAATACGGTTAACATGAAGGTAACGATCAATACGATCGAGTCCATCGTTTTTGCTTTTAAGATATGCGAAAATTCCTTTCTTTCGCTCATGTTCCATGCGACAAACATGAGAATGGGGGCCATGCTGGCCAATGGGATCGCCGAAGCATAAGGGGCCAGCGAGACCAACACGAGCAATACCACCAGCCCATGAACCACACCTGATATAGGGGAAACTGCACCGTTTTTAATATTCGTTGCGGTACGCGCGATGGCACCTGTAGCTGGAATGCCGCCAAATAAAGGCGTAATCATATTGGTCAAGCCTTGCCCCATCAGCTCTTTATTGCTGTTATGTTTACTGTTGGTCATGCCGTCTGCCACTACGGCTGATAATAGTGATTCAATTCCTCCAAGCATGGCAATGACTAAAGCAGCCGGAAGGAGTTCAATCACTAGGCCGCCAGTGATTTGGGGAAACTGAAAATGGGGCAATGCATTAGGAATGGCGCCATAGGCCGAGCCGATGGTCGCTACCTGACCTGGAAAGAATAAGCTGGCTGCTAGGGTTGATACAATCAATCCCAGCAATGCTCCAGGGATTTTCGGTACGTATTTAGGAGTCAGTATGACGAGAGTTAAACTAATGACAGCAACCAGTACACTATAGACATTCACTGTATGGAAGTTCAATATGATTTCTTTCATATTTAAAAGGAAGACTTCTTCTTTTTTTAAGTTACTGAGTCCAAAGAAATTGGCAATCTGCCCAGAGAAGATGATCACGGCAATTCCAGCGGTAAAGCCGATGGTAACTGGACGGGGTATAAACTTGATGAATCTTCCCAATTTGAAAACACCCATAAGAAAGATCATGATGCCTGCCAGGAAACCGGCGATTAACAGTTTTTCATATCCGTACTGCATGACCACACCTAACAAGACCGGGACAAAGGCTCCAGTCGGGCCTGCAATTTGGTATTTGGATCCTCCAAAAAGGGAGACCATGATTCCCGCAATAATGGATGTGTACAGTCCGTACTCCGGTCTTACCCCAGATGCAATGGCAAAAGCCATCGCTAAAGGAATCGCTACAATCCCAACTACCACACCGGCAACCAGGTCTTTCTGAAAATGGCCTAAGTTATATCCTTCAAGCCTGCTAGATCCCTTCATTTTACCGCTCCTTCTTTTATATGTATTTCGTCCTTGCTGACAATGTTGCTATATCCATCTATGATTCGATCCAATTTTCCCGTTTCAGGATCGATGACCATACCGTGAACGGCAATGGAATCCGGTAATAACGGATGACTTTCGATCAAACGGACACTATTCGTTACACTCTCCTCAACACATTGAAAACCTGACAGCCACTTTGATAAATCGATACCTGAGTTTGTAAGGACATCAATATGCTCCTGACTCACTTTCTTCTGCTTTGCGGCATCAAGAAGTGAGGAGGATTGAAGTCCCACCATACCGCATCCGTGATGTCCGATCACACATACTTCCTCCACTTTCAGCTCATAAATAGCGACAAGAATACTGCGCATAATGCTGCCAAAAGGATGGGAAACAATAGCTCCAGCGTTTTTAATGATTTTCGCATCTCCATTCCTTAAACCCATCGCCTTTGGAAGCAATTCCAATAGACGGGTATCCATGCACGTTATGATGACGATCTTTTTATCCGGATACTTTGTCGTTTGAAACTCTTTATATTTGTTTTGGTCGACAAACATTTTGTTGTAATCCAGAATGCTAGAAATAACTGACATTACTTATTCTCCTTTCTCGTTGGAATATGCCGGAAATGTTCTATGTACAATTATCCAGACGCCTTCAACCAACTTATTTGACTCTGTTTATCATTTGGTGCTTTATTCCATGTTAGAGATAGTTAATTAGAGTTAAATGATAGAATGATTAGAAATTAGTGAGAATTATTACATTTTCTTCTCTTTTCTTTTGCATTTTTCTTACTCACCGCAGCCAAAAAGGGTGATGCCCATTATTAGGCATCACCCTTTTTTTATGATTTATTCCATTTACTAGATTCATATACCCTTATCACCCATTAGTTTTCAGGGCCATCATTATCATTCTCTTCATCATCTTCCCATGTGATTGTTTTTACTTCTTTTGTGTAGCCGTCAACTTGGACGACTGCGTCTCGATCATCCTCTAATTCAACTTCGATCAAATAATAAGGTGCCTGATCTGGGGGCTGATAAAATTCTGTATCATCACCTGTCCCTTTTACATGTTTTTCAGCAATCGTAATTGCTTCCTTTTCTGAAATGATACTATCTGCCACCATTTTCGAGTCAACAATAGCCCCAGTATATGGGTCGAGTATTAATGTGATTTTTTCGTCATTCTTATTTACCACTGCTTTATAAAAGGGATTGTCCTTCTCCTGCACAAAATCAATTTGTTCCAGATCACCTTGTGAGGAAATACGTGCCATTATTTCTTTTTGGGTCAGTTGCTTTTGCGGGATGTTTTCCGTCTCTTCAGCTGCATGAACAATGGATTCTTTTTTTAAAGAACGAACTTCACCGTTTTTCGCATCCATCCTGATTTGATACACCCCGGTTTCAAGCTGCATTTCAATCCGATATTCTTCACCTTCACTTTTCGTTGTCTTTAAAATGGTTCCAGGGTATTTTTCCTGTGCAGTCTGGTTCACTTCTTCTTTCGTCAAGCTTTCCGCGGATAATGATGGAGCCCACCATTGAAATCCGACGAATAATAACAGAACGAAAACGAGAGTTGATCCAGCTGTTATCAGCATTTTTCCACTCTTCATCGTATCCCCCATCCAACGTCCTTCTGACTTTATTCATCTTGATGAAATGATAACTATATAAGAATTCACTATTTAAAGACTTAACTAAATAAAAGAGTGACGCTCGTTCCCCTGCCTTCGAGACTATCCATTTCAATCCGGACATCGATGGCATCAGCAATTTCCTTTGCCATGGAAAGCCCCAATCCTGATCCGCCTTGCTTTCGGCTTCTTGCTTTATCTACACGATAAAAGCGATCGAACACTTTTGGCAATTCAGCCTTTGGAATTCCATCCCCTCTGTCTTCGATGCGGATATATGCTTCATCACTTGTTTGCCCTATGTAGACTGAGATATGCTCGTCACTATACTTTCTTGCATTGTCTAAAAAAATGAACAAAAGCTGTTTTAATTTTTGAATGTCCGTTATTGCTTTAATTGCATCGCCGCTATAAATTTCCACTGTTCGATTGTACGCATTTTTATACACTTTCGCTAACTCTGCAATGATGTCGTTCAGAATGATGGTTTCTTTCTCTATATTCCATTTTTCCTGATGCTTTGCAAGCAGGAGCATCTCCTCTGTCATCTCTCTCATTCTTATGGCTTCAGAATGGATGGCCTCTATGGATTCAGCAAATAAATCAGGGCGCTCCAACCCTTTTCTCTTCAAAAGACTTGCATAGCTTTCGATGACAGTGAGCGGTGTTTTTAATTCATGTGAAGCATTCGATACGAATTGCTCCTGTTTTTCGAAGTTGGCTTGCAGCAAATCGATCATGTGATTAAAGGTTTTCCCCATTTCCACAAGTTCATCTTTTGATTTTTCCTCTAGGCCCAGCCGCTTAAATTGGCCGCTTGTTTGAATCTCCTTCATCGTATCAATCATCGATCGAATCGGTCGGGCGATGAAGTTACTAAGAATGGTGCTTGAAATCAGAACGGGTATCATGGCAATGACCGTTACAGCGATTAATACGATGCGCAGGACGGCGAGCATTTCTTCGGTTGCCGTCATGCTTTTGGTGATTTGCAGATTGACTACACTTCCATCCCCCCAAACGATCGGGTTTGAAACGAATACATACTTTTTCTGATGATAAGTGATGATCGCGCTCTCCTCACCCTGATAAAAGCTGCTATCTCGATTGCTTAATTGTTTTTCAGAATCAGATGTAACGACCGTTCCTTTTCGTTGTCCTCCGTTTACAATACCGATCATGCCATCTATAGGCAGATAGGCCCGAAGTAAATCATTTGGTGTAATATCATTAACATTTTTACTAACATCAAAGGCAATTTTCTTTGTCTCCGCCTTCGCACGATTGAGTTCATTCACCATCATCAGATGACTGAATACAAAATAAATCGAAACATTCATTAATAGGAGGAGGAAAATGAATAACACCGCTGTATATAAATTTATTTTCTTCCGAATTCTCATTTTGCATCCTTCATGACGTAGCCAACGCCTCTTACAGTATGGATAAGCGGCGTATCAAAGCCATATTCGAGTTTTTTGCGTACATACCGGATATATACATCCACCACGTTTGTTTCTCCATAGAAATCATACCCCCAAACCGCTTCCAGAATTTGATCCCGGTTCAGCACTTGACGCTTATTCTTCAGTAAATAAAGAAGTAAATCATACTCTTTGGGCGTTAGGTCAATTTGACTTTCACCTCTAATGACTTCGCGTGTTTTGACATTCACCATTAAATCAGCGGTATTGAGCCATCCATCGTCTTCATCTTCCAGTGAAGTTACAGCGGTCCGCATTCTTAACACTGCACGAATTCGGGCAAGCAATTCCTCAATTTGGAAAGGTTTAGTGATGTAGTCATTCGCGCCGAGATCAAGACCGGAAACTTTATCTTCAACCGAGCCTTTTGCAGTTAACAGGATGACTGGTGTGGAATTGTTTTTCATGCGAATTTTCCGAAGCAGCTCGATCCCGCTTATGCCCGGAAGCATCACATCCAATAAGATTAAATCCCATTTTCCTGATCGATACGCTTCAAGGGCTTCATTTCCGTCCATTGCCTTTCCGATTTGGTAGCCTTCGATTTCAAGCTCCAATTCAAGCAGTCTCAAGATTTTTTCTTCGTCTTCCACGATTAGTATTGATTCTTCACCCATTTGTATTGCCTCCTATGAAGGGGTTGTTTATGTGGACTGTTCCTATTTATGTATTCTGTGAAACAAAGATACTACAGTTGGAATACTAAGGAAATAGGGTATTATAACGAGTTAATAGGGCCCAATACCAGAGGCTGTCGTGAGTACATGGAAACAATTTTTCTCGGAATGATTCCCCGCCAACCGAATGAAATAGCATCACTTGAATGGATAACCGCTCATTTACGACGTTATTAAAATCCCACTATAAAAAAGCCCCATATCCCGTTGTTGCAAGCGGGATATGGGGCTTTGGGTACTACGTGAAAGCGAATGGTCTTCTTATTTAAATGTAATGAATTATATCATTTCGATATACCCTTCTGTTCCATGCACGCGGATCCGTTGCCCGTCTCTTATGATCTTGGTGGCATTTTCAACCCCGACAACCGCCGGTAAGCCATATTCACGTGCGATAACTGCTCCATGGGTCATCAGTCCGCCAACCTCGGTAACTAAACCTTTTATGGATACAAACAATGGTGTCCAGCTAGGGTCGGTAAAGGGGGTGACCAATATATCTCCCTCTTCTAGATCAGCATCTTCCATATTTAAGATGACACGCGCACGTCCCTCGATAACTCCGGAAGAAACGGGTAGACCTGCAATAGCTTCGGCTGGGAGATTTTCTCGTTTATACTCCCCTGCAATGATTTCACCATCAGACGTGATAACACGTGGCGGAGTTAGTTTTTCATATAATTTGTACTCTTCTTTTCGTTTGCTGATGATCTGGTAATCCAATTTATCGGTGCGTATGACTTCGTGAAGTTCTTCAAAAGTGAGGTAGTATATATCTTCTTTTTCATGAATGACTTTCGTTTGTACGAGCTGTTCGGCTTCTTTCATCAAAGCCTGCTTATAAACGAAGTAGCGATTAACCATGCCGTATTTTGGATATTCCCGATAACCGATGAAATTCCGGATTAGGCTGATCATTCGTTTTGTTTCTTTGGCTTTTTGTTCACCATCCGGTAATTGCTTCAATCGATCTAATAACTCTTGTTCTTTTTCCAAAGCTTCCTGTCGCCCTTGCTCAAATTTCCGATTGCTGGCATTAGGTTCAAAGTTTTTGATATTACTGAGAATCATAGGGATGAGTGTGGTTGGTTTTTCGCTCCAACGAGTTTTAGTAATATCGATTTCCCCGGTACATCGCATTCCGTATTTGCGGAGATAATCATAGATAGCGTCTTGGGTTTCCTGTCCACCATCATACTTAACCAGTTCATCCAAAAAGGTATCATCTTTTACATGTTGTAAATAATCAATGACTTCAGGATAAGGCCTAATCACATCTGCGAGCTCCAATAGCGCCAGACCCATTTCCGAAGTAATATTGTTTGGTACAGACTGTGAAAGCGTATCTGCAGCGTTTTTTTCATCTAACCATTCGTTCATATTTTCATTGATCCATGATGAAGCATCCATAGCAGCCATGAACACGGCTGAACTTTGTGGGTCAAATAAAATCTTCTTCAATATCTGGATATCTTCCAGAATGAAATCAAATAATTCCGATCCTGATTTCGTTTGGATGTTTTGTTTTAACTCTTCTATCGATGTTTGACTGCCCTTGATCAAATCAGAAACGATGGTCGGGTCATTTTCGATTTGTGCCCTAGAACCCGCAGACGACACATTTTTATTGCTTTTACCGGAACTCTGTTCTTTCTTATCATTTGGTAAAAATTTTATGAAATCTCCTCGCTCTATAATGGTCATGAGTGCGTCTTTCATGAGCGGATCGTGTTGTCCCATGCCATCTAATAGCATTTTCCCGCTGTCAGGTGAAGCCAGCATATGTGTGACATCAACAAACAACCTTCCCCCAGCTTTACGCATGGGTGCATTAGTCGTTAACAGGAAAAAAGACAATCCCAGCGGTTTCATGGCATCGGTCATCATTTGTTGATGGCCGACAGATACGTAAACGTGATTTTCTTGATCATTCGCTTCAGGAATCGGGTATAAAGTAGTGATCGGCCGACTCTGGACAATATAAAATGTATCATCAGCCAAACACCATTCGATATCTTGCGGACAGCCAAAATAAGCTTCGATCTGCCTCCCTGTGCGTGCCAGTTGTAAAATTTGTTGTTCAGTAAGCGTTTGAGTCTTTTGCTGCTCGGGATCGATCTGCCGGGTCTCCGTTCCGCCTTCTTTTAGTCCATGGATAGCCAATTTTTTGGTCGCTATCATCTTATCGATGATTTCATCTTCCTGAACTTTATAACAATCCGCAGATACCAAGCCAGAGACCAGTGCTTCTCCAAGTCCAAAACTGGCATCGATCGATAGCAGCTTTCGGTTAGAAGTAATCGGATCAGCGGTAAATAAAATCCCTGAAGCCTGCGGGAAAACCATCCTTTGGACGATAACGGATAAATAAACGTGACTGTGGTCAAATCCATGTTGCATACGGTAGATTACCGCACGATCCGTAAACAGGGAAGCCCAGCATTTGCTGATATGCTGCATGATTGCTTCTTTGCCGATGATATTTAAATAGGTGTCTTGCTGACCCGCAAAAGAGGCATGTGGCAAATCCTCAGCAGTCGCACTAGAACGCACTGCATAAGCATGTTCATCACCAAACTTGGAGAGGCAGTGAGCAACAGCCTTCACTACATCGGAAGGAATATCTGCTTCCATGATGATTTTCCGAATCTTCCTGCTGATTTCGGAAATTTGATCTCGATCCTCTACTTTCAGCCGTGTTAGTTGATCCACCAATTCGTAGAAGCCTCCGTTTTGTTCGAGGGCTTTTTGATAACCTTCCGTTGTAACACAAAATCCTTCTGGCACTTGTATTCCTTGAATTTTCGATAATTCCCCTAAATTCGCCCCTTTTCCTCCTGCAAGCAAAAGCTGCGTTTTATCGATTTCCCGAAACTCCAGTACATATGGTTTCATTTCTTTCCCTCCCATTTATCGCTCCATACCAAGAAAAAATGTTAATCTGATCGACCAATTGCAGGGTCCGCTCGTTCTAGCTCCTGTGCTGTACATCAAACACTCCTTAAAAAAATAAAAATAGGGGTTGACTGAAAAGGATTTTATGAAGTATAATTAAAATAGGGATAATTCATACAAAAATCCTTAAATAGTGTATAACTATATAAAATTACCACAGTTTTTCTTTTTTATCAATGATTAAAGGAAGAAAAATATCACAGAACTACAAAAATGATCATGAATTCCTATATTAAAAAGCCCGATTTCTATATTAAGAAATCGGGCTTTTTTCGTTACCCCCCATTAAATTAAAAAGAACAATGAAGAAAAGACTAAAAAATGAGCGCTAATCATTCGCACGATTGCGGAAAATCATTGCTGGTCGCTTCATAGTACAATTACAGAAACCCTTTCACCATGTTGCACGAGGAGAATAAAACAATGTTATTTTTGTACATAATGATACAGGTTTACGCTTTAGAAGCTTTCACTTGAAAATAGAACTTACGTTCGGATATACTGATAAGAGGACAATCAGTTATCACAAAGGAATCCAATCTTAATTCAAAGGAGAATGAAAATGATTAAACCGTATTTAATGTTTAATAGAGAATGTGAAGAGGCTTTCAAACTTTATATTGAGGCATTTGGCGGGGAACTTATTGCGATGCAGAAATATAGTGAGCTCCCTTCAAGTCCAGACTTTCCTGTTGAAGAGAGTGATAAAGACCTTGTTCTGTACTCACAATTAAGAATAACAGAAGATGGATTTATTTTGGGTTCTGATTCAAAACGCGAATTGAATGATAGTGACAAAGTGGTTGTAAGCGTGGAGCTTAACTCTGAGGAAAAAGCCAGAAAGGCATGGGACTTATTAAAAGAAGATGGATCTATACATATGGATCTTCATGAAACATTTTTTGCGAAACTTCACGGTTCGTTGAAGGATAAGTTTGGTATTTCATGGATGTTTACTGTCAATTAAAACGATACTTGAATCCAAGGCCAAAAGACAACCCGTTATGCGACTGGTTGTTTTTTATTATTCGGCTCACAATCCTTTAAAATATACATCCCTCATTTCATTAAAAAGTTCCTCAACAATCTGGCTTTAGCTCCATAAAAAAAGAGCTGCCGATGCAACTCCCTTATTGATGCAGTATTATTCACATGATACGGACCAGTTAATTGCCAAGAAGCCCTTTTCAACGTTAGGTGTTTTATTGTTTTCAATACATGCACTTTTGGTGCTTTCAAGTGAATGAAAGTTTGAGATGATAACAATTGCAGAAAATGAAAAAACTATAAAACATAGTATCAAAGACTTTTTCCTCTTTCTATTCACGAACATCCCCCTGACCCTACACAATAGCCCGCCATATAATGAAGAAGGATTGGATAGCATAGCTTAATCCAATAGTTGAATTTTAATCCTTTTTTTCGTCGGGCCTTTTTGCTGAATTTTCATGATGGAAAAGTCTTTCATTTCATTTGTGTTGTTGACGTGGGTTCCGCCACATGCTTGCTCATCAATATCTTTTATTTGAACGATCCGAATTTCGTTAAGAGAAGCTGGAAGTAAAATAATGACCGTTTTAATGAATCCTTCCTTTTGCTCTGCCTCCGTCCTGCTAATTGTTTTCGTGTAAACATTATGGGGCTGGGCCAGGACCTTTTTTATCGATCGTTCCAAGGAAGCAAATGGGGGATTTCTTCCATTACTTCAGGAGCGAAAGACAGCTCTAATCTCGCATGATCTTTCTCAATTTGACTGCTTGTGGCTAAAGCATTGTAATGTTGGTATACATAACCTGCGATGACATGCAATAATGTGTGATACTGCATATTTCGAAACCGCCAAGACCAGTCAATCTGCATGTCTACCTTTTGATTGATATCCTGTAATGGGCGTTCTAGTTCATGAATGATTTCACCATCCATTTTTTTACAGTTACTATATTATAGGTTTCATCACCTTGTTTAATAGCCCCTCGGTCACAAGGCTGCCCACCGCCACCAGGATAAAAAATGGTTTGATCAAATACGACAAACCGGTCTTGTATCGAAACAATATTTGCCGAACATTCTTTTAGATAACTATCCTCTAAATATAACTCTATCGTGGCCATTTTTTTCTCCTTTTGTTACCTTGATATCCTCTACCAGCATTTCAACATGTTCTTTTTTCGTAGCCCAACTAGTGCAGAATCTCACAGCACTGTGTGTAGCATCGACCTTTTCCCAGAAGGAGAATGAATACTTTTTGCCTAATTCCAAAATTACATCTTCAGGCAAAATGGGAAACTGCTGATTTGATGTGGAATCATATCGTAATGAAAACCCATTTTCAACAAATGCTTCTCGTATCATCATGGACATTTCGACGGCATGATTGGAAATTTCATAGTATAAGCCATCTTCAAATAAGGTTTCAAACTGGATTCCCAATAGTCTCCCTTTAGCCAGTAATCCTCCCTTTTGCTTGATAAAATACCGGAAATCCTTTTTCAGGGCATCATTCATGATGACTGCCGCTTCACCAAACATTGCACCAACTTTCGTTCCCCCTATATAGAACACATCACATAGCCTTGCAATATCCGCCATGGTTAAATCGCTGTCTCGTGAAGCCAAACCATACCCTAATCTGGCGCCATCCAATACCAATGGCAAACCACATTCCCGGCAAACTTTACTTAATGCTTCCAATTCGGCTTTACTATAAGTCGTCCCATTTTCCGTAGGGTTAGAAATGTAAACCAAGCCTGGCTGTACCATATGCTCATGAGTAACATCATTCCAGTGAGCATCATACAATTCTTTCACTTGTTCTGCTTGAATTTTTCCATCATCACTCGGCAAGGTAAGTATTTTATGGCCAGTGGCTTCAATCGCTCCTGTTTCATGCACTGCGATATGACCGGTAATAGCAGCAACTGCACCTTGGTGCGGCCGTAAAATTGAAGCGATGATCGTTGTATTCGTTTGTGTTCCCCCTACTAAAAAGTGTATATCCGCATTCGCCGCATCACACTCTTTCCGAATGTAGGCTCTCGCTTTTTCACAGTGCTCATCCGCCCCATATCCGGGCGTTTGTTCTTCATTGGTTTCTAGTAATCGTTTCAGAATTCGCTCATGGGCACCTTCTGTATAGTCATTTTCAAAACGTATCATCCTATATTCTCCCCAAACTATCCAGTTTCTTCTGAATGAACATCATAGAAGCATGGATTTCTTTTATTTCATTTTGTGATAACCCTTGGAATAACCTCACTATTTGTTCGTCAGATCTTTCATTAAGCTGGTTAAAAAGGGTCAACCCCTCAGGAGTCAACCGAATCAGACTAGTTCTGTTATCCAAGGTCGAGTTTTCCTTCATAACCAGTCCATCTTTACTCAGCTTGTTAATTATTCTGCTCATATAGCTGCGATCAATTTCCAGCTTATCAACCAAATTGTTCGCTATACACTGCTCCATCAAACCGATTTCCAAAATTACGCGTGCCTCAGTGAAAGAATATCCGGAATCCAAAATATGCTTATCCAATACACCAAGTATATTCGTATAAAATCTATTGAATTGCCGTATATCAGCCATGGTATTTTTACTAATACTCATTCTTGACTCCCTTTTTTAGTGGACTTTATCCACTAATACTTTATTGCGATTAGTGGACTTTGTCAACATTTTTATCAATCTATGAAGAATCAATCGATAACACTAGTTTAACCCATTTCAAAAATTCACTTTTTGCTTGAACCTGATTTAGTTTTTTAGGGTGATTTCTTCTCAAGCAATTTACAACCAATTAGAAATAATTGTAAATTAGCCGTTTAAACTGCACTCCTCTATTGTTGAAAAATGGAATCCTTTGCTTCACAACTTTTAGCTATAAAATTAAAGATTATCGAACACGGGATGAGTTAAGGTGCATAAAATAGGATTGTGATATTTAACTATTTTTGAAAGGATGTAATCTTATGTATCCGCCTTACACTAACCCACACCATCTCAAACAAGAAACATTATCACAGGTTGGCCCTTGGGTACAATATGGTTTAAACGAAGCTCAAAAAACTTCTATCCCGCATGCAATGATGGAAATTGCAGCTATTGCCTATCTGATGGGTAAAGGATATGATCCAAGGATGGCGCATCAAATGGTCGAATCATGGGAAATTAATGAAATGTTTTAACTGCTGCAGCTTTAAAATAAAGATTAATCAAAATGTCCTCTTTAACCCCCATATTGTCGTAAATAAAAAAATCCATTTTGAGGTTGATCAAAATGGATTCTTTTATTGTGACCGTTTTCCTTTAGGTTAAGTACTACCCCATATTTTTCAAGTTATTCATTCCATCTAGGTTTTGGTCTTATTGTAGTTACACGGCTTATAAGCGGTCGCAGACAGCAGCTAGAAAGTGTTATGTATAAAACCGAATGGGAAAGAGATAGAAAGTAAAAAGAATGGTAGCTTGAAGATAAAAGAGCAGAAGGCCGGAAAGAGAAAATAAATGTGTACGATATGAAAATTATAAAGGCTGTAGAACCCATACCTGAACCAAAAGAAATGAATATATAAGGGTAAGGGAGATATGAACAAATACAGAGGTTTGCGAAGCATCTTATCCAAAAAGGAGGACTGAATAGCAAGTCATGACCAAGAGATTAATCGGTTATCACAGCATGTACCAGCAACAAAAGAAAACAAGATTGAATAATAATATTTGTTTATCACCAAGTCCGCCAAGAGGTTGTCCAAATATTTATCCAGTGAGGGAAAACCCAGATCCAGCCAACATATTAAAGGTAAAAACTTTTCAATATACTGCAATTTCTGACGGTATAAAAAGGATTTATACCGATCAAGATGGAGTATTAACATACGGAAGCTCCGGGATTCTCGATCCAAACAGCGTATCCTATATAAACTTATTTATAAATGGAATTTTACAGCCAAATATAAATTACACCGTGCAACAAGGAAAACTTACATTCTCTAACGAGTTACCCCTATCCGGCGCCCCTATCATTCTTCAATTTGTAATAATTTATGGATAAAGAAAAAGCGGAAAGTTTTTACGCATCCAACAAACAAAATGCCGGACAATCCTATATGGATTACCGGCATTTTTTCATTAGCAAATCATGAGTATTAGTTGACTACAACTTCAATAACGATTGGGGTTGCATCATCAAGTGTATCGCCATCCGGAATAGTTATAGTAGTAGTAGTGAGGGTTGAGGTATCAGCTGTTTGGATCTGAGCATTTATATATAAAACATAATAAGCAAATGAAGCTGGAAATGCAGTTACAGCTGCACCAGTGTCATCCGTAAAGGTTGTTGCTGGAATGGCAAACGTTGCACCTGTACCTGTACCGTCTCCTATTGTGGCAGTATACTTTCTGGATGCCATAAAAGGTTTAATTATTGGCATTTATTTCACTCCTTTCTCTATCAAATGTACGGGGTCTTTCCAGACAGTCCTTAAGAGGTTGTCCATCCCCTATTATTTATCTTATTTCATATTTCGGATTAGGGAACGGCAAATCATTCAAATTGATTCGATTTAGCCTCAATACAAATGTGAAACCACTTTATGAAAAACGATTGGATATTGGTTTTACAAGGTCACGGATAGCAAAACAATTTATACGGTATAAATAATTTCCCAAGATCATTAATTTTATCGGAGCGTTATGTATTTAGAAGTCTGCAAGAAAGCCCTTCAGCCTTAAACTATAGTCAGGAGCACATAATGATATGTCTACCCATGCATAGATTTATTACACAACATATTATAGAACGAGACTACTTTAAAAACATAAATTAAGAGAATGGGTAGGTGCAAATGGGAATATTAGAAGTGATAATATCCAGAGCTAATACAGCTTTGGTAATGAAAACAGGGAATGACTCAGAAGCAGCTATTGGCGGAAGTCCTTTCAAAACAATTAATGGGGCCATCGCAGCAATTAATGCAACGGGCGCAACCGGAATAACAATCTTTGTACTTCCAGGTATTTATGATGAAAAGATCATCATGCCTGCAGGGAATTCATTAAGAGGGATCAGTTCCTTGACTGTAACAATCCGCCAACAAAATGTAGGAGTAAACACAACTTTGTTAACCATGGGTGAGAATACAAGAGTAGAAGATATCTCTTTGCAGCTAACTTCATCCAATCATGTTAATTTAATTGGAGTCGCTTTCCCTGGAACGACTTCACAAACAGCTAAAATACGAACAACATCCATAAAAGTGGATAATTCTACTGCCCCGACTACAGGTACCTCCAATGTTTATGGGATTCATTCATTTGGTACAGGAAATACTTCTGACAACGTCGATGCTGTCAGATCTTCGGAAATAACAGTAAATTCAGCTGGCCTTGGTATAAAACGGGCATTGTTGGTAAATACAAATACACATAGATTCAATTGCCGTGATAGTAATCTTTTACTAACAAATGCAGGTGGAGCTGGTTCCTATATAGGCGCTGAAGTAAATCAGGCAGGAGCACAGCTTTTTATACGTGCATCGACTGTCCAAGGAGTTACAGCGGATGTCTCCCAAACAGCAGGGATTTTGAGTATCGGCACTACAAATTTGTCCAATTCGCATGCCAATAATTTGGGGTTTTCTACCGTTTTACAGCCTTCCACCATTATTTGGGGCGATCCAGGCAGCTTGCCAAAAGGAACAGTCCGTTTTTATCGGCCAGGATCAGCTTCTGTTGCAAATACGGAAATTTTCATTCGATTAAGTCAAAAATGCCTTTTGAAAGCGCTGGATGTACGAGCTGTTATTGGACCGGGAACTTCTAATACAGATACTTGGACAATTCGTAAAAACGGGGTTGATACACCCCTTACCGTTTCATTGTCAGGTTCACAAACCTCCAATATTAATAATAATGTTTCCGTTTCTTTTCAAGCAGGAGATAATCTCTCATTAAAAGTAACGACAAGTTCCGGAACCGCCGTGTCAGATACCGTTCTTCAAGTCGATGTTTTTTAGAAGATAGATAAGAAGAAAGAATGATTCCAGAAAGAGATAATCGCGGGTGCTATTTTTTCTCCTATACCGGGAATCGATTGGATGTTCTTAAATTCTTCCATTTCATTTGCCAGGGACACTATACGGTCTTCCAAACCCAAGAAGTGTCTCTGGTAAAAATGTCTGAACTTGACTCTCCCCTTTTTCCACATCCAGACCAACAACTGGATGATCCACTGTTTTTCATCCTCTGTGCAGTCCCTCTAGACCTCCATGAAGTGTCATAGCTTCGTTCGTTATACGAGATCCACTTCCCACACACCCGTACCCTAGGTTACTGAAATAATAGATTTTATTAAAAAAGGCCAGCCCAGTGAAAACTGGCTAACCTTATAATACGAACGCACCATTTAATTGCATAAGAGATTCTTTTAGCTCCTGATTAAAATTTTTCAATTTAAGCTTTTAAGACTTTGAATGCTTCCCGAACTTTCCGGGCAAATTCCAATGGTGGTTCGATTGATTCAAAATGCATATACATGGCTCTAGGATTTTCAAACAGCCAATGATTATGAACTGCCGTTACAATAATATCCCTTTCCCTTAATTCTGTTAACAATGGATTTACCTCTGCTTGAAGTAGAACTGTTTCACCTAGATTCAGTGCATTTCCTTTACTATCTATATTCTCAAAGCTGAAAAATTGAGGGTTTACTAACGGTGAATTCGTTCTCCTTCCAAGTATTTTAAATGGTATGTCTCTAAATCTTTGAACTAAACATACTCCATTCATAAAACTTGCATCACCGTCAAGAATCCTTGCAAATTCACTGCATAAATCCCTTTTCGAGTCCTTCCCCAACATATTCACTCCTTATAATAAAACCATTTGAACCTCGCAATCTGGTTTCATTGTATGCGGGCGGATTATTTAAGATTGGGCAAATGAGCGGAAATAACAAACCTAATTGGGTCTATTCGAATTCAATATGGATTGTATAAGCTAAGACACATCCTTTAATTTTATCTTTCCTTACATGTATTTATACCTGGACAGGCATTATAAAAAAGCCTATACGGTCGTCAGGTTCACATAAAAAAAATCAGGCACCCTTACTGGATGCCTTTAAATGTCGAGCTATCTCGGATTTCATTTTCTTTATAGAAGTCCTTAGGCAATATAACGGTAACATTCATTTTAAGATCTAGTTTAATGCTGCCGTTGAAAGTCTAAAAACACCAGGAAAAATGGAGGCTATTTTAAGCGATAGATTTTACTTGGTCTTCCTCGAGAAGAATAAGATTCCTCACCAATGATTTCTGCTAAATCAACATCACATAAACTTACTACAATACGCCGGGCATTACTTTCATCCCAATAGAGATGCGTTGTTAAATCTTTGATTGTAAAATCGTTCAGTTTCAATCTGTTAACTAAAGCATATAATTTATTATAATTTTTCACGCTTATTTTGGCTTTTTTTAGCTTTTCCATAAAACCCTTGTCATCTATCCGGTAAGAAAAGCGTAATTCTTCCTCTTCCCCCGCAGACTCGATCATTGTTCCATCCTCTTGCACAATGACGATGCCCTTTTCTGACTTTTCTTTTGAAAGCTGGATGGCACGCTGGGCATTTATTTCCGCTGAGTGAAGTGTTTGGCCATATCCAATCCCTACGGTTACAGTAGCATTGGATTCATTTGACAAAAGGAAGACCGTATCTTTTAAATCTTTGATTTTGGATTCAATTGTCCCACGTGTACTAAAGATAAAGTAACGGCCGTTTCCCTTCTCGACTAATGACCCCTCCAATTGTTCGCAAAATCTAAGAAGGGTTTCTTTTAATTTTATCTCTAAAAATTGTAGATGGTACGAGCTTTTAGCTTTCTCGAATATTTTCTCAAAATGTTCAATTTCAATAATTTGAACACCAATTTGGGTGTCCCTGAAGTAAAACGTTCTCGATTTTTCTGCAAGAATTCTTAATGATTGGCGAATTTCCATATCAGTTGTAGATATTCGATAGGTTGGCACTCCTGCTTCTTTCAAATTTAGATATACAGCCTCGAAACAAGTTATTGCACCTTCCGTTTTTCCGGCTTTCCATAAATCAAGATGGAATGCGATTAATTCTTCCGTGCTTGAATTAATATTGAAGTTTTTTATGTACATTTCTTTTGGAGTAATATCAATTTGTTTTAACGCCTGTTCTAAATGGGTTGTCGTTATTTCATCGATACTTACTTTACTTAAAAATTCCTTTTGAAAATAGCCCATATGCAAAAGACTTTTATAGATGCCTGATTCTGTATGATGAATATATAATAGATTTTCCCCTATTCCCACAGTGTTTTTTGCGACCATATATGAAATTTGACCAGAAAAAAACCAGACATCCACATTTTTATTGAATTCCAAAACGATTTTTTCAGTTTCTCTGAAATCTTGATATGGGTAGGCTTTAAATTCCATGATCGACTCATATTCTTTACTTAAATTAATAATGCGCTCAACGGATGAATTAGGACCAATTACCCCAATTTTATACATATTTTTCTCCTTAGTTCAAAAACTTAATTTCTTTAATCTTATCTTTAAAATGAAAGAAATTAAAGTTTAATCCTTCTTCTATTGGAAAAACATTTATCACAGGGCATTGTACCTTTTGATTTTTTAAAAAATATAAAGAGCCATTAGCATAGATTGCACTTATCTCTATGCTATAGCTCTTCAATTGGAAAAAACGAATTTATTTTAGTAAGTTCACCTTAATGCCTTTATTTAATATATTTTGATAATCAATAAAGTCATATAAGTCCCCTTCAATAATTGGATTTAAGCTATTCAATTCATCCAGGGTCAACTCTTCTATTGCTTTATTATGATCTTCACAATAAATGACGATTGAACCAACGATACTGTGGGCATCCCTGAACGCAACCCCTTTGCTTACTAAGTAATCAGCCACCTCTGTTGCATTGAGAAAACCATATTTTACAGCTTTTTTCATATTTTCAGCATTCACCTTCATGGTAGAAATCATTTTGGACATGATTTCCAGACATGACAAAACCGTATCCAATGCATCAAAAAATGGTTCTTTATCTTCCTGCATATCTTTATTATAAGCCAATGGCAGCCCTTTCATCGTTGTTAAAAGTGAAGTAAGAGAACCATATACTCTTCCTGTTTTTCCTCTTATTAGCTCTGCTGCATCAGGATTTTTCTTTTGAGGCATAATACTGCTCCCTGTAGAATATGCATCATCAATAGTAATAAATTTAAACTCTTGACTGCTCCATAAAATCAGTTCTTCACTTAATCTGCTTAAATGCATCATGATGATCGAAAAACTGGACATTAACTCCAAAAGGTAATCTCTATCACTAACACCATCAAGGAAATTGTTTACTGGTTTTGAAAATCCCAACTCCTCCGCTGTCATTTCCCGGTCTATGACATGAGTCGTCCCTGCCAATGCTCCACAGCCCAGTGGACTTTCGTTCAAAATTTCAATTGCATTAAGCACTCTTTTCCGGTCCCTATCCAGCATATTAAAGTAGGCCATTAAATGGTGCTTAAGAGTGACTACTTGCGCTCGTTGCAAATGGGTGTATCCGGGCATAATCACATTATTTGCTTTTGCCTTTTCTTCCAAGTTATTTTGAAGTTCTTCAATATACTCGATCACTTCCAAAGCCTTATTTTTAGCGTAAAGCCGGATATCTAAAGCAACTTGATCATTTCGACTTCTTGCTGTATGGAGTTTTTTTGCCGTTTCCCCTATCCGTTCCGTTAATGTCGCTTCAACAAAACTATGGATATCTTCATAATCCCCTTCGATCACTAATGTCCCGCTCTCGATATCTTCCAATATAGAAAGAAGGGACTTTATAATCCTTTCTCCTTCTTCCTTCGTAAGCAATTCACATTTCACAAGCATATTTACATGTGCAATACTCCCTTTAATATCTTCAGAATAAAGCCTCATATCAACATGAAGTGAACTATTGAAGTCCTCCATTAATTTATTTTCTTCTTTTCTAAAACGTCCGCCCCAAAGCTTCATAACCATTTCTCCTTTTGTAAAATGAGTTGCATTTAATCGTTATCCATATCCAGCAATTCTTGTACATTCCCCTTTTTCCTCATGTACCAGACTCCGTTATAAACAGCAAAATAGTAAAAAATGAATCCAATTATGGCCACGATGTAGGACATAAATGGCTCTGGAATAATACCCTTGCCACCAAAATTCCCGATTGACGAAATCCCAACGAGCATCAGAATATAAATGACAAGATAGATCCCGCCAATGATTTCCATCGATTTATGTTTATTGATAAAATGAGTAATCAAATATCCAACAATTCCAATTGCCAATCCCCAAATGGCAAGTTGAACCCTGCTCCAATTTGTCCAATAAATAAGGAGAGTCGCAAATACAAAGGCTAAAGGAGCAATAAAATTCATGCCTGGGATACCGTTGTCTTTTGTCAAACCAACCTTACGAAACACCATTACCGTGACACATGCTGAGGCGTATTTAAAGATCCCGATCGCTCCAACGATGGCTACAATTGCAGTCCAACTCTTTAAAGGGAACAAGAAAAGCAGCCCAATGAGGAAGTTGAGCGTGAGTGCACGTGTCGGCACTCCAAATCTTTTATTAATAGTTCCGAAATAAGAAGGAATGAATCCACTCTTCGCCATTCCAAAAACATGTCTTGAAGTTCCAGCTGTATAAGCAAGCGCCGACCCAGTCGGGGAAATCATGGCGTCCGCTGTAATGGTCCAGGACAGCCAAACCATATTCGCCATAAGTGCTAAATTCGCAAATGGAGAGTCAAATTTAATTCCACTCCAACCATTAGCCAGCATTTCGGGCGGTACGGCCCCTATAAAAACGATTTGAAGCAAAACATATAAAACGGCTGAGACTGACAGCGATGTGATAAGGGCAAGCGGAATATTCCGTCTTGGATTTACCACCTCGCCGCTCATCATTACCACATTCCCGAATCCTGTATAGGCAAAGAATATACCACTGGTTAAGATTGCGCTTAATCCTGCGCCATATCCATTAGGGGCAAACCCATGACTTGTATAATTCTCTTCATGAAAACCTGTCATAAAAAAAGCAACGATGGTCAGGACAGGCACCAAAAATTTAATCGTGGTAATTATGGTGTTCGTGACAGCAAATAATTTCACTCCAAAATAGTTCACCACTACAAAGAACACCATTAAGACAGTCGATGCCAGAATTCCAGTTGTCGTCAGTTGCTCCTTGGATATATCATACAGGCCTGGCCAGAACTCATTAGCGTATTGAATAACTCCCGATGATTCAACGGGTGCAGTGGCACAGTATCCAAGCCAAATCGAATAACTAGTCACTGTAGCAAGCAATTTCCCATGGGAATAAAGGGGATAGCGGCCCAACCCACCCGTTTCTGGTCTTACCCTTGCTAATTCAGCATAAACAAGAGCGATTAGAGTAATGACGAATGCAGCGATAATCCAAGACATAATAGCAGCTGGACCAGCCATTTTTGCCGTATTCCATGGTCCAAAAAGCCAACTTGATCCAATAATTCCTCCAAGAGATAATGCAGTGAGTGACCAAAAGCCCATTTTCTTTTTCAAATATCGTTCTTGATTCATGAAATTCCCTCTCTCTTAATGGGGTATATTATTATTTGCAAACATGGATAGCTTAGTACTTTACTAATCATTGACTCCTTTCAAATTTTTTCAAGGTAATACTTCGAGAAGCTAATTTCACCTAACGCCTGGGACAAATCCCCAAAAACAACCAGGACATATTAGCTAAACCCGGAAGGATTAATTCCAATTGTTTATTTTAAGGTTAAAAAAACGTAATTACCTTAAATTGATTTTATTTGAACCGTTTACATTTTGCAATACTATTTTTTGAAAATTCACAACACACACAACAAAGGAATTCATTCACTCATTTAAGATAGGCATGATCCGCTTCATGCGGGCCCATACCCCCAAACAAAAAAGGTTTTTTTTGCAAAGTTCGGGGGAGTTATGGATTTTTAACTTGATGGTTATGCGGCAAGAGCTGATCAAGGGGCCTTCTTATCCAAAGTACATTGATTTTCTTACTCCCCTGCCCCGTTAGTTCCATAGGAAAAAGGAGCTGCCGAAGCAGCTCCCTTGTTGAAGAGTAAGGACCCGTTATTTGAAGGTTCAAAAAGCGCTTTGTTTTGTATTGTTCGGTTCGATTGTCTTAATTTTTTTAATGAAATAATAATGTTTATAGAGGGCGAGCGCTATCAACAAGATTTTCACTAATAGGATGTCCACATAAAATACAGAAATTACGATGAAGAAATCGGCTATTAAATTTATTCTGATTTTCTCTTTTCGAGTCATGCCTTTTTTTTGCAGGAATGCTTCAACATATTTTTCATATAACGAGGTGCGTTTGAACCAGTTCTCAATCGACTTGGAACTTTTAGCAAAGCAAAAAGCAGCAAATAAGTAAAACGGACCGCCCGGAAGAACTGGTAACACTGTCCCCGCAATACCAATCAAAAGAGATATGGACCCAAGAAGAAAAAATAGGATACTTTTTACTTTTTTAATTGTAATCACCTTTTTATTTATATTCTATCCCCTTATACCCTAAAGAGGAAGTCTAATTGATTCAACTCCATTAATTAGTATCTTCCCTATTTCTTTTTGCACGAACCTGCCCCGTTATATAAACAGGTTTTCTTATCCATTCATTCATATAGCATAGTTACGACCCCAGCATAGTCTGACAAGTTTTCTTTGGAAATATCCAATGTCCCAACTTCGGTTATTCGCTGTCCGGAAATCTGAAGAAACTTATCTACCTTTGAAAACATCAGGCCAACAACCGGCAATGCCTTTGTTCTATAGTGCATGGGAATGGTAATAGTAGATTTCAATTGCCCCATCACTTGAGTGGCTTCCAGTGCATTAATCGTGAATGTACCACCTACAGGAATGATGAGAATATCCACTTTCCCAATTTCATTTACTTGTTCTTCTGATAGTAGATGCCCTAAATCTCCACAGTGACAGATGGTTAGACCGTCCATATGGAAACGATATAAAATATTGGGACCTCTCTTCTCGCCATTCATCTTGTCGTGAAATGTCTTGAATCCACTAATTCTTACATCTTCGCGGATGTATTCCTTTGGCTCATTAACAAGCAAATAATCACCTGTTGCAGCTTCAATTTTATTGTGATCGAAATGATTATGTGTAACGGCAACTATATCGGCTTCAACGCTCGGCATACGATAACGGATGAAGCGATGATATGGATCAATAAGAACCCTGGTTCCACTTTCGGATGTTAACAAAAAGGCAGAATGTCCAAACCATTTTATTTTCATACTAAAAATCTCCCCACTATGCAAATGATTCAACAAGATTAAAATCAAGCAACTTTTAAGGAACCCCAGACCTGCAGTTCAATATTTATTCCATTCATTATAATTCCAATATTCATTAAATAGTCCTTATACACCTGAATTGCCCCTTTAATTCCATAAGAAAAGCGATCCTCATTAAAGAATCGCGTCCAATTGTGAAAGAAAAATATTTTCATTAAAATGCAGGCGGGGTAACGGAAAATAAAACGGCTGCGTTCTGACTAAAATTATTTTCCCATTTATGTTTGAAATTTGCTGGTATTTTCACACTGTCACCAGCTTCCAATATATATTCCTCTTCACCTAAATACAGCTTGATTTTCCCTTCCAAAATAAATGCTACTTCCTCCCCCTTATGTTCTATAGGGCTTTCTGACGAGGAAATATTCGGAGGAACTTTCATAATCGCTGTTGCCAAATTCCCCGTAAAATCAGGTGACAATAACTCATAAGACAATTGATCAATGATCATTTTCTTACGTTTATCGGACCTTACGATTAAATCCTCCGTAATCGTTTCTTCAATAAAAAAATTAAATGTTGGAACATTCAGGGTTTTGGCTAAAACCTTTAAGGTTTGAATAGAAGGATTCGCCAAACCCCGTTCAATTTGGCTTAACATGGATGGTGTAATTTCAGCTAATTTCGCTAACTCTCTACTACTCAATCCTTTAACTTTTCTATATTTTTCAACTTTCTTGCCAATATCTATATTTTCCATACCCGTTACTCCTTAACGACATATTAAACCATACTTAAATAAAATTAATATAAATTAACAACGAGATGATTGTGTGTTAAACTGTATTAAATTTTATTTAATTATAATTCACCAAACAATTTGTTACAAGAAAATGAGGAGGGTCCCAATGAAAGAGATGGAAAGCAAAGAATTACAATCATGGAAAGACAAATACCCTTTATTAAAGAAGCTCATTTCGACGGATGAAGTATTTTGGCTCAATCCAAATGCCGAAAAATTTCAAACCGGAATTAAAAAATCCCCCCTTACTCAAGAAGATGTTAGAGATGCAGAGGAAAGGTTGAAACGTTTCGCTCCATATATCGCCAAGGTTTTCCCTGAAACAAAAGGAACGAACGGTATCATAGAGTCTCCTTTAGTGAGAATTTCTGCCATGAAACAATCCTTGGAACAGGATCATCAACAACCTATATTAGGAGAATTATTACTAAAATGTGATAGTCATCTTCCTATATCAGGATCCATTAAAGCAAGAGGCGGGATTTATGAAATTCTCAAACATGCGGAAGAATTAGCTTTCCAACATCAATTGTTAACCATTCAAGATGATTATTCGATTTTAGATAGTGATAGGTTCCGGACCCTTTTCTCAAAGTATTCAATCGCAGTAGGCTCGACTGGAAATTTAGGACTTAGTATCGGCATCATCAGTGCAAAGTTAGGTTTTAATGTTTCCGTTCATATGTCAGCCGATGCAAAACAGTGGAAAAAAGACTTGCTTAGAAGCAAAAATGTCAATGTCATTGAATATGAAGCTGATTATAGTAAAGCTGTAGAGGAAGGCCGAATCCAAGCGGATAGTGACCCAACCTGTTATTTTGTGGATGATGAAAATTCTCACGACTTATTTTTAGGATATGCAGTGGCTGCATCCCGTTTAAAGAAACAATTGGAAGAACTAGAGATAACAGTAGATGAAAATCATCCTTTGTTTGTTTACCTTCCATGTGGAGTGGGCGGCGGTCCAGGAGGCGTAGCTTTTGGGTTGAAATTATTGTATCAAGACCATATTCACTGTTTCTTTGCAGAACCTACCCACTCGCCATGCATGCTACTCGGATTAATGACCGGACTCCATGATAAAGTTTCTGTACAAGATGTTGGCATCGATAATGTGACAGACGCGGATGGGCTTGCTGTTGGAAGGCCATCTGGCTTTGTCGGTAAAACGATGGAACCCTTTTTAAGCGGCAATTATACGGTTAGCGATGAACAGTTATATAAATGGCTAAAAGAACTGGTTGATACAGAGGGGATTCATTTAGAACCTTCCGCACTAGCAGGCATGATAGGACCAAGTAAATTATGCAATGAGGGCATCGATTATTTACTGAAGCATGATTTAACGGAAAAGATGAGTAATGGTACACACATTATTTGGGGGACTGGCGGAAGCATGGTTCCTGAAGAAATGATGAAGCAATATTATCAAAAAGGGTTGAAATTAGCGTTAGAGAAACAGAAGTAGTACGTGGATATAAAATAAAATACTGAAATCAAATGGAATTCTATCTACCTGTTAAAACAAAGTTGATTGGAATGGAAGGTTCGTGACTCCTGCGGGGAAAGTGCGTACCCTACGTTCCAATCAACGTTCGAATTTTCCTAAAAAAACTATTCTGTAGACTGCAGGAATGCTGCCCTGCATAAGAAAAAGAGTTGCTAAAGCAACTCCCTTAACGTTCACCGATCGAAAATTGAATTAAAGTGTGACAATAATCGGACCATTTTTAGTAAGGATAATCGTATGTTCCAATTGAGCTACATAGCTTTTTTCTGTAGCATAGGTCCAACCGTCTTCTTTTTGGAATACTTCTTCTTCAAAGGTTGAGATGAATGGTTCGAATGCGATAACCATCCCTTCCTTTAATAGTTCATTATCCCATGGATCATTATAATTACAAATATGGTCGGGTGCTTCGTGTATTCCACGTCCAACACCATGTCCTGTAAGGTTTTTGATAACAGTGAATCCATGCTGTCTCGCTGTTTCGAATACTGCTTTTCCGATTCTGCTTTTTTTGGAACCAGGTTTTGCTTTCTTAAGACCTGCTTCAAATGCCTTTTTAGTAACGTCGCATAATCTCGTTAATACTTCTTCTCCCTCCCCTACTACAAATGAGATTCCTGTATCTGCGAAATAACCGTTCTTTGAAGCAGATACATCTATATTCACTAGATCGCCTTCACGAATAACCCGTTGACCCGGAATACCATGTGCCACTTCTTCATTCGTACTAATGCAAGTAAAGCCCGGAAAATCATATTCACCTTTTGGAGCTGAAACTGCCCCCGCCTTTTCTAAAAGTTCTCCAGCTGCATCATCAAGTTCTTTGGTCGTTATCCCCGGAACTGTTCTTTGCACCAATTCATCTCTAATCGAAGCAACAATTTTGCCAATTTCCTTTAAACCATTAAAATCTTCTTCTGTTTTTGCAATCATTTTTTCCTACCTCATTATCTTTTATAATCTATAATCCTTAAGCTAAATAAGTATTAATTGTACCTTTATTTTCTCGAAAAATAAAAGCGATGTAAAGGATTTGGTACAATACCCCTTTTTTTACAAAGTCACTAGTAGTTTACCATAACAAATTCCAGGAACGTTCAAATATATTATAGCCCCATAAGAAAAAGCTGTCTTGAGGACAGCTTTGAACACTAACTATCAAACTGCTTAATCTTGTTCATCAAGTTCAATAAAATAATGATCCTTACGGTATGACACTGCCTCCATGGTCGCAATCAGGTTTTCCCCATGAAAGACGTCTATTCGATAAAATCCTGTCCGATAGTTTCGCTTAATTTCCGTTGCACGGGCTACTATCTTGTCTCCGGGTTTAGCTGATTCAATAAACTGGATGGTTGTCGAGAGTCCTAATGATGTTTTGCCATAGGCATTACAGGCTACGGAAAAAGCATGATCTGCTATAGCATAAATAACCGCACCGTGAACAGTTCCATATGCATTTACCATATGCCTTTGCACTTCTAACGTCGCTTCTGCAGTACCTGCCTCGAATTTGGTTAACTGGATACCTAACGATTTAGCATACGGGTCGTTTTTCACTTGCTCATGAATTTGTTCATAGTGTTTTTCATAAATTTGATATTCATCAATTTTCATCTTCACTATTACCTGCCCCTTCCAATACAATTGATATCAGTAACTTTGACGTGAATTGGCTTTGCTGATTATTATCCATTTAAAAAACCAATTGAACCAGCATCATGTAGACAATCGTCCCCCCCGCTATGGAGAGAAGCATCATTTTCTTCCAAATGTGAAGCAGGGCAACTACCGCTATCGCCATGAATTCAGGGATGCCGTGACTTCCGGATTGTAAGCTCACATCCTTTAAACAGTAAATGACCAAAAGCCCAATTACAGCGGATGGCAGTATTTTACCGAGATACTGTACATACTTCGGGGTAGGTTTACCTGATGGGAAAACGATGAATGGAAGAAACCTTGTAAGCATCGTGCCAAGAACAACCATTGCTATTGTAATGATTTGCTGTGTTAAAGTCATTGTCATATCGTTCTCACCTCAACTTTCTCTAATGGCTTCCTTAATAAGGTGAGCACCCCCAAAATTGAAAACATGGCAGGGATGATGAAATTGCTTCCGCCAAAAATAATAAGACAGACCACTGACAGCCCAAGCCCTGCGAGAGCACTATGATGGTTTTTCTCTTTCATCCACTGTTCAATGAAAATGACTACAAAAAGCGCCGTCATTACAAAATCGAGTCCTTCTGTGTTGAATTTGACAAGGGATCCAAAAATGCCCCCAATCGCCGCTCCTATCACCCAATAGGAATGATTGAGCAATGTGACGAAGAACATGAACCAGCCTTTGTCTGCATCTTTCGGAACATCAACGGTACAATTGATGGAAAAAGACTCATCGCAAAGCCCAAAAATCAGATACAGCTTTTTTTTCCCTGTTCCCCTGTATTTATCCAGCATGGAAATGCCATAAAATAAATGCCGTGCATTCACCATTAAAGTTAGAAAAAGGGCGTTAATCGGATTGAATGCGACAAGCAATAAATTGGCTGCAATAAACTCCATTGATCCTGCAAATATTGTTAGACTCATCAATATTGGGTAAATCGCACTGAAACCCAATGAATTCATAAAGATTCCATAAGCGATGCCTAAAAATAAAAAGCCTGCAAAAATGGGTACTGTGTACGGAAAGGCTGCACGAAATGCAGTTAGCATTTGCGTTCTTTTTTTCATATATTTCACATCCTGATGGCTAAATTTATTTAAACTTAACATACAAAATCCGTACAAAAAACAAGTTAATTGTATGGATTACAATTAAAATAAAATAACCCCCATTTCATCAAAATGGGGGGTACCAATAGATATTCATGAAATAAATCATCTCGTTCATGATTAGAATTCCATACAAAAAATGTTATGATTGTATGGACTAAGATTGCAGAGGTGAAGTATGCCAGTAAATTCATTCGACAATTATCCAATGTCCTGGAAACCTGATAAGAAAGCATTAAAGCGTCCTTTTTATAAATCTCTTGCATCATTACTTGAACAAGATATAACAAATGGTTTTTTAGCACCTGGCACAAAGCTGCCTCCGCAACGAGAATTGGCAGATTTTCTTGATTTGAACTTCACCACGATTACCCGTTCCTACAAAATATGCGAGGTAAAGGGATTAATATATGCCGTTACGGGAAGCGGAACCTTTGTGGCTCCCAATGCCACTCGTTCTATAACCATCTCCGCGGATAAAACGGCAAACAGCATTGATCTTGGTTTTGTGGCTTCTTTTGAGCAGACCAATGATATTGTATCGGAAACCATTCAAAAAACCGTGAACAAAAGTTATTTGGAGCAGCTGCTGAATTACAACGATCCGACTGGTATTCCACATCAAAAAACAGCAGCCCTAAATTGGATGGAATCTTTCGGCATTCACGCGGATCAAGAGCATATGGCAATCGTTTCCGGTGCCCAAAATGCATTGGCAATTGCCTTGGCTGCATTGTTTGAGCCTGGTAATAGAATTGCGACCGACTTATACACCTATTCAAACTTCATCGAGTTGGCAAAGATGTTCCATATTAAGTTAGTGCCCATTCCCGGAGACCAGTCCGGAATGCTGCCAGATGAACTTGAAAAGCAGTGTTCCCAAATAAATATTAACGGCATTTTTCTGATGCCCTCTTGCAACAATCCAACCACAATCATGATGTCAGATATCCGAAAGCAAGAAATAGCAGCGGTCATCCGTAAGCATCGTTTAATTTTGATCGAGGATGATATCCATGCATTTCTGACGGCAGGCATTATCTCCGATTACCGGCAGCCTATGTACCGCTTGCTCCCAGAACAGTGCGTTTATATTTGCGGCACCTCTAAGTCAATATGTTCTGGGTTAAGGGTTGCCTATATGGTCTATGGGGATGCATTGCGCGAGAAAATTTCCCAGGCCATTTTCAACATAAATGTAAAGACCTCTTCTTTTGATGCAGAGGTTATCACAGAGCTTATCCTATCCGGAAAGGCTCATGAAATTGTTTCTCAAAAGAAACAGCTTGCAAAGACAGCAAATGACATTTATTCGGAATATTTTCCTTTAAGACAGGATGTTGGACATCCTCTCAGTCTTTATCGTTGGCTTCCCATTCAAGGACATAACGATGCATTACAGCTGGAAACGGATCTGAAAAGGCGCGGTATTCGAGTCTTTCATTCCAATCGTTTTCAAAGCGGGCAGACCACCCCTGATATGCACCTGCGTATTGCACTATCTTCGACCAACTCATTTGATGAGCTAAAAATTGGATTAGACATATTGAAACAGTATCTCAACTGACTCAAACCGAGCCTCACCAAAGGCAAGCGCCGAGGAGGTTTCCTGACCGCCCGCGGAAAGCGAGTGCCTGGAGTGGAAATCAAATTGTATCCTCATGAAGGGAATGTCCCACCATGATAACAATAGTAATGTTCAGCTTTAAGATCTTTAATCTTCTTTAAAGACTGTTCTGCTTCCTCGACATTTAAACAAAATTGTGGATTGGCAATGCCCAATTCACGATTCTCTTTTACAGCGGCATCACCCGTTATTACACTATTCAAACTTGGAAAATATAATGATATATGCCCTGAAGTATGCCCCGGTGTTGCTACTACCCTGCATTCATCATCTAAAATCAAATCACCATCATGCACCTTTTCATCAATGGAAACATGCTTCAATTTCTTTAATTGCTGTATGAACCATTTACCGAATTCGATTTCTTGATTCGGCATATTTTCTAGCATTCCTTCGGCTTGAACCAATCTCTCCGACTTCATGTCACCACTAATAAATTTCGATTCCACTTCACTGGCTATAATGTTAATCAAAGGATACTTTTCCTTGAAATCAAATAAGGAACCTATATGATCAATATCATAATGGGTAATGATTATATTCTTTAAATTCTTCAATTCATAACCATTCTTTAAAATTTCATATTCAATTAAAGGTAAAAAATCAGGATACCCTGTATCGACCAAAGTCAGTTCATTCTTCCTTATGATCAAGCTAGGATTAATGTAGTTTTTTTGACCATTGAATTCAAATTCAATGGGCAGTTCCACGATCTTCATTTCCACATCCAACCTCCCATTTATACATTCATCAACTATTAATTTTAACAAAATCTCCCTTTAATTGCGTAACAAAAAGGGTGATTCACTGACTTAATTATTGAAGTAAAGCACCTGTTCGTTCTAAACGAAACCCTGTATGGAAACAAAGAAAAGGAACAATGAGACAACAACGCACCCCAAAAATCCTCCTTTTCTACCTTTTTGAAATTCGGCTAATCCCGTTACTAACATAAGTGCGCCCAAGAACAACATAGAATACGGCATCAACTTGAAATTCCCAGTAATTAATTGATAGATTGATAATGCAAGTACGATTATGACTAAGATGAGTTTAATTATTTTCAAAAATATTCCCCTTAAGTACTATTTTTTATTTAAGCATACCAGTTAACACCTCTTGATTGTGCAGAAAATGGAGATTCCTTCAATCACCAACCCACTTTTCTGCAATATAAAGCCGACTGGCTTTAATAAAACTCTTATTAGGGGGATTACTTAACAACTGTTTTACTGAATAACTACATGTATGGTTCCAAAAAAATTTCTAATTAATCCTACTATAAATAACGCGGAGAGAGAGAAATATATCCCTCTCCTTTTTGTTATTCCTTTAGTTAAAAAGTACAAAATAAAATCTGAAATTTCACACTTCTTCTAATGATTCCTGAATATGAAACCTGTATACTTTTCCCATGTTAGTTTTTATAACACCGTTAGATATATCATATAACATTATGAATGGGAGTTGAGTGTAAATTGTCTACATATCTAGAAAGTCAAACTTTAGAAGAGGCGGAGTTCCACAATAATGCGGATTTGGATGAATCCCTGAAGCCGAGGTCAAAAGAAGATAGGACGGTTGGCCCGATATCCTATACATTTATGTGGATCGGGGACGGCGTCAATTTAGGAAATATGACACTGGGGGCCAGCTTGGTCGTAGCGGGAACCGCAACGTTGAACATCATTCAGACATTTGCCGCAGCTGCCATTGCCATCGCCATCATTTCCGTGATTTTCGCTTTAAATGACAGGATTGGATATAGGACAGGCATTCCCTATGTTGTTCAGCTCAGAATGTCTTTCGGGATGAAAGGCTCCATCATATCATCACTTTTACGCGGAATTCCGGCCATCATCTGGTACGGTTTTCAAAGTTGGATCGGCGGCACCGCTTTAAATGAAATCGTGAAGGTCATTACGGGTGGTGCTTTTGATAATGCCGTCATTTGCTTTATCGCGATTCAATTGTTGCAAATTGCACTTTCGCTGTATGGCTTCCATGCCATCAAATGGGTGGAAATGCTTGCATCCATCGTTATCATGCTTGCGCTAGTCTATGTATTTGGCATTCTTCTTACATCACATAGCGAGATCATCGCGGAAAAATGGGTGCACGCTGAAGGCTCATGGGGCTTGCCGTTCTTTGCTTTCATCATGATGTTTTTAGGAAATTATGCGGCTATCTTTTTAAGCGCAGGAGACTATTCAAGAGAGCTTAAGTCTGGCATAAGTGATGCAAAACGGGGGTTTCTGTACTTTTCGCCCATTTTACTGGCATACGGCTTCGTACTGACAATCGGTGTAATGCTCGCTTCCGCTACCGGCATTTCCAATCCCGTTAAGGCGTTTGCCATTGTGGTGGATAATCCTTATATCACGGTAGGTGTTTCTGCATTTATCGTTATAGGTGCAATTGCGGTAAATATGGTTGCCAATATTATTCCGCCGACATATGTCATTACTTTGCTTACAAAGTTGAAATATAAGGTTGCCGTTATCATAACCGGAATTCTTGCTTTTTGCTCATTCCCTTGGGTGCTTGTGCAGGATTCTTCCGCGAAGGGCCTTGGAGTGTTCATTCTGGTTTACTCCGCGTTTTTAGGTCCGATCGTTTCGATATTATTAGTCGAATATTATATATTAAGAAAACAAAAAATGAATGTCGCCGATTTGTACAGAGAAGACGGGCCATTCGCAGGATATAATCCATGCGCGCTGCTCGCCATGCTTATCGGCGCCGGCGCTGCCTTTATAAAAGTAGAGCTGGCCTGGATCATCGGCGTCGTCGTGGCAGGCATTGCCTATATTGTTCTGATGAAGTTCACTTTTAAGGGTTCAAGATTCAAAAAGGGTACGATCTTCGAGAACGAACTTTAATAGATCGAAAGGGATACTAGGCAGGCAGTATCCCTTTTTAAGTAAGGCTGGTTTCAAGAAATATATGTCTGGCCATCTTTGTAAGTGAATGCATGGTTTCCTTCCTTTTTCAATAAAACCGGCAAATACTGCGCGACCATCTCGGCAATTCCAAGATTAAGCGGATGAAGGATCCAATCAATGGACTTCCAATCAAGAATGCCTTCCCGCGTTTTTTTCGGTGTTTCATATATTAAATCCTCATCCACCATATACAAATACACATATATTCCATCCAATTCACCATCTGGAGTTTCCCAGGTTACCGTTCCTTTAGAAAAAAAGGGCCCTACCTCTATGCCCGTTTCCTCAAACACCTCACGCCGTGCACCTATATCAGGCGTTTCACCTTTCTCGATTTTGCCCCCCACCCCGTTCCAAACCCCCATAATAGGAGCTTTCTCCCGGTTAAGCATGAGCAGTTCATCATTCCTCTTTACAAAACAAACCGTATACGTAAACATGATTCAAAGTGACCCCTTTATCATTAATTAACCACATGGCCGTGTGCTGTTTTACTCGTGAATTCACGCTATTTACCCGTGAGTCAGTTAATTCAAGTTTAACAAATCTTCATGAATTTTGTATGATAAGAAAGGAAGATTACTAAATGGGAGATGTGATATTTTGAAAAGTCTAGCTGTATTTTGTGGATCAAGCAAAGGTGCATCTGCTGTCTATGTAGAAGAGGCTAAAAAACTGGGTGCGGAACTGGCAAAACGTAATATTACCCTTGTCTACGGAGGCTCAAGCGTAGGACTCATGGGTGCAGTTGCAGACTCCGTTCTGGAAGCAGGCGGAAATGTAATTGGAGTCATGCCGGATTTTCTAGAAAAAAAGGAAATCGCACATAAGAACTTAACCGAACTGATCGTCGTGGAATCCATGCATGAAAGAAAAGCAAAAATGGCTGAGCTTGCAGATGGGTTCGTCGCCTTGCCAGGCGGGCCAGGAACATTGGAAGAATTCTTTGAGATTTTCACTTGGGCTCAGCTTGGTCTTCATCAAAAACCTTGCGGACTCTTAAATATCAATCACTATTATGATCCTTTGGTCGCTTTATTCAATCATATGGCCGACGAACAGTTCCTGCATGAAAAATTCCGTTCCATGGCGCTCGTAGATGTTGAACCAAATGGACTTCTTGATCAATTGAATACATATGAACCGCCAACTGTAAAAACTTTCATCACCGAAAAACAAACCTGATCATAAAAACAACCGGCCAAGATCAATCATGATCTTGGCCGGTTGTGTTAAACCGCTGCACAGGGTTCATTGAATATCAGGTTTAAATAATCTCCATGCCCTTCAATAAGCTGCACTTCATGTTCGGATGAAATCCAGCAGAAATGGAATGTCAGCCCCTCTTCATCTCCTCCACCCGTCGGCTGATGACCCCATTCATCAGGAACATGATATACACGTGTTTGATAAAAATATCTATTATGTACGGCACCAGGCTTTTTTTACGTTGTTGCATATGATAGATCAATCACCAAAAGCAAATATGAGCTCTGTCTCGCATACAGTTTCTCCATCGACAACAGCCCTTCCTTTTCCTTTACCGATAGGACCTTTCAAGCGAGTAATCTCTACTTCTAAACGTAATTGGTCCCCAGGCCTTACCTGCTTTTTAAAACGGCATCCATCGATTCCAGCCAAAAGCCCGATCCGTCCTTTATTTTCTTCTTTTGTAAGCATAACAACAGCACTAACCTGCGCTAAAGCCTCCACGATCAAAACACCTGGCATCACTGGGTAATTTGGAAAGTGCCCAGTAAAAAACTCTTCATTTGCCGTGACATTTTTAATGGCCACCGCCCTCTTTCCTTCCTCCAATTCCAGTACTCTATCAACTAAAAGAAATGGATAGCGATGCCTGATTATGTCTTTGATTTCTTGGATATCAATCAATATTAATTCCCCCATTTCAATGGTTTGCTTTCACTTCATTTTACCATCCAATATCATCATTGGGTATTTTTGTATATACCACAACGCACTTCGTTCAACCAAAAAGCTGCCTAAGCAACCCTGTTTTTTTTGATTCCACTTACAAATCCTTTGCTTTTCTTTCCTTCGATTTAGTTAACGGGGATAGAATCATTTGTTCATACTTCTCATAACTCCCTAATAATTTATGAATCAAGCTTATTTTAGGAACAACATGGTAAACCGCCAAGCTTGAAATGGTGCTCAGGACAGCTCCTGCCAGCACATCCGCCGGAAAGTGGACACCTACCCAAATACGGGAAATGCCAACCAGGAAAGCCAGCATGATCCATAACATCCACCATCCTCTTTTGAAAAGCCAAAAGGACACACAAAACGAGAAAAACAAAATGGTATGGTCACTTGGAAATGAATTATCCACCGCTTTTTCGATTAACTTATTAACATGGGTCAATTCAGCAAATGGCTGATTGTTCGAATGCAATTGCCCTGCCATTTTCCCCATCATTTCAGCTATTACAAATGCAATCATCCCGCAAACAACCATCATTCTGCTCTGTTCATTCCGGGTGAACCATATTACGATGACAGCTAAAGCGAAGAAAAAAACCATGTACTCGGCAATGAAAATGGCAGAAGGGTTTAAATAAGCGTATTGTTTCCCTAAGTCATTGATCATTCTAAATACATTGATATTCAGCTCATAAAAATCCATCTTTCATACCCAACCTTCCTCTTTTTCTTACATATTAAAGAGAAAGGTTGTAAATCTCCATCGTTCTTCCTAACAATCAACTCCATTATCTTACATTTTTGTCACGTGGTTGTAATGCTGGTTCAAGACCCTTCACTCAGCTTCATGGAGTGTGGAAGTTTACTTGTCAAAAGCATACGATCTAATAAACTTTAATGGAGAAATAACTATTAGCTCCATTCTTTTAAAGGTTTTATGAAAGTTGAATAGAATTATTAATTGGGATAAATAAACAATATAGAGGTGATATCTTGCAGATACTCATAATTCGGCATGGTGAGTCAGAAGACGATTTTCTAGAAGAAGATTATGAAGGAACTACTGATTTACCCCTAACTATAAAAGGGCTAGAACAAGTAGAAAAAATGTGCAGACGTGTATCCGAAGAGTTTCCACCTGAATTCATATGGTCAAGCACCTTGCTTCGGGCTAGTAAAACTGCCGAAACTTTATCAACTGCTATTAAATGTCCCGTAACATTCTTGGAAGATTTACGAGAGATGCAGGATAAGGAAAATAATTTAGATTTTAGATTACGAGCTCAAAGTGTACTTTCTTACATTAGGGAAAACAGTGCAAATTATAAACGAATTGCTATCATATCCCATGGAGGGATGATTACTAAAATAATTGAAAGCTTTCTTCAATTACCACCCGCAATTGATGATGTGTGGTTCAATTCTCATAATACAGGAATACATCTTCTTGAGTATACGGATCATCCATACAAACTTATAAGATTTTTAAATAGTACTACGCATCTGGAACATAGCTAACGATCAGGGCTGCCTCAAGGCAGTCTTTCTAAGGCTGACACTCATTAAAAAAATGGACGTTTCTGTGCAGCTGTTGAATTTGTAAGTCTATTTAACGCTTAAAAAAGGTTTTTATGGAGATTCGTTGAATTCTTAGGTAAGGTTCAATGAAAGGTGGAAAAAGTATGAAATCAATAAATTCTCCTATTCACCCTAGAGTTAACAATGTTTTCATTCATGTTAAAGATTTAAAGAAATCGGCTGGATGGTATTGTAATCTCCTTGGCATTCCTCATAATAGTGATTCTGTAGAATCGCCGGTTTACAATATTCCTATAACATATGAAACTGGATTAACGTTAGATGACCATACATTTGATCCTGGTTTTAAATTTCAACCATCCAACAATGTATTGTTTAATTTTTACGTAAAGGATATAGACGAAGCCTATAAATTCATTAAGGGGAATCACATATCTATTGTTAAAGAAATAGAGCGAATTGGAGACTTTGCATATTTTAACTTTCAAGACCCTGATGGTCATGTACTTATGATTTGCAATTGCTAAGTTAGAGGAGGGTAAACATGCTGCACATTGAGAAAAATTCCGATACTGTCATCATTGTCATTCACGAAATATATGGACTGAACCAACATATTCACGGTTTTTGCGAGTCCATATCAAAACAGGGGTATGATGTGATCTGTCCGGATCTGTTAGAACGTGAGGCGCCTTTTGATTATTCCCAAGAGGAAGCTGCTTATCGGCATTTTATGGAGAACGTGGGTTTCACAGGCGCTATCCAAAAAATAAAGGAAATATTATCGGATATAAAAGATGTATACCAAAAGATTTTCATCCTTGGATTCAGTGCAGGGGCAACTGTAGCTTGGCTGTGCAGTGAGGAAGAATGCGTCGATGGAATAGTTGGTTACTATGGTTCACGTATTAGGAATTATGCAGAATTAGCGCCACAATGCCCTGCATTGCTATTTTTCCCACTAGAAGAGCCATCATTTAATGTGGACGAGTTACTTTCAGCTTTGGAAATAAAGAATGTCGAATTTCATAAATTCAGAGGAAAACACGGATTCAGTGACCCTTATAATTCAAACTATCATGCAGAATCAGCAGAGAAAGCCGTTAGCAAAATGATGAAATTTTTTATGATGAATTGAGGTCCCACATTCACCCTATTGCCGTTTTGCATTGATCCATTGTATCGAACCCGCATCACTATGGGGATGACAGTCATTTTGAACCTTTTTATATTCTATTTCCAATTCTTTCAAGGTTAACTTCATCAGCTGTTCCACACTCATATTTACGGTATGGATCATAAGTTTATAAATCAATGCCTTACGTCTTTCTTCCACGCCCTTCTTCATTTCACCCTCTCCTTTTATTTTGACATTATATGAAATGATGTATCCTCAGACAGGGGGAATGATCATCGGATTCCTTCTCTTCGATTTTCGTTATTTTAATATATTCATTCTCTAAATCGGTTAAGGTTAATTCAAAAAGATGGATGTCATTCTTTTTATACACTCCCCTGTTAATCAACTTGTTGATCAGGAAATTTCTTTTTTTCTCAATGGCTTTACGTAATAATATCCCCATGATAAATCCCCCTTTATAGGATGTTTGAAAGAGAATCTTTCGACTTGCCCATTCACAAAAAACCGGAGACACCTCTTTACATGAAAGAAAAGTCTCCGGTTTTCCGGTCAATTAACCCATAATTCCTATTTAATTACTCGGTATTATTAGTTTAATAATACTAACTCTGTGATCCGCAGTCAACATTTTTTTCCTGCATCTCATTATTTTTGCTTCGCTTCATGAAATGCCGCTTTCACTTTATCCAACAGGTCTTGATCCGAAATCAATTTATACCCTGTAAGCGCAAGGGCTTTTGCCCCGGTCAGGATGGCTTTGTTTCCAGCAGGAGATTTGGCACAGTCGCGGAATTCATTCGTATGGGCAATCAGCTCATCATGGCCAATTTTTATATAAGGATGTGCTGTGGGCACTACATGGCTTACATTACCAGCATCCGTCGAGCCAAAGCCACTCTCTTTTCGAGGAGCCACCGCTTCCCCTAATTGAGCCAGTTCTTCTTTTAACAGTTCATCCAGGACTGAATTAATGACAAAATCGAGTACTTCATTTTGGAAACGGTCAACTTTTACGGTACTTCCCGTTGCGAGTGCTGCACCTTCGGCAACAGCACGTATTTTATTGGATACTTCTTGGCAAAGTTTCCATGTTGTTGCCCTAATGTAAAACCTGGCAGAAGCATATTCAGGAATGATGTTAGGCGCTTCCCCGCCATTTGTGATGATTCCGTGAATTTTGACCTCGGCCGGGAGCTGCTGGCGCAAAGCATTAATGCCGTTGAACAGCTGAATCACCGCGTCAAGTGCATTCACGCCTTTTTCAGGTGCAGCTGCTGCATGTGCCGACTTCCCATAAAAGTGAAAATCAAGTGGATCGACTGCCAAAAACGGACTTGTGACACCTGTTTTTCCGGCTGGATGGATAAGGATGGCCGCATCCACCCCATCAAATAGACCGTGCTTCACAAAGCTGCCTTTCGCGCTTCCATTCGGCCCGCCCTCTTCAGCCGGTGTTCCGAAAACAATCACCTCTCCGCCGGTTTCCTCCAGCACTTGAGCCAAGGAAATGCCTGCTGCAACACTTGTTGTGCCGATGATATTATGGCCGCAAGCATGACCTAGACCCGGCAATGCATCATACTCAGCTAAAAAGGCAATGGTGGGGCCTTTCTTAGAAGAGGTTTTTTTGGCGATGAATCCTGTTTCATGTCCGGCTATATTGCGGGTCACTTCAAATCCTTCATTTAGAAGGATTCCTGTTAATGTATCCGAAGCGAAGAATTCTTGATTCCCAATTTCGGGTTTGGCATGAATGGCTTGACTCGTTTCGATATATAATTTGGAATGAAGGTCGATGTGATCTTCAATGATCTGCTGATGCTGCTTCTGCACTAATTCTCTCGCCATTTTCTTATCTCCCCTTTTTGGTTTAAGGAACCGGATGGGTAATTTGAATCCATCCGGCATTCCTTCACTTGTTCTTATTTTTCATTAGCTGGTTTTGTCCAGGCATCCTGGTAATTCACTAATTCATCTACAGAAACATAGGCAGGAATGGTGTTTCCTTTAAACGTTTTTTCAATGAACGCTTCCACTTCTTTCGATTGATAAAGCTCCACTAACTTTTGCAGCTCAGGACGATCGGCATCTCCCTTTTTAACTGCAATGATATTAATATATGGTTTCGCCGTTTTACTTTCATGGAATAAAGAATCTTTTAAAGTAAGGCCTGCTTCGACCGCAAAGTTATTATTGATGGCTGAAGCATCGGCATCATCCAATAGACGCGGTGTATTGCCGGCAGCAACAGGTTGGATTTTCAAGTTTTTCGGATTTTCCTTAATGATTTCCAATGATCCCGATCCATTGAATTCCTCTTTCAATGTAATCAACCCAGCTTCCTGAAGAAGAAGCAGTGCACGGCCAAAGTTTGTTGCTTCATTCGGAACGGCAATCGTAGCGCCATCCGGAAGACTTTTAAGATCTTTATGTTTTTTCGAATAAAGGCCCATAGGCGCAATGACAGTCGACCCGATGGCCTCTAATTTCAGATTTTGATCTTGAATGAATTCATCGAAGTAAGCGACCGTTTGGAATGAATTGGCATCAATTTCCCCCTCACTTAGCGCAAGGTTCGGTTGGATATAATCATTGAAAGTGACCAGTTCGATATTAAGCCCTTCTTCTTTCGCTAAGTCGACAATGTATTCCCATGTTCTTGTATCCCCGCTGCTGACACCGACTTTCACTGTTTTCACATCATCCGAACTGCCTGATGCCCCTTCTTTGTTCCCGCATGCTGCAGACACGATGGCCAATGCCAATACGATGATCGTTAATAAAATTTTCTTCATTTCTCCTGCCTCCTGTTATGTTTATCTTCTTCTGATTTTTCTTGAAACAAAATTCCCGGTGGATTGCAATAATTGAACGATGATCACGAGCGCCGCCACTGTGACGATCATCGTCATCGTATCGAACCTTTGATAACCGTAAGCCAAAGCTAGATCTCCGACCCCGCCAGCCCCGACCGCACCTGCCATGGCCGTAGATCCAACAAGCCCGATTGTCGCTGTTGTAAATGTAAGGATCAACGAACTAAGTCCCTCGGGAATCAAAAAGCGATAAATGATTTGCCATGTCGTCGCCCCCATCGCCTGAGCCGCCTCGATGATCCCTTTGTCCACTTCCAACAGGGAGTTCTCCACAAGCCGGGCGATATAAGGAGCCGCGTAAAAGATTAGCGGAACAATGGCCGCATTCGTTCCGATCGCACTGCCAACAATCATTCTGGTAAACGGAATAAGTGCTACAAGCAAGATGATGAAAGGAACCGACCGTAATATATTGATGATCGGGTTCAATATATTAAAGACCCATTTATTCTCCAGGATGTGGCCCTTTCTTGTAATGACAAGCAGGATACCGAGCGGAAGCCCAATCAATCCGGAAAATATCAATGAAATGGCTACCATGTAAAGTGTGTCACCGAAAGCTGTTGACAGCTGATCTGCCGTTATTTCCATTCCCCATAACGTATTACCCATTTATTTGCACCTCCTGGACGAGAATCCCCTCATCTTTAATATATTGATAAGCCTTGTCCACCTCATTTTTGTTCCCGGTCACTTCGATGATCAAATTCCCGAAAGGCGTTTCCTGAATTTCAGAAATATTGGCTGATAAAACACTTAAATGAACATCATATTTCTTCGAGATGGTTGAAAGCAAAGGAGTACCCGAAGTAGTCCCAATAAAATTAATTTTCCAAATTATCGGGATATGGGACCCTATGCTTTTCAGGAAACTTTGTGGAATTTCGTCATGTATGACCGTTCTCACGAAGTTTTTTGCAATATCCGTTTGCGGCTTCGCAAACACTTCGAAAACCGAACCTTGTTCAACGACGCATCCGCCCTCCATGACCGCTACCTTATTGCAGATTTCCCGAATGACTGACATCTCATGGGTGATTAGCAGAATGGTAATATTGTATTCTTTATTAATTTTCTTTAAGAGCTGGAGAACGGCGCTCGTTGTTTGTGGATCCAATGCAGATGTAGCTTCATCACACAATAAGATCGATGGATTGGTAGCCAATGCTCTCGCAATGCCGATCCGCTGCTTTTGACCGCCGGATAATTGTTCCGGATAACTCTTTGCTTTGCTCGATAAGCCAACGAACTCCAACAGCTCGCCTACCCGCTTTTTGATTTCTTTTCCAGGGGTTCCCGATAAAATCAGCGGCATGGCGATATTATCAAAAACGGTCTTTGAGTTCAGCAAATTAAAATGCTGAAAGATCATCCCGATCTTTTTCTTTTCTGCCCGCAATTCCTTCGGGTTCAATTTGGTTAAATCCATGCCCCCGACAATCACCGAACCGTCTGATGGCTGTTCAAGCAAATTGACCAACCTGATCAACGTACTTTTCCCGGCCCCGCTATAACCGACTACACCGAATATATCGCCCTTTTCCACTGTCAAATTGATGCCCTTCAAAGCCTCGACAGTCTGTTTCTTTGTTTGATAAACCTTTTTGACATTTTGAAACTCAATCATTCAATCTCCCCCCATGCTGTTTATTTGTACGAATTCATTATCCAGAGAAGAGCTTTGCAAAGTTTCATAATGGTAGGGCTGAATTTTGGAATTCACGAGTAAACCTGAGAAAACCAATTCTCCAATTAACCTTCTGCATTTTGAATAAACAAAAGAGGCCTCTTCCGTCATCAGACAGAAGAGGCCTCTTTTAGACATAAAAAAGAGTAAACTCTTAAATTAATTATCTAAGAAAAGCTCCTTCTTATCTTTCAAACTTTCGTCCGTTGGAATTAGCACAGTATTTTTACAAAAGTAAAAACCCGCTGCCGAGGTATCATAGGGCCAAGTCCCTCCACATCTCTTGATAAGAATTAACGTTGTATTTAATTATGTCCTTCACTATATATTCAAATTTCTCTAAAGTCAACCCTATTTTTTTCGCACTAAACATTTTCATAATATAGTGAAATGACGCTTTTAAAGTTATAACAATATAACTTTATTTCATTTTTAATGATTTGCTCATTCTCCATACAGGGTACTTTTCATTTTCTTCGCTTATCTTCTTCATGCCTGAATTCGTATATAAACGAATCGCCCTTCCATTATCCGGAGAAACCCTTAAATGATATTCCGGGACATTGAATTGCCTGTAAAAGTTTTCTGCATAGCGAACCAATTCCTTGCCAAGGCCTTTACTGCGGTAATCGGGAATAAGATAAAAAAGATTCACATAGCCGATTTCCTTTCCTTCATACTCCCGAATTTGAAGTTCCATTTGTCCAATCGATTCTTGGTCCTTTTCAATGATCACCTGTCCGCCCGGAAATTTGCGGACCCGTTCTTTCATCCGTTGCAAATATGTATTTTCATCTCCGAAACCATCTTCAGATCCAAAACTTACAACATAGGAATCTTTCCTGAATGTAAGGATGATATCTTTATCTTTGTCGGTATCAATAGTACGAAAAATCAGCTTCATCCGCCCCTATCATTTTAGTGAAATAGTTTTTGATTAAGCAAAATTCATTTTACTTACGCTCATTTAAAATATTTATTTTTTCTTTTTCATGAATAATAGGCTTAAGGGGACCTTTTCGTTTTTGTGCCTTGATGAAAAAACATTTGCCATCTTCCATTCGTACATTTCCAGATTGAACTCCTTAAGGTATGTTCCTCTTTATCTTCATCAAAAATCCGGTACGTCGTTAACACGGTATCCTCAGACAATGGATGCATATCAAATTGACTTAGTGTCATTTTCACCGGTCGAGCTCCCTCTTGCCCCAAAAAGTCGCTCTTAGACCATATATTACCCGAGCTGCCGAACTCAAAGAAATCATCTTTCAATAATAATGAAAGCTCTTCCGGGGATGTACGGACTTCAGATTTTAACAATTTCTCCTCAAGCTCATACAAATGCTCTTTTAACAACGGAGATTCACTTTCCATTCATTTTGCCCTCCTTTTTCAGCTATTTCTCGAAGTAACATAATTGGAAAATAGTGTATAATCAATACATAGATTGTCATATGGTGGTGAAATTCATGATCCATGCGGTTAAAGATTTTTTATCCAGTTGCTTGCTGATTAGCAGTTGGCTCATATTTGCGGTAAGCGGCATTTTTTTCATATTTTCGTTTTTAACCGTTTTTGCCCTCCCTATTTTCTTATTAATATTTTTAACTGGCTTACTTTGTTTATATATTTCAAAGAAACTGGACTCACGACGGATTTCTAAGTGTTAAAAATAATTCCACAATACTAGCGGCCATTCCTTTTTGACTAATCTAAAAAAAGGAGCTGCAAATGGCAGCTCCTTCTTCTGTGCATCCGTTTGTTTTCCCATCAGCGTTAACGTGATAGGGTACCTTGCAGGCGATTCGTTTCGGCGATTACTTTTTCTTCATCGATCGTTAAGCAGCGCCTTTCTTTCACGACCATTTTGCCATCGATGTATACATCACATACATCATTTCCGCGTGCTGCATAAAGCAGGTGCGAATAGGCTTCACTCAGCGGCTGCAGGTGTTCTTTGTCATATGGGTAAATGGTGATGAAATCTGCTTTTTTACCAGCTTCGAGTGATCCGGTATGGCCCATCCCTATCGCTTCTGCGCCCATTCTTGTGGCCATGGCGAGTGCTGTTTGGGCAGGGAATTTGGTGGCATCCTTATAGATTCCTTTTTGCAGTAATGCAGCTGTCCTCATTTCTTCGAACATATCGAAGTTGTTATTGGAGGCGACGCCATCTGTTGCCACTCCCACTTTAATGCCTGCATCAAGAAGGCTGACGACATCGGCAATTCCCGATCCAAGCTTCAGGTTACTGATTGGGTTATGGGCAACGCGCACATCATGCTGTTTCAGTATCGCCCGCTCTTCATCATTGAGAACCACACCATGTGCCATCACGGTAGGCTGATCGAACAGGCCTAGACGGCGAAGGTGCTCGACAGGACGGGAGCCGTAACGCTTTTCGATGTCGAGGATTTCAAAGTCCGTTTCCGATACGTGGATGTGCACCATCAAATCATTCTCTTTTGCAATCCGTGCACTTTCCATGATCGCTTCAGGTGTGCAGGCATATGGGCTATGTGGTGCGACCATGGTAGTCAGGCGGCCATCGGCAAACGTTTTATAGTTTTTTGAAAACATTTCTGCCCCCATGAGGTTCGCTTTTTGGTCTTTTTCGGTACCCAAGCTGAAGATCGTGTAGGAAAAGGCCCCGCGCATTCCTGTATCACCTATCGTTTCCATGACAGCACCTGCATCTATTCCATTAGGATTAAACATATCCGAAAATGTCGTGGTTCCTGATTTCATCATTTCCATAATGCCCAGCTGAGAGCTTACAGAGGCGATTTCCGTTGTAAACTGGCTTTCAAGGGGCCATATTTTCGTTTCAAGCCATGGCTTCAGCAGCATATCGTCCCCGATACCGCGTAAAAGGGTCATTACAATATGCGAATGGGCATTCACAAGGCCTGGCATGATCCATTTCCCGCCAAGGTTTACCACCTGATCTGCATCTGCCAATTGTTGTTCATCATGCTGGCCGATGTAGGATATGGTATCACCTTGTACAATCATCATGCCGTTTTCAAAGATTTGATTTTCCTTGTCCATAGTAAAAAATGTAGCATTCACATATATGGTTTTCATAAGTATTTCCTCCAAAGTCGTATCATGTATCAACATGTTCTATTCCGCATTCTAAACTAGCACCTTACAGGTAATCAAGTAATTCCATATTATCAGGCAACATTTCCATTTACCTTAGGAACCTATTGGAAGAGCTGTCCGTTGCAATTTTAGCATGGGAAATCAGTTGCTTAAGAAAATCTTCCCTTCATTGTCCGTAGCCATAATGGCTTTCTGCATATCTTGAAGGCTGTAGCAGGAAGCCGGCATCATGAACTTCAATCTTTTATCATGGATGAAGCCCATCAAAAGGTTAAACGTTTCATGCCAAGTCTGTACGGAAGCCTGCTGATTCCAATGGCGAAGATGAAACATTTTCACATCCACTTTTGTCCTTTGTGAAATCTCGGCCCAATTTACAGACTGTCCTGATAAAAGGCCGATCGTTAATAAGATGCCATTAGGCCTAACACAAAAAGCTAGCTCTGAACCATCGATGCCGCCCACTGAATCTATGGCCGCTTTCGCCCCGCGCCCATTCGTCCAGTCCATCACTGCATCATGCAAAGATGATCGGGACGTATCGATCACATATGAAGCACCAAGCTTAAGCAGTTCTTCCGTATACTTATTGTTTCTCGTTACAGCAATCAGCTTAAATCCAAGAATGTTGGATAACTGGGTAAAGATACGGCCGATGGAAGATCCGCAAGCATTTACGAGTAATACATCATCCGGTTTCAATGCCAATACTTCTGTACAAATTAACCATGCGGTAACCGGGTTTATATATAATTGCGCTGCCACATAATCCTCGATCGAATCGGGAATGACGATGGCCAAGTCCGCAGATGTTTTAACATATTCCTGCCAGGTCCCTTCACCGCGCAAAGGCAGTACACGCTTGCCTATCAGCTCTTTCGAAACCGATGGGCCCACCTCTTCTACAATGCCGACCCCTTCATAACCAGGTATGGAAGGCAATGGAATGCGGTGGGAATATGCACCGCGAATGGGCAGCAAGTCAGACGGGTTAATGGGACGTGCGGTCATCCGAACGAGGACTTCCCCCTCGAAAGGACTTTGAATAAATCTATTTTCAACCTTCAATACCTTTTGCGGATTCCCGAACTCATAGAATTTAACACATTTGGCTTCCAAGATAATAAGCCTCCTCTAATATATAAGTCTTTCTATTTTATCATTTAAACGGATCCCAGCCGGCACTTAAAGAGCTTTTACCTTGCATAAATTTTTCGTTAAGAATCTTCTTATTTTTCCAAGCATATGGTTTATAAAACATTTGTTTATACAAGGGGTGAAGAGATTGAATAAAGTAGGAAGAAATGATTTTGTATCTGGGTTCGTACCACATCATAATCATGGGTCTGTTGATTATACTTCCATAGCGGATGGCCATGTCCATCAATGTTTAGATGTAACTTCCCCGCCAATTCCATCACAAGAGGGAGAACATATTCATTATACTGAAGGATATGTGTTATTTGAGGATGGACATACACATTATTATAAGGCATATTCGGGACCGCCCATTCCGGTTGGAAATGGAATGCACGTTCACTACTACGATTTTTACACAACGGAAGATGATGGCCATAGACATAGAATTAAAGGGGTCGACCAACCTGCCCCAGGGAATAAATAAAATACATGATAAAAAACATCAGGGGGATGTGAAATCCCCCTGATGTTTTCTTGTCTCCGAACTCTATATGCATCTCACTAATCTTGAGATAAACCAATCGGGATGCATAGGGGCGTTTGATCAACAGGATTTTCAATAATGCAGCATTCCAGTCCGAAGACGTCCTTGATCATCTCTTTTGTAAAGACTGTTTCAGACGGCCCTTCTTTATAGATTTTCCCCTTCTTGATGCTAATCAGATGATCGGCATACTGTGCCGCCTGATTCAAATCATGCAGTACCATGACGATCGTGCGCCCATGCGTTTCGTTTAAATCGCGCAGTAATTCCAATATTTCAATTTGGTGCGCTAAGTCCAGATAGGTTGTCGGTTCATCCAATAGAAGCAGGTCGGTTTCCTGTACCAAAGCCATTGAAATCCAAGCCCTTTGCCTTTGCCCTCCAGATAATGCATCCAATGTCCGGTCAGCGAATTCCGTCATTTTTGTTGCGGATAATGCACGGTCGACAATGGCATGATCTTCCGGGGTTTGTCTGGAAAATAAGCCTTTGTGCGGATGCCTGCCATAATAGCATAGTTCTTTAACGGTTATGTCTTCAGGAGCTTCCGGAGCTTGGGGCAGGATAGCCAATTTCTTTGCCACATCTTTGGAAGATTGAAGATGAATGGCTTTTCCATCTAAATAGATCGTACCTTTCTGGGGTGTTAATAATCTGGCTAGGGACCTTAGAATGGTAGATTTGCCACAACCATTGGAGCCTATGATTATACTGATCTTGCCTTCAGGAATTTCCAAATCGATATTATCGATGATTTGAGTTGATCCATAAGAGAGGGAAAGATGCTCTGCTGATAATGTTGTCATGATATTCAGCCTTCCTTATGTTATTTTTCGTTCCCGGCGTAATAGATATAAAAAATATGGCACCCCAATCACCGCAGTGATGATTCCCGCAGGTATTTCTATTGGAGGGAATAATCCTCTTCCCAAGCTATCGGCAACGAGTAGAAAGATGGAACCGAAAAGAGCTGAAGCGGGAAGCAAAACCTTGAATTTCGACCCTACCAGCCTCCGTGCGATATGGGGGGCAATTAAACCGATGAACCCGATGGAACCAACCGCAGCTACACAGACTCCGATTAAAATGACGGAAACGCTTAACAATATATAACGCAGTAATTTTGATCTTTCACCGAGACCTGTAGCGATATCGTCGCCAAGGCTAAGTACATCCATTTTGGAAGTTAAGGCAATCAATACCGGGACAAGGACAAGAAATGGAAGCAAAATGAATACTTGATCCCATCCTCTTCCCCATAGACTTCCAGTCAGCCACAGCAATGTCGTGTTCACATCATCCGGGAACTTGACCATGAAATACTCTATCCCCGCTTGACATATGGCCCCTAAAGCAATTCCCACCAATGCTATAGTATTTGGCTGGGCTCCTTTTTTATAAACAAATATCATCAAAATGGCCGCCATGACCGCCGCTCCGACAAAAGCTGAAAGAGGCAGAATGATAATGGGCGATTGCGGAAATAAAACGATGACTGCAACAGCTGCCAAACCGGCCCCTTTTGTTACCCCAATCACATCTGGGGAAGCCAATGGATTTCGAAGGACCCCTTGCAGAATGGCTCCAGCCGTTGCCAATCCGGCCCCCACAATCACGGCAATTAAAATACGTGGTATGCGATAGTTGTGCAGAATGAATGCCTGGCTTTGCATGCCATTTCCAAGGAAATTTTGGAGAATGTCCAAAGGTGAAATATAAATGGCCCCTAAGCCCAGGCTCACCAATGCTAAAATCATCATGGTGACCGTCAGCATCAGGAGAATAGAATAAGGGTGCAAAGCCGATTTCAACTCAAATGTCCGTTTTCGTTTCATTGCTTAATATTCCTCCCTCTCTTCGCTAAATAAAGGAAGAATGGCGCACCGATTATAGCCGTTACGATGCCTACCGGCGACTCAAAAGGATAAGCGATAAACCGGGCGAGAATATCTGCGTAAACCAAGAGTAAAGCGCCGAATAATGCAGAAAAAGGGATGATTCTCCGATAATCCCCGCCCACCAGTCTCCTGACAATATGAGGAATGATCAATCCCACAAAGCCCACCGGTCCTGCGACGGCAACCGAAGATCCTGCCAAAATGATCACCAATATTCCTGCTAATATACGGATTCGGTACACCCGCTGCCCAAGTCCCTGCGCCATATTTTCTCCTAAAACAAGGATAGAAACGGATCGAGAGAACATGACAGCGACAAGTAGCCCGAAAAAAGACCAAGGAAGAATCATGTTAACATGCGCCCATGTTTTACCATTAATAGACCCGACTAACCAATAAAGCACATCTTTCGCCTGTTCATTAAAGATGATCATACCTTGCGTTAAAGAAGATAAAAAAAAGTGAACGGCCATTCCGGCCAAGGCCAGCTTTACTTGGGTCATCCCTCCTCCCGAAGCGAAAGAATAGACGGCCATCCCTCCCACGGCTGCGCCAATGAAGGCAACGCAAACTAGAGAGACGGAAGAAAGGGCGGGAAAGAAAACGAACGCGGACACAATGAAAAATGAGGCACCGGCATTAACGCCAAACACTTGTGGAGAAGCTAATGAATTCCGGGTAATAGCCTGCATGAGGGCGCCCGCCACCGCTAAATTGGCACCGACCAATGCTCCAACTAAAGCCCGGGGCAATCGAAGCGTCCTTATAATAGTCTGTTCCTTGGACGAGTCGGCATCAAAAAAAGACTTCAAAACCATGGATGCATCTATATCGGCCGCTCCTACAGAAATACTCGCCAGGACTCCTAAAATCAGCAAAACGATCCCAGCTATAGCGGTACAATACACTTTCAGTTTACTTCTAGCTACAGTTTCCATCGCTATACAACACACTTCCTAACTAAATTTACACCTAATGGAAAGCGAAGTAAGAATGGGATCTCTTACTTCGCTTTTGTTCCTTTATTCTTCACCAAGCATGTTTAAAGTGTCTTTAGCAATGGCCTCCGCGGATACAACACCACGGTATCTCGTCCATAGATCCCGATCAACACTATACACTTGTCCGTTTTTTACAGCCTTCAACCCTTTCCAAAGAGGATTGTCTTTCCACTCATCCGTAAGTAACTTACCCTCATTGTTCGCTAGAAGCAGCACATCCGGATCAATCTCGACAAGCTGCTCCAGGTTCATCTCGGCATGTGGCTGTTCCTGCTGAATGGCATTTTTCAATCCCATGCGTTCAAGCAATTCCCCATCATAAGAAGAAGAAGTATGGGCTTGGAATGAAGTATCTCGTACAACTGCAGGTAAAACCGTCATATTAGAATCAACCGTAAGTTTTGCTTTAAGTTCCTTAATCGTTTTTTCATGTTCGCTCAATCTTTTTTCTGCAGCATCTTCCTGATTCACTGCCTTTGCAATCGTTTTAAAAGAATCCAGGTTTTCTTGATATGTAGATTCCCGGCTTTTTAAGACAATGGTAGGAGCAATCTGCTGTAAATCTTTATAAATCCCTTTATGCCGTTCAGCATCTGCAATGATTAAATCGGGCTGTAAAGAACTGATCACCTCTAAATTAGGCTGCTCACGTGTTCCTACAGAAGTGTAATCCATCTCTTGTCCTACAAGTTTTGTAATCATATCTTTTTTGTTGTCATCTGAAATCCCGATAGGTTTTATCCCTAGGGCATTTAAAGAATCAACGAAAGATAACTCAAGCGTAACGATTTTTTTAGGAGTATGTTTAATTTCCGTTTCTCCCATTTCATGCTTGATCGTCCTAGTTTCTTGATTGCTTGTTTCGGCAGATGTCTTCTCTGCTTCTGTCGTTTTTTGAGAATTATTGCATCCTGATAACATCATCATGATCGTGAATAACAGGATTAATGCTCCTCCCCCAAACGATCTTACTTTTCTTGATTCTCTCATTTTTTGCACCCTTTCCGTCCTCTATGCCTATTTAACTTCCAACATAATTGAAAATGATTATCATTATCCTGTTGTTATGATAAAGTCATAGATTGATACCGTCAATATTAATGAAATTTTGTGAATAAAGATCATTTTGGCCATTAAGGCAACCTGTATGCAGTTTATTGTTTGCGTGAAGGAAATTGAAGTATGGATTCGGCAAGGGCTTGAAGCTGAACTTTAAAAAAGGCTGTTTTCACATAATTCGTTGCTATTTACCAAGTAATGCAGTGTGGTTGATTTCCACTCCAGATGCTCGCTTTCCGCGGGGCGGGCGGTGAGCCTCCTCGGCGTAAACGCCTGTGGGGTCTCACCTGTCCCGCCGCTCCCGCAGGAGTCTCGCACTTCCGCTCCAATCAACCTTAAATAGTTTCGTTTTAAAAACAACAATCTTTACGAAAAGAGCCTTAAAAAAAGTAAAAAAAGAGCAAACCCGTTAAGGTCTGCTCTCCTTGTCTTGCCTTGCCTTTTCAAAGAATCTATTTTCTTTCAATCAGCATCTCTTCAAGAGGATATTCTTCATTTACCGCTTCTTTTTTTGAGCGTTTTATGGAGGTTTTAATAAGAATGGTAGAAACAATTGATAATGCCCCCATGATCAGGTAGCCTGTCGATCTTGAAAACACTTCAATCAAGATGCCGATTAGGACGGGCCCTAAAAACATTCCAGCAGAATATAAACTTTGGAACAAGCCCATTCTCGTCGATTGTTTAATCTCCGGGATATTTTCAACAGCCCAGGAAGTGACGACCGTAAAGATCAGTCCGTATCCGAAGCCTTGAAATGCCTGTAATAGAAAAAGCATCTTTAAATTTTCAGCATAAGGAATCAATATGATGATGACCCCTTGTAAAACCGCTCCCAAAATGGCTGTATTCATCAAACCGATTTTTTTATAAAAGAGGGCCCCGCATAATCCTGCCGCTAAGCCATATATGATCAGGTGAGTGTTTGCCAGCATGCCAATCAATAGTGGATTTGCTCCAAGGTCGGTTGCGACTAAAGGTGTGAACGTATCCCTTGTTCCAATGGTGACCATCAATGCAATTGTTGCCAAAACAGAAATGACCCAGATTTTTTTATCGGTGATTTGCTCGACAAGTATTTTCTTATCGTATTTAACTTTTACCCCTTTAATACTTAGGTCTTTTGTGAAAAAGGTTAAAACCAGCGCAAGTATGGCGGCGGCCACCGCCACTAAAAAGCTATACCGATACCCATAACTATTGGCCACTACTGCACCGATGGTCGTCCCGAGTATGGAACCAACCGGCGATGCAACACCCAATATCGCCACTGCTCTTGCCGCTTCCTTCACACCAAAATAAGAGGCGAACATGACATTGTAAATGACCCAGGTGGAACCAGTTAAACCATCCGAAATTTTCCCAAGGTACAATGTTGTTGAACTTGGTATGAAAAAGGCCAGCGTCCACATTACGATGGTTACCAGCAACCCCATTTGGATAAACAATCTTCGTTTATGCAGCATATCCGAAAATACGCCTACCGGAAGCCGTGTCAATAAAGCAACAATCCCTGAAATGCCGATAATGCTGCCTATCACAACTGAATCGAACCCAAGATCTTTAGCATAAGAGGAGATAAATGGATCAAATGCCGTAATGGTGACAAAGAACAACAAGCTAATGATAAAGAATAAGATGGTTTCTTTCCGATTATTAATTTTATTAGTTTTGTTCATATATTCCATCCTTTCAATCTCGCTCCCTTTCGTCTCTGCTAGACGAAGGGCGAATCTATTAATGTTTACCAATATTCCTATATGGTTTCCAGGACTGACAGCCAATCTGCAGATACACCCCACCTTGATAACCTGGTCAAGTAAATCGGCGGCTATTATAGGTGAAACCCAGTTCATCCTATTTTTCATTTCTTTCGTATCTTCTATTATTATGTATTCAGATTCATTTTTTATATAAGTATATTCATTTCATCTGCGTAAACATAGAAGATATTGTACCAGGAGATCAACCTTTCCGTATTTCTTGTACCTGAAAAGGTCCGATCTCCAGATAACGTGCCATTTTTTCAGCTATTCTTTCCAGGGTGAATACGAAGCTCTGTTTCCGGATTGAAGAAGTGGACTTTATTCATATCCAAGGCTAGTTCTAACAGTTGTCCAGGTTGCACCTCTGCTCGGGCGTCCACACGTGCAACAAAGTTTTGATCACTAATTTGGGAGTATAGCATGGTTTCGGCTCCCATTAACTCTGATACCTCTACCTTGATAGTCACCTTTGTACCTCGGGATGCATCGATGAAAAGTGGTTCATCGTGAAAATCTTCCGGGCGGATACCCAAGATGATGTCTTTATTAACATACCCTTGATTACGTAATACCTTCATTTTCCCTTCTGGCACTTCAATGCTTACTTCTCCAATTTGGAAGGCTCCATCCTTTAATGTCCCTTTGAAAAAGTTCATTGCGGGAGATCCAATGAAGCCGCCCACGAATATATTTTCTGGATATTCATATACGTCCTTTGGGGCACCAACCTGCTGTATGATGCCATCCTTCATAACAACAAGACGAGTAGCCATCGTCATTGCTTCTGTTTGGTCGTGCGTTACATAAATAGTGGTTGTTTGTAAACGCTGATGCAATTTCGCAATTTCTGAACGCATTTGAACACGAAGCTTCGCATCCAAATTAGATAACGGCTCGTCCATTAAAAATACCTTTGCATCACGCACGATGGCTCTGCCTAAAGCAACGCGCTGTCGCTGACCACCTGAAAGGGCCTTTGGCTTACGTTTTAAATATTGTTCAAGACCAAGGATACGTGCAGCGTCGTTTACCCGCCGTTCGATTTCGTCTTTTGGAAACTTGCGTAATTTTAAACCGAACGCCATGTTATCATATACACTCATATGAGGGTATAATGCATAGTTTTGGAACACCATGGCGATATCGCGGTCTTTAGGAAACACATCATTTACACGTTTTCCGTCAATATATAGATCACCTTTAGAAATATCTTCAAGACCTGCAACCATACGGAGGGTCGTGGATTTACCGCAGCCAGACGGACCTACGAATACGATAAATTCCTTATCCATAATATGAAGATTAAAATCGGTAACGGCTGCAGCATTTTTATCATAGATTTTATAAATGTGTTCTAAGCGTAACTCTGCCATCTTATAACTCCCCCTTGAAGCGATTCCTTTAACCGGTTATTTTAGGTTTAATATCTGGACGCATCTTCCACGCATACCTTTGATAATTACATGATCGTATTACTTGATACCGCCTGAAGTCATGCCAAGAATGAACTGTTTGCGTACAAGCAGCATGAAGATCACCGTTGGTAGAACGAAAATAATTCCAGCTGCAGCCATTTGGTTCCATAAAACTCCCTCTTCCCCAATAAAGAAAGACAATGCTATCGGAAGAGTAACCGCTTCCTGTTGGGTTATCACGAGAGAAAACATGAATTCATTCCAGGTGATCACGAAACAAAAAACAGTAGCCGTAATGATGCCAGGCTTTGCAAGCGGCAAAAGAATATGCCATAGCACTTGTAATCTATTAGCCCCATCGATCGTTGCTGCTTCCTCCATATCAATTGGAATTCGATCAATGAATCCCTTTGTCAGCCAGATGGCATAAGGAATCGTATGACCCAGATTGACAATAATTAACGCAAGGGTTGTATCCAAAATCCCCCAGTCACGAAACATAGTGAAGAAGGGAATCACATTTACAATTAACGGGATGAACTGAGTAGCAAGTATCGTAAACATGAATAATTGTTTGAATGGCATTTGAAAACGCGAAAGACTGTAAGAGGCTAAAATACTTACCGGGATCGTAATAAGAAGTGTCACTACAACAACAATTAAACTATTTGAATAGTATTTGCCCAAATTAAAGGCTGATCCGAAGACGGTTCTAAAATTATCTAATGTTGCCTGAAAGAATATACTAGTGGTATATACTTCGGACTCTGGCTTAAAGGCGGTTAACGCTATCCAGAAAATTGGAAGAAACAAGAAGGTGACAATAATAAGGACACATATCACTTCTAAAACTGACATCATTTTTTTTGAATTGATTTTTTTTGTATTGACCTTTTTCTTTTGGGGTATTGTAACTACCTGACTCATTAGTTCCAATCATCTCCCTTCACCAATTTTCTCATGTAGATAATAACAAACACGATTGTTATAAGGGCTAAAATGTAACCCAATGCTGAGGAATAACCCATATCGAAATAACGGAATCCCGTCTTATAGATGAAGAAGTTCAACACTTCCGTTGAATCTCCTGGACCTCCACGCGTCATCGTGACAACCGGATCAAACGCTTTAAGAGTGAACATCGTCATCAATATGGAGGCTATGAGAATAATTGGCTTCAGCATGGGCAGAGTGATATGGAAGAGTGTTTTTAAAGGAGTCGCACCATCCATTTTAGCTGCTTCAAAAACCTCGCTTGGCATTCCCATCAGGCCGCTTATGAACATTAGGCTCATAAAAGGCAGCCAAATCCATACCACTACAGAGATGAGGGCAATCATCGCTGTAGAGTTCGTCCCTAACCATACTACATCTGAAAGTGGCGGTATCAGGAACCCAATGATTTTGTCAAATAATCCATAATCAGGATTTAGCATAAATCTCCAGGAATACCCGATGAGTGCCGGACTCATTGCAAATGGAATGATAAGGACAGCACGTAGGTATGATAGATATTTTTTATCCTTACTTAATAAGAGCGCGACAATAAGGCTTGATATTAATGTAAGCACCACTGTACTGGCAGCAAAAATCAGCGTGGCCCTTACGCTATTCCAAAATTGCGAATCGGAAAAAGCGCGGATATAATTATCGAGGCCAATGAAAGCGCCCATTCCAACAGACGTTTTTAAATCCCATTCATGTAAACTGATCCAGAATGACCTCATTAATGGATAAAAGGTCGTAGCGGCGATAAGCATAAAAGCCGGGGCTAATAGTACATATTTAAAGAGCTTTTGGTTCATTTCAGCTTCCCCCTACCATGTTTGAGAACAAGATGTGATGCTTTTAACAGACAAGACGATTTATTTTGTTTGAGTTCTTCGCTCCCCATCACCCATAATCTCCTAGAGAAGAGGGATAAACTTCTTCTCTAGGAATGTACACAACTTGTTCATCAATCGTAGTAACCAGCTTTATCTAAAAGCCGCTCCACTTGTTTTGCTGCATCATTCAATGTTGGCTCTACAGGCTCACCAGTGGCCATCTTCGAAATCGCTCCACTAATTATATCCGCTATGCGAGGCCACTCCTTCATTTTGGGAAGCGCTTTTGCATGATCAAAGTTATCGGCAGCAACATTGTAGAATCCATCTGTCAATTCATTTAACTCTTCGTTTCTCAAGTTCTCCGTTTGCGTGATAACAGTTGACTGCTCAGCTGAAGGACTTTCGTTTTTCACTGTTTTTAGAACAATGTCCAGCTCTTCATCAGGTTCCGCAATCCACTTAAGCACTTCCCATGCCGCTTCTTTATTTTTTGAACCTTTCATCATCGCCAGAGGGAATGTAGCGACGTTCGCTTGGCTTCCTTTTCCTTCCCATCCCGGTACTGAGGCGAATCCCACATTTCCAGCAACGTCTTCTGCAGATGCTTCTTTATCATTGAACTCAGAGTACACCCACCACCAGCCAAGCCACATTGCTGCCTTCCCTTGTTTAAAGAAAGTTCTGGAGTCTTGTTCACCAAATGTGACAGCGCCAGACGGTGCCACTTTATCTGTTACAAGAAGATCTAAATATCGTTGCGTAGCTTCAATGCCTTCCGGGCTGTTAAAAACGGGCTTCATTTTATCATCCAAAATATCACCGCCGTTGCTCCACAAGTACGAAGTCCACATAGGTAGATTCTGCCCATTATTTCCTGCACCGTAATAAGGAACGATACCAGAAAGGTCGGTCTTATCCGTAATTTCCTTACTGACCTTGTCAAGCTCTTCCCAAGTGGCAGGAGGAGTCAGCCCTAGCTGATCAAAGATATCTTTTCGATAAAAAAGCATTTGCACATGTGCCCTGACTGGCAGGCTGTATAACTTTCCATCGAATGTCGATAGGTCCAGGATCGGTGCTGGCCAGCGATCAGTATTGAAATCATCACGCTTAACATATTCATCAAGCGGCTCCAAGAATGGTGTTATGGAGGAACCCATTGTATCGAGATGCACAACCAAGTCATATGCCCCAGCAGATGCAATACCGTCTGAAGTGATATCTTCTAGCAGGTTTTCATATGGCGTTTCAATAAACTCAATTTTAATTCCCGTCTTTTCGGTAAAATCTTTACTTCTTGCTTTCCATGCATTGAACTGACCGACACCCCCAGCAGACAATAACACTTTTACTGTCTTTCCTTTCAAGCTCACACCTGACGTATTCTCTGAACCAGAGTTGCTGCAGCCGCTGACTAATAGAGTTAGTATCAACACGAGTACCGTAATCAAACGAAAGGTTTTTCTTTTTTTCATCATCATGTTCCTTTCTGATTTGGTTTTGAATTGATGTATTGCATTTTTCTTAAACTAAAAATTACTGAATTGCAGCTTTTGAATACGTATTCAATTTTGGTGATGAATGCGCTTTCTTTAGAAGTCCAACACTCATGAAACCTATGTAGGTTGCTAGTGCTTATTGCATAGTTCCTTTGATGAAACATTTTGAATACGTATTCAAAATAGTATGAAACTTTCAACTATATTTTAGTGCTGAAAACATTATAAGGAATACGTATTCTTTATAAACATTATCATAATAGTGTGAGAAAATTCTGTCAATAATAAATTTATAGTGGGTTGATTGTTTATTGCATTTGAAAAGTTCAACTCTAAGGAAAAACTATTTAGGTATATTTTCATAAGTATCCCCAGCACAATTTTAGGCGCATTGTCATGTAACGGGTATCCCGATTGTTAATTTGCTTCAAGGATACACTACCGAATCAATGTTTGTTGGCGGGGATTGATTTCATCAATGAAATTTTGCATCCTCATGATATCCTCATCCAATTGCTGACTGATTTTTAGAACCTCTGGATGAGAGGTCCCTTTATTCTTCGTCAATACATATATATCCTTACGGTGCCCATCTATCATCTTACTTAATTCTAATATTTTCTTTAAGATCATTGATCTTGTATCCTCCCGATTAAACCAAGAAACTTGTTATGTGATAATTCCAACATAAGATTTTTTTATATAGCGTAATAATATATACGAGTCTCATAATGCATTAGGAAAACTAGCAAATAAGACATGTATCATCACTCTTTTTATTCCTTCCGGCTTTCTTCAGGGCAATCGGTGCCTCCCAGAGTAAAAACTTTTCAAGGCATGTTGCTCATAAGCATAGCCAGCACGAAATAAGAGGTCTTCCCTATTGTGATTAGCGATTAACTGTAAACCGAGCGGAACTCCAGATTCTGTAAGCCCAAACGGTATCGATAATGCCGGATGTCCGGTGATGTTAAAAAGACTGGTGTAGCGAATCATACAATCCCCGAGAGATTCATTTTGTCCCCCAATGGTTACTTCTTCTGTTTGTACGTCAGCTGTTGCAATAGGCATCGCCGGTGTCATCATTACATCAACACCAAAAAAGATTTCTGACACTCTACGCGTCCATTCCGCTCTTTTTTGCAAAGCAGTTATATAGTCAAAGGCCGAAATAAGCCGACTTTTATCAAAGGTTTTTTTGGCCCCTTCACTGTAAAGATGAATGGAGGATTGAATACGTTCATCGTGAACAACCCCAACTTCAGATGTCCCAAGAGTCGTTGCAACACTTACTACATCTGTTAAAAAAGAAGTGTCCACTTCCACTATGGCAGCTCCTAAATCGGTCATATGCTGAACAGCTTTTTCATACATTTTCTTGACATCGCTTTGCATATTTTCATTGAAATAATGTGTCGGCAGACCGATCCTCATTCCTGCCAGTCCATTCAGACATGCCGTTGTGTAAGGGATGCTTGTAAGGGTTTCCAAAATTATCGCTGTATCCTCAATGTTACCTGCAATCGGTCCTCCGTGATCAAGAGTCCACGATAATGGGGTCATACCCTTCATGCTAACTAAGTTATAAGTGGGTTTCAGACCCACAACGCCACAACAAGCTGCTGGAACACGAATTGATCCAGCAGTATCTGTTCCGATGGAACCTAAGCAGAGATTTGCTGCTACGGCAGCAGCTGAACCACCACTTGATCCACCAGCAGTCTTATTTTTATTCCACGGGTTTATGACATCACCAAAAAAAGGATTTTGAGAGGTGATGCCAAATGCATACTCATACATATTATTTTTACCAAGTGAAATGCTGCCCTCCTGCTCTAACTTTGTGACAACTTCAGCATTTTCAGCCGGGATTCGCTTCTCATCGATGATCGAGCCGCTAGTTGTTAAGACCCCTTCCGTATCGATCGAATCCTTATATGAAATAGGTACACCTAACAATCCGCTTACTTCTCCAGCCCTAATCTTCACTTCCGCCTTTTTCGCCTGATCAAAAGCCTTTTCTTCGGTTATTGTAATGTAGGCATGCAACGCAGGATTTAATTCTTTTATTCTTTCTATATACCATTTTGTTATTTCAGTAGGGGAAAACCGTTTATTTTTATACCCTTCCATTAGTTCTTTTATCGTTAAAATCAATTTGCATAACCCCTTTTACCTGTGCTTAATTTCAAAGGCCGAATAGTTCCATTAACTAACCCTATCCGTTTCGGTCAGAATGTATTGGTTTTCATTTGCCTTCGTTTTAATGAAACATTTTATTAAAATACCTGAAACAGCCGAAAGGATTCCTATTATTATAAAACTAAAACTTCTTGAGAAAGCCTCTGTCAATATCCCCATCAAAACCGGGCCAAAAAACATTCCAAACGAAAACACGCTTTGAAAAAATCCCATCCTCGTAGATTGCTTATGTTCTGGAATATCCATGATACTTAATGACATTAAAACAGTAAAATTCAATGCAAATGCGATCCCGGAAAGCGCTTGCAAACAAAAGAGCAAAAGTAAATTAGGTGCAAATGGTGTTAAAATTGCAACAATGCATTGTAAAAATGCTCCGGCAACAGCTGTATTCACCAAGCCCAACTTTTTATAAAAAAAGCTTCCACATAATGCGGCAGCAATCCCTCCTGCAATTAAAAACGTATTTGATAGCCAACTTAGAGCAATCGCTTCAGCCCCTAAATCTCTTGCTACAAGAGGTGTAAATGTAACTCTCATTCCAAAAGAAGCCATCAGTGCTATGATTGCGAGCAAAGATAAAAGCCATAAGTTTTTATCGGTTATTTGTTCCTTCACGATTTTTTTTACATGATATTTTTCCCTTTTCACCGTAACTTTTATCTCTTTCAAAAAGAACGTTAAAATAAAGGCGATGGAAGCAGCAAAAACCGCAACAAGAAAAGAATATGAATATCCGTAACCGTTTGCGACTATTCCTCCTATTATCGAACCTACTAAAGCTCCAATGTAATCTGCCAAAGTTAAAAAAGCAACAGCTTTTGCAGAATTATGGACACCAAAATAAGAGGCGAACATTACAGTATAAAGAACCCATGTAGCCCCCGTTATACCATCCAAAAATTTCGCTAGATATAAAGTATTGGCGTTTGGTTCAATAAAAGCGATTATCCAGCCAATGATTGTAACTAATAGCCCAACTTGAATAATCAACCTTCTTTTGTTCAGTATATCCGAGAAAACGCCAAGCGGGAAACGGAAGAACATGGATGCCAGCCCCGTCACTCCCATCACACTGCCTATCACCGCGGGTGAGATCCCTAAATCTTTGGCATATGATGAAATAAAAGGATCAAAGGCTGAAATGCTAATAAAAAAGAGTACGGTTATGATAAAAAATAAAATAATATTCAACCGAAATTGGACTTTGTTCATTAGGTCACCTCATTGTTATTTTTTCACTTAACTCTTGCCCCAAAAAACGAGCAGTTGATTTAGGCTCGTAATTTTGTGTTGACTGATGACCTTTAACGAATGCTTAGTAGATCCTGTCCTGAAATCACAGGTACCACAGCCATAATATCCAACAAGGAACAGCAATATGGCTTGAATTCATTACCATACTTTGGGTGTAAGATAGATTTAGGGGCAGAGTCAAAAACGCAGATATTATCCCGAGTATAAAATCCGCGCTTTGACTCCAGCCCCCCTACATTGAATTACAATATCATGGGCATTTGTTTGCTTTTTACATTTAACTACTAGAATAATATTTTACTTTATCTATTGATACTCTTTATTTCAACCTGACAGTGGCCGATAATTTATGGCCTTCCAAGCCTTCGATTTCGGATTGATCTTCAGCATGGGATGCCAGGAATTGAATGCCTTGGCCTGTGATTTCCTGATGTGTCATGACTTTCACATAACTTCCTGCCCAAAGTCCCCCCGTATATCTTGCTGCCTTTTGAGTCGGCAATGTATGGTTCGTTCCAGAGACTTTGTCAGAGAAGACGACGGAACTGCCTTCATCAAGAAACAATGATCCATAGTTATTTAGTTTTTCCATCAATTCGCGGCTATTTTCAATATGCAAATGTAAATGTTCAATGGCATAATCATTGCAAATATCCAGTCCTTCTTGTAATGAATCCGCATGGATGATTTCCCCTCTTTTTTCCCATGATTCGTGTGCAGGGGAAGATGGTGAGAAGGTTTTCAAAAAGCCTTGGATTTCTTTTTCAGTTTCTTCGGCAATTGTTCGGGACGTTGTGACAAGAATGGCCCGTGCGTACGGATCGTGTTCAGCCTGGGCTAGTAAATCGGCCGCTATTTTCGTAGGTGACGCTGAATCATCCGCAAAAACCATCACTTCACTCGGTCCAGCAATAAGATCTATGCCCACCTTACCGAAAACCTGTCGTTTAGCTTCTGCTACAAACCGGTTTCCTGGTCCAGCGATGATATCCACTTCCGGGATGGATTCGGTTCCATATGCCATGGCGGCAATGGCCTGCGCCCCGCCAATTGCAAAAATGTCTGTAGCACCGGAGCGGAGCAAGCCGTATAAAACTGCGGGATGGATGCCGCCTTCGTAATTGGCCGGGCTGCAGGCAACGATCCTTTTTGCTCCTGCTACCTTTGCTGGGGCAACGACCATTGGTCCTGATGATAATAACGGGAACCTTCCGCCTGGTACATAAGCTCCCACCTTTTCGATCGGTACGATTCTATGTCCCATCCTGATCCCATCGCCAAAATCCTTTTCAAATGGAGTCAGGCAGCTCAACTGTGCTTTAGCAAAATCGGATACTCTTTCCACGACCCGGTCAATCAGCACTTTTACCTCTTCTGGAAGTGTCCTGATACAACGCTCGATCTCTTCTTCACTAACCCGGACCGGACGATCGGAATCACCGAATTTTTTTTCATATTCCCGGACTGCATCATCCCCGCCCGCTTTTACATTTTCAATAATGGACTTCACCGTTTGTTCTACTTCATGTGAAGAGGTCTGTTCAAACACGTCCGCTTTTTTCATATATTCCATCCTATTTTCCCCCTAGTCATTGTTTAGTGTAGAGACGGCTGCAGCACAGCCGTCAACTGGTCAATCAAGATACACCGGTAAAATTCCCATCATCGATTGTGGATTCACCATCTTGTTGTGTTTCGTTTTCATCAGGCAAATAGATTTGACGCAACACTTCCATTCCATCAAACAATAGCCATTCTTCCGAAATTTTTTCATTACGGATTTTATAGTGGCTGATGCCAGCAATATCAATGGCTTTTCCGCTAGGGGCTCCGAAGTATCCTGTTCCTTCGTGCACGCCTTGTATCCTCCAGCGAACCGCTACATCCCAATCACTATCAGATCCGCGTCTATTACAAGTTACCCTTTCAAGTATCACTTTCCCATTCGGTATGGAGGCAAAGAGGCTCATGAACATTCCTTGAATTTCACTTACTCCGATTACATCCTTGTTGCAGACATAATGAACGACTGCATTATCTTCATAAAATTCGCGAACAAAATTAAATGAGCGACGAGCCCAAATTCGATTGAATACTAGCTGCATGAACTCCCCTATCTCGAACTCATCAGAAGATGGAGTGAATAGTTTTGGAGGAAGTCCCGTTTCTGCTGTCTCTTTAAATCCAAACTGTATAGCCGGAGCAAGCTTCTGTGTACTTTTAGCCATTTTTTTAGCAAACTCGACCGGATCCAATCCGAGTTGCAGGACAAGATGATATGTATCCATCACAAGCCATTCTTCGTAAATCTTATTATTTAAAATCATACAATCGGCGCTTGTTCTGAACATCACTTTCTTTCCAGTGGCAGGACCGTATAAACTATCTCCAAGGTTCGTTGCAACAGAACGTCCTCGATGTGAGGTGAAAAATCCTGCTTCATCATCTCCTGACCAGATTACACTCCATCCCAGCCCTTTCCGATCCGGAAAAGCATGCAATGTTTGCAGCGTACCTGAAATGACTTCGTTAACCCCATGACTATTAATCAACCCTTTATGTACAGATATGCTTGTGCTATACGTATCATAAATAAGCCCGATGTCTTTCTCTTTCCAGATTTGCCGTGTGATCTTCACAATATAATCGACGATGTTATTGTATTCTGGGTTAAAACCGTTCATCCTCTGTTTCTTTTGATTTGTTTCTTCTATATTAATGTAATCATAATCATCTTTCGTATCGAGCATATTAACGTCTTCCGCATCTGCATAGAAGATGAAGTTTGCTGATTTCTTGACCGGTTGGCTTGCATTCTTTGCTGTTTTTTCTTCTTTTAGAGCAACTTCGATTGAACCTGTCTTCTTTTCTGCCATAATACCCATCCTTTTCGTATAAAGTAAATTCGTCAAAATGCAGGACTTCTTATAAAGTCATTTAACAGATTGAGTGGCCTTGCTTGCAGAGATAACATCCGATAACGCAGTTGTAATCACATTATTCAACACGATGCAAACAAACTTTGCTCCTTTGTCAAAAGCCCCATTAGCAGCATCACTGTTATTGGCTACGGTACCGATCGGCACATCGAGCTCTTTACCTTTTATGAACAGTTCATTGATGACCTTTTGCACTTTGGGATGACTTGCACCTTCCAATTGATATCCCATGTTCACCGAGAGGTCTGTGGAACCGATGAATGCCAAATCAATTCCAGGGACTGTTGCAATGGCTTCAAAATTATTGGCTGCATCAAGCGTTTCAATATGCACAATTATCATAACATTTTCATTACTCTCATCTAAATAGGGTTTTCCACTATCTTTTCCGTAACGGGCCGGTCTGGTTGAATACGATACGCCTCTATTTCCATATGGAGGGAATTTAGCCCGCTTAACTACCTCAAGGGCTTCTTCTTTTGTATTGACCATCGGTACTTGTACACCTTTTGCCCCGCGATCCAAAGCCTTTTGAATACTGGAAGGGTCATATGAAACCCGGACGATCGGGACAAGCCCAACAGACTCTGCCGTACGGATAATGTTTTCAAGCTCTGATGGACTGAATGCACCATGCTCGTCATCAATTACGACAAAATCAAAGCCTGCATAACCGAGCATTTCGACTAATGGCGGGGAGTTTATTCCTAAAAATGCACCAAGAACTTGTTCCCCACGTTTGATTTTTTCCTTTATGGCATTATTATTCATCGTCTTCCCTCTCTTTCCACAGACTCGTTCAATGCTGTGAAGATTGCATTCAGTTACCGGCACTTCCATCACCTGACAACCATTTCCTCAATGCAGCGCTTACTTTTTCAGGCTGTTCCAAAGGGCTCAAATGTCCTGAATGGCCTACAATTTCAAGGCTGGCCGACGGAATGTTTTCCGTTAAATACTCGGACATATGCAGGGGACATACCCTATCTTCCCTTCCCGCCAAAATCATGGTCGGGCATGCAATGGCAGGAAGGATGGGACGTTGATCCGAACGCGTCATCACTGCTTTTAACTGATTGATATACCCTGCAATGCCGATTTTTTCAGCCATATCGATAATCTTGGAAACTAATGCTTCATCATTTCTGCGGTCTGGATGGATTAACACCGGCAGAAGGTGCTGGGTTGTAATATCCAGAAACTGACCATTATTCGCCATATCGATGAACCTCTCCCAACCTTCGATTTGTTCCAAGGTCGGAGGATTTGGATTTGTATCAAGCAAGGCCAATTTCATGACCCGTTCCGGTGCAAGGCGCATGATTTCCAGAGAAATGATGCCACCAAGTGATAAGCCTGCAAGTGCAAACTTATCAGGGGCCTCTTCCAATACCGCCTGAGCGATTCCTTCTATAGTATCAGCCTTCGACACATCACAGATTCTCACATCTGCAAGATCTGACAGGTTCACAGTTTCCCATAGACGTTCATCACAAAGTGTACCCGGAAGCAAAATGAGCGGTACTTTGTCCATCCTTATTTTTCACCCATTTTCAATTTATCGGCAATTTCCTTTTCAAGTTCTTCAAAGTTATCCGGTTTAATCATTTTCCCTAAATCATTGGCAAAAAATCCATATTCAGCTGCATCCTTGATCACTTTTGGCGACCAGTAAGGGTCTTTTCCATCAAATACTTTATGTTGTTCAAGAACGGCGAAAATCCAAGAATCTTCTTCACTGATGTTTTCGAAACCTCTCCATAAGCCTGGCGGTAATGAAATTAAGTCCCATTGATCGATGATCGTTTCGCCATCAATTTCATCTGGACCCTTGCCCCAGTAGAAACGCCATTTTCCTGAAAGGGGCAGGAAGGATTCAATGTAATCATGCGTATGGTAAGCAGGCCCGTTTCCTTTTTGGGCTTTCACCATTCCAATTTGAAAACCATGCGGTTCAGTAATTTCAGGAGTGAAGTTATCATTTTCACTTGCTGTATCGCCTATTAATGTATAGTTGATGCGTTGATGACCCGGAATGATACTATCAATGAACATTAACGGTATTCCTTTTGCTTTCATTTGATCGAAACGGACGATCCAATTGTTTTCCATTTCCTCATTCGTTACCGCTTTTTTTACTTTAGGCTCTTGTACTGACATTTTAATTTCCCCTTCCGTGTTCGTTAATTTTTATCATTGCTCCATTTGCATGACATATCTAATTAGAGAGTAAAGACGGCTAGTTTTAATTCTGTCATTTCCTCAACTGAATACTTAACACCTTCCCTGCCAGTCCCGCTGTTTTTCACACCGCCATATGGCATTTGGTCAACCCTGAAGGATGGTATGTCATTCACGATGACACCTCCGACTTCAAGCCTTTCAACAGCATCGAAAGCTTTTGGCATCGAAGTCGTATATACACCTGCTTGAAGGCCGTATAATGAATCATTCACTAGGTCGATCGCTTCATCCCATGTTCCATAGGAATTCACTGAAACGATTGGGGCAAATGCTTCTTGGCAGCTTATCTCCTGTGCTGGCCCTGCATTTTTGATAATGGTAGGATGAAGGACTGCACCTGTTCTTTGACCGCCATATGCGATTTCCGTTCCAGCCTTTCTAGCCGATTCGATCCACCCTTCCACTCGTTTTGCTTCATTTATGGTGATCAACGCGGAAAGGTCTGTATCTTCTGATTCCGGATCTCCAAATTTAAGCTGCTTCGTCTTTTCTATAAACTTTTGCAAAAATGCCTCATATAAAGCTTCCTGTACATAAATTCGTTGGACAGAGATGCAAACCTGACCTGAAAAGGCAAAGGAACCTTCTGTACAGCGCAGTGCAACGGCATCCAAGTCATCAGCACTGTCAATAATGACAGCTGAATTTGAACCAAGCTCCAATGTCACCTTTTTCAAACCCGCTTTTTCTTTGATACCCAACCCGACTTCGACACTTCCTGTAAATGTAACCATTTTAACTCTCGGATCAGTGACCAATAGATCGCCGACGACGCTTCCTTTACCTGTGACAACATTCAGTGCGCCTTTAGGTAAACCTGCTTCTTCAAATATTTCAGCTGCAGCCAATGCACTAAGCGGTGTCTGTGAAGCTGGCTTTAAAATGACTGAGTTGCCAGCGGCAAACGCAGGTCCAAGTTTATGTGCCGCTAAATTAAATGGAAAGTTAAAAGGTGTAATGGCGGCAATAACGCCAAGCGGCTCACGCTTTGTATAAGCAAAACGGCCTTTGCCATTTTTAGCGGCATCCATCGGGATCGTTTCACCATGGATCCGTTTTGCCTCTTCTGCTGCAAACTTGTATGTTTCAATCGTGCGTAAAATTTCCCCTCTTGCCGCTTTCAAGGGCTTAGCATTTTCTTTAGCGAGTATTCGTGCACACTCCTCAAGTCTTTCCTTAAAAATTCCTGCTGCCCGTTCTAATATATTTGAGCGCTCAAGGGCCGTTAACTTTTTCATTTTTTTTGCACCTTGTTCAGCACATTCTATCGCTTTTAGAACGGTTTCCTTTTCTGCCAAGGGCACTTGCGCAATCAATTTTCCCGAATAAGGTGATAGAAGGTCGTAATGATCATTTCCTTCCAGCCACTCCCCGCCAATGTATAATCTCTTTTTATCGGAATTGGTCGTGATCAATTAGTTTCCCACCCTTCCTTTAAAGGCGCTTTGGTAGATTCCGAGAATCTTTTGTTCATTTAGCTTATAAGGAGTATTCGATAGCAAGCGATCAATTTTTGCAGCCTGTTCCGCCAGCATCGGTAATGAGTCCTCTTCAATCCCAAGTTCTGATAGCGATGTAGGTAAATCAAGATCTTCCAGAAGCTGATACATATAATCAACAACTGCCTTTAACGCTTCGCTTGGTTGTGTCTTGAAATCACCGAGCTGTAAAAAGGATGCTACATCCATCATTTCTTCCGTGCATGTTTTCCCAATCACTTCGAAAACAAATGGCATTAAAAGGGCATTTGCGACTCCATGCTCAATATGATATTTACCGCCTAGCGGATATGCCAGTGCATGAACCGCTCCAACCCCTGCATTTGCCAGGGCCACACCCGCTAACGAGCTTACCCAGCTCATTCCGGTTCGGGATTCCAAATCATTTCCGTTATGGACAGCTCTCGTAATGTTCTCAGGAAATAGTTTCATCGCTTTCTCTGAATAAACTTTCGTAAGCGGCGTAGCCTTAATGGCAATATACGATTCGATAGCATGTGTAAAGGCGTCCACCCCTGATGCCGCAGTAACTCGTGCCGGGCAGGAAATGGTCAATTCCGGATCGATGATCGCTACATCCGGAAGGAATTCCGGGCTTACGATCCCCCTTTTTACTTGCTGCTCTTCATCACCGAAAATGGCATTCATCGTCATTTCCGAACCCGTTCCTGAAGTCGTCGGCAAAAGAATGCATTTGACCGTTCTCGATTCAACCACTTTTTCGCCGTTTATATATGTTGTTATATCGCCTTTCCCGCATAGAGCTGCTGTTGCTTTCGCTACATCCAACGCACTTCCCCCGCCGATTCCGATGATTAAATCACACTTTTCGGCATCTAGCGTTTGTACGGCATCCTTCAATAGCTGAAACGTCGGCTCTCCCGAAATCTCCGTATATGTGATGGTTGGTATGGAAAGGGGCATCATGTGATCCAACACTTTTTGAACGACGCCCACTTTTTCAAGACCTTTATCACTTACAATCGCTGCCTTCTTTGCTCCCAGCGATTCGATTTCCTTTACTAACGTCGTAAATGCTCCAACACCAACCCGGAAAACTGTCGGCATTCGAAAATCATGGATTACATTTTGAGCAGCTGACATTATTCACCCTCCTTTGAATACGTATTCAAAAAACTCACCAGACAGTCCAACCGCCATCAACCACCAATGTTTGTCCAGTCATCATATCTGAACAATCCGATGCCAAATATACCACGCCGCCAAATAAATCCTCCGTTTTGGCAAGCCTGCCAAGCGGAATCCTGCTCAATACTTCCTCTTTGAATGTTTCATCTTCAAACATCGGTTTGGTCATCGGTGTTTCAATGAAGGTTGGAGCAATGGCATTGACATTGACTTGATGCGGAGCCCACTCTATCGCAAGCGCTTTCGTCAGCTGTGTAATGCCTCCTTTGCTGGAGGAGTATGCAGCCCGTTTGTAATAGCCGACGAATGCCATTTGCGAAGACATATTTATGATCTTGCCTTTTCTTTGGTTGATCATATACTTTCCTGCAGCTTGGCTCGTAAAAAATACACTTTTTAAATTAATGTCCAGTACTGTATCCCAATCTTGCGATGTCAACACTTCAGCTGGCTTTGCCACGTTTATGCCTGCGTTATTTACTAAAATATCAATCTTACCGAAGTGTTTGTATATGCCTTCCATCACTTCCGCCGTTTCATCAACCTTTGTTAAGTCAAATGAAACAGGTAAAACATTTGCACCGGTTTGCCCAATTTCATGTGCCGCTTCTTCGAGTTGCTCTTTATTGCGGGCAACTATCGCTATATCGGCCCCAGCCTGCGCAAGCAAATGGGCTAAGTCTTTACCGATTCCTTTACTTGCACCTGTTATGATGGCCACTTTACCGCTTAAATTAAATAAATGATTTATATCCAATCTATCACCTATCTTTACCTCAACGAGGCGATTTTTTTACATTCAGGCATTTTGCATTTTCATTTTGAATACGTATTCAAAATGAAACAAAATACTTGTTGGCGATTACAAGTTAAAATATAAACAACTTTCTGACTTTTGTAAATAGTAAAAATGATAATAAGTCTAAAAATTTTAAAAATGACCGATTTCTTTTAAAGGAGTGTTAAAACACTTAAGGTCCAATCCAAAATCGGCCTTTACCCTTATTCCTGGTTGGGGGCTGGCCCTGTTGTTTTACGGACCATCAGTTCAGGCTTAAGGAAAATTTGTATCGATGAAGATGTCGCTTCTTTATTTTCTATGAGATAGATTAATTTTTCCAATGCTGTTAAAGACATTTGATCCATTTGTTGGGATACTGTGGTCAGTCCTATAAATTCATTAGCGGACAATCTTATATTATCAAACCCAACAACGGATAAATCAGCAGGGATTTTCAAATTCAGGCTTGAAGCTGCATCTAGGACTGCGAGAGCCATCTGATCGGATGCGGCAATGATAGCAGTCGGCCTGTCCTTCTTCTTCAGAAGTTTTTTTGTAAATGAATAAATCTTGTCATAGGAAAATTCGCTATTGAAGATCAACCCTTCATCGATTTCATATCCGTTCTCCATCAGCTCTTCTTTATAACCCACCGTCCGCTCATAAGTCGCCAAGTATTTGGATGGGCCGGATATTTTCGCTATTTTTTTATGTCCTAATTTTATTAAATGCTGGACAGCGAGCCTGGCACCTTTATTATTGTCCATTACGATAAAGTTAACGTCCTTGATATCGAGGAAACTATTATATAATAATACGGGAAATCCATTATCATGTAGCTTCTTGATTTTATCAGTATAATTTTTACTAACGCTTGTAAGGATGATTCCCTCTACCCTTTTGCCAATCAGCAAATTAATGGCTTGTTCCAAGTTTTCATCTTTATGCCCAGTGTTGTAAACGATGACATCATATTTTAATTCTTGTGCCCTTTCTATGATGACTTCCGCCGTTTCGGCAAAGAATGGATTTGAAATGCTCCCTAATATTAAACCTATTGATTTGGTTCTTTTTTCAACGAGGCTTCTGGCAATTTCATCCCTTGTAAATCCCAGTTCATCGATTACAGCAAGAACCTTGTCACGCGTATTTTTCTTAATATAAGGATAATCATTTAAAACCCTGGAAACTGTTGATTGCGAAACACCCGCTATTTTTGCCACATCTTCTGTCGTCACTCTCTTCATGCTTCATTAATCCTTTCTACGTCAAGAAATTGTTATCCTAGGAAACTAAAATAACGTATTTATATCAATATAAACATTATGATTTCCCTTTAATATATCATAATATTTAAAATTTTACTTCCAGTTATGGAACTGTTTTGGGTTTTGGATTAATTGAGGTTGCACGTTCGCAAAATAAAGTGAATGAAACAGCGGTTGCTGCTTACCTTATCCTATAGGAAAAAGAGCCGATCTTTATAGATGGGCTCCAGACTGGAGATAAGCTCGATAGATAATTGAGTTTGCAAAAATCGTTACTACAGGCACTCGCTTTCCGCGGGCGGTCCGGAAGCCTCCTCGGCGTCTTTGCGCCTGTGGTCTTCCTTTGACTCGCTTTTCCCGCAGGAGTCTCGCACCTTCCGTTCCAATTAACTTTGCTTTGAATTTAGATGGAACTTTTTTTTGACAGACTTTTTTCTGTTTTAAAATAGAGGGATTAAAATTTGTGGTAATCAGGATTCCCATCACTAAAGATTGGATCTTCATTGCCTTCCAGGTATTTTTAGTGAAATATTCCCTTTAAAAAGCGATACAGTCCATCTTCTCTATATGAATGCTCCGTCACTTCATCGGCTTGTTCTTTGACCAGGTCCGTGGCGTTTTTCATGGCAGCACAATGTCCGGCGAGTTTAAATAGCGGGAGGTCATTTTCGCCATCGCCTACTGCCAGGATATTTTCCGGTGCTAGCTGGAAATGCTTCAGCAGCAGTTGAACGCCTGTTGCTTTCGTGATGCCTTCCACGGTCACTTCTACATTATGATGGGTGGAGGAAGCTGTGGTAAAGGCATTGTACTGCTTGATTTTCCCCAACTCCGCTTTCCATTTTCGAATCGTATTCATTTCATTGCTGAAAAAGTAGATTTTGGCTACGCTGCTTATATCCAGTTGTTCTGACCATCTTATTTTGTCTTCCACTGCATCCTGTCTTGATAGCCATTCATTTTCATCGACTGTCTCTGGCTTTGGCACCAAGCCTTGTTTAACCATATAGTCTTTATCTTTAAGTAATGCCATCCGTGTTCCATCGTTCGGATGAACTTCGTAAAAAATCTCTTCCGCTCCTGCTTTGGCGACCAATTCCTCCACAAGTTCCATCGGCAGGGCGTGTTCGACGATCTGTTCCTTTCCTATGAATACGGACATTCCATTGGCGGTCACCATTCCATCGGCTTCCATGCCGGACGGTAAAACATCCCTCACTTCTTCCAGCGTTCTTCCTGTTGCAATGAAAACCAGCTTACCTCTTTCCCTGAGTTCGCCTATGTATTGTTCCAGCGTCTCATTCACAGTATTTCTTTCGTTCAATGTCGTGCCATCCAAATCGAGCACAATTGCTTTATTGGTCATGCAAATCACCTCAAAAATCCGAAAGATATGAAAATGCCAACAGCCCATTATCAATAAAGATCTTAGGCTGTTGGTTTCATTCATTTATTTTTGTTTCTTTACCTTATCAGTATAACAGTTTAGGATAATCCTAAAAGTTTCATGACGCTTAGGATCAAGAGACCGACCACACCGAAGTCCGAATCGCCAAATGTGGTGCCTTCAAACCCTACATCCCCCAAGAAGACCAGGAGTATCGCCGGCAGGAAACTAATGATGAGTCCGTTGGCAAAGGATCCAAGCATCGCTCCGCGTCTGCCTCCTGTGGCATTCCCGAATACACCTGCTGCAGCTCCGGTGAAGAAATGCGGTACAAGCCCCGGAACGATTACTTTCAATCCAAGTGCCGGAAGGAGGAACATCGATAATAGTCCAGCCAAGAAACTGAATAGGAACCCGATGATCACTGCATTTGGAGCGAATGGAAAAATGGTCGGACAGTCCAATGCAGGTTTTGTATTCGGCGCGACTTTATCGGCAATCCCTTTGAATGCAGGGACGATTTCAGCAATTAACATCCGTACCCCCGCAAGGATGATGTACACTCCTGCAGCAAATGTTATCGCCTGGATGAAAGAGAATACGATGAAGTTCGAACCGCCGGATAATTCCGTTTCAATATAGTTCTGTCCGGCAAACAATGCCACAATCACGAAGAACATCGTCATCGTAAGCGATACAGCGACTGATGTATCCCTCAGGAATCCTAAAGATTTGGGAACCTTGATTTGCTCTGTCGTTTTTTCCTTGTTTCCAAACCATTTTCCAACAGTCGCGGATACAAAATATCCGATTGTCCCGAAATGTCCGATGGCAAAATCATCGCTTCCGGTAATTTTCCGTACGTATGGCTGAAGGAGGGCTGGGAACATCACCATGCATACTCCCAATAGAATGGAACCGACCAAGATAAGCGGAAATCCGTTGAGCCCGCCGACCGATAGCGTGACTGCAAGTAAACAAGCCATGAATAAAGTATGGTGTCCCGTTAAGAATATATATTTAAATGGCGTGAAACGAGCCAGCAAAACATTGACAACCATACCAAAAACCATGATAAGTGCAGTCGAAGTCCCAAAATCACTTTGGGCGGCTGCGACAATGGCTTCGTTATTCGGTATGACGCCTTGTACATTGAATGCATGATCGAACATTTTACTGAATATATCAAGGGCGCCGATGAGCACTGCCGCTCCCGCTCCAATGATAATGAAGCCCATTACGGTTTTTAGCGTTCCAGATACAACATCCGCACTGGATTTCCGCTGTAACAGCAGTCCAATGAGGGCAAACAGCCCCACAAGTATGGAAGGTGTACCCAAGATGTCATTCATGATAAGTTCCAGCATTGCCTCTCCCCCTCTTCTTTATGTTTACTTCTTATAGATGTGAAGCCAATTTCGTTGTGATTTCAGGAATGCTCATCATGTTTTCCAGTGTGACGATCGTCCGGGTTCCATCATCCAGCTGACCGACTATATCCGCCGCTCCCAGGAAGATATCCGCCTGAACCGTTTTTGCGGATGCAAGATCCGTATGATCCACCTCGGCTGTCTTACCCATTTCCGTCAGCGCTTTCTTCACATTCATCTCCATGATGAAGCTGCTTCCCAATCCGTTCCCGCATACTACCATGATTTTCTTCATATCAATCTCTCCTTTTTTTATCCTACATGCATGTCCAATTTAGATTTGATTTCAGGGATGCTCATCATGTTCTCCAATGTGACGATCGTCCGGGTTCCATCATCCAGCTGACCGACTATATCCGCCGCTCCTAGGAAAATATCCGCCTGAACCGTTTTTGCGGATGCAAGATCCGTATGATCCACCTCGGCTGTCTTACCCATTTCCGTCAACGCTTTCTTCACATTCATCTCCATGATGAAGCTGCTTCCCAATCCGTTCCCGCATACTACCATGATTTTCATTCCGCTTCCTCCTTCGAATATTTATGAACGTACTCCATAAGGACCGATTTATCTGAAGTGCTTAAAATTTCTTCTATATTGGCTGGTTCATTCAATAATTGTGTGAGCTGGATCAATGCCCGCAAATGTGAATCGTTATCCACTGCCGCCAAAATGATAATCAGGCGAACTGGTTTATCCGGTCCAAAGTCCACGGCTTCATCCAATTTCAGCAAACTCATGGATAAAGACCTGACCCCCTGTTCCGGACGTGCATGCGGAATCGCCACTCCAGGCGTTATCACTACATATGGTCCATTCGTTTCTATGGCCTCGATCATGGCATCCACATAACGTTCCTCTACGGTTCCTAAGTCCACGAGAGGCTTGGCCGCAACTTGAATGCCTTCTTTCCAATCGGAAACATGCGGCTGTAATTGAATCGTTTGCATATTGAGCAGTTCTTCTAACACAGGCTTCTCTGCCTCCTTTAAAGAAAATTGGGTTATTTTTGGTGTATGGGTATACACATTCGACTTCAAAGCCTTTTCAAGCTGATCCTGTTCATGGATGGTTGCATACTTGGAAATGATCTTCAATAAAGCTGCAACATCCACACTTTCCGTCGTATATCCATACAATTCCTGCATGACCTGCTGGCGCAATGTATGTTTGTCCTGCATTTCCAAAATGGGCGGTACAACGAATAATGCCGCTTTTGTTCTCATATGCACCGTTGAAAAAACAAGATCGTACGACAGTGGATATTCAGCCGCATTTCTAACGGACAGAACGTCCAGGAACAATATATCCGGAAATAATTCCCTCAATGTATAAATGAGGATATTGCTGATGCCAATGCCATTCGGGCATACGACAATTGCCCGTTTTCGATCATCCAATGTCGTCCCTTGCCTGCGCAGCCATCCTCCAAAATAGACTGTGAAGTATGCGATTTCCTCTTCTGATACCGGACAGCCAATCTCTTTTTCCAACACCCACAGGGATTTTTTTGTCAAATGATGCAATTCAGGATAGACCTTCTGCACCCGCCCCGTCATCGGATTCAATTGTGGGAGGCCATACCGCAGGCGATGATATGCCGGTTTAAAATGAACGTATAATTGTTGGCATAGTTGCTCTTTGTCTTTCAAGTGAACAAATGCCAGCCTCTCGAATTCTGCCACGATCTCCTGCAAAAGGTGTTGAATGGCTTCATCATCCTTAAGGGGCGAAATATCCTTCGTTCGATTCATGCTCAGTAAATGCAAGGTTGCGTATAGGTTTTCCGTTTCGCTCCATACTGATTGAAAGGCATTCGTACTGGTCATTTCCTCGACCATTTTGTATTCTTCCGTCGCAACAAACGGCGCCCAGCTCTGGTCTGCCTGTAACTCTTCCCCTTTTCCTATGAGCTGATCTGTACATAGAAATAAATAGCTCAGTTCATGAAGCCGTTCATCCGTAAAGGTGATGCCTAAATTACGTTCGATCCTTTCAAGCTGTAACCGGATCGAGCTGATTTGCTTTTCATGATTTCCCCATATGCACTCCATGATCAATTCACTATTGGGACCGTTCAGGACATCATGCACGAGACGTTCAATGATATATCTCTTTACTCGGGTTTCCCCAATCACCACATAGCCATCTTGTTTGGAATACTGGATCTTGAGCGATATGTCCCTGTTCTTCTCTTTAAGACTTTTTAAATCCTTCAACACCGTATTACGTGAGAGCCCGGTGATCGTCTGGAAATGATAGACGGACAATTCTTCTGGGCTTAACAGCATCATGAGGTAAAAGACTTTTTCCCTATCTGTCTCTGAAAATATATAATTGCGTTTTGTCAGTTTTACATTCAATTCTTCATCCCTGATCGTTTCAGAAAAGGAGTAGCCCATTTCACGATTATATTGAATCGGTTGATATCCATGAAATTGGAGCCAGTCATTCGCTTTGCTTAGACCATATTGGATTTGCCTTCTCGTCAGACCTGTTTGGGCTTCAAGTTCTTTCATTTTTGAAATGGGCGAATGCTGTAATAGTTTTAGTAAATTGGCGCTTCTTTCATCTAAAAACATTCTCAATCCCTCTCCCTGCTTCTACGATATCTCACTTCTTATTAAAAATGTAGCGTTTCTAAGTCCGAATGTTGTCATAGGTACTGCACAATAATATACTCTTTAAACATTTGTGCACAATCCTTATTACGATTCAGCCTAACAGAAAAGGAGCTAGCGGGAACCTGGAGGGTGAATTAAAAGTGGGGTATGCATGATTAAAATGAAATGGCATACACTCCTTAAAAGAAAACAAAAAAGTGGTGAAAGTTTTGAGATTAAACGTCCGCCACTTTTTTCATACCATTAAGAAATATGCCAACCGGACCTGTTTATTTGATAACTCACACTTGTTTTCCTACTTGTAATTTACGTGCCTTATCTTTATAGAATTTCACAGTTCCTTTAGGGAGGTTATTAAAAGATGGAATGGTTTACTTTTTTTGCTTTTCCAGCATTCACTTTAGGCGGAATAGCTTTAGGGCTCGCCCTTCACTCAATCAAAGAAATAAAAAACATGGAAAGGAGAGTCGAGGAATTAGAAAATAAAAATAAAAATAAATAAATCATGACTTTTGTCAATAAAGTGTCCCAGCTAAACTTTAAGTGGATTTTTACAATGATTATTCCATAAAAGGGCGTTTTAATTGAACAAACAGCCCTTCTTGATGTTCATTATAAACACGCTGCCCGTTGTAATCTGGATCAATTAATACGGGATCAAAACCAAGCCGTCCCCATACTTCTCATTTATGCAACTGGTTATTTGGAACAGAGCCAACAACACTTGCAGCTGCAAATGCTGAAACACCTTTTTTTAGGTACAGCTGAACTTCCATAATACTTCCCCGGACTTTTATACTTGCACGCATTAGCTGAGGCCATTTCTATAACTGGAACCTCATTTTCTGCTGAAACGAAGGATTCACTATCGGAAATAAGCTTCAAATCCGGTCAAAAAATTAAAAAGGTTTCGGAATGAGAACATTCCGAAACCTTTTTGTTCTGTATAAGGACACAAGTAAAATCTTTCTTTATATCTTGCTGAAATCGCGCTGAGCTCCCCTGTAGCTTCCGATTATATTTTGATAACCAGGAAGCTGGCTGGAAAGTAAAGCACCAAACCCTTCGACATCGTTGCGCCAATCGCGTTGTAATTCGCACGCTACGCTAAACCAGTTCATAAGCTGCACACCGCCATGGGCCATACGCGCTAAAGCTGCATCAGCCACCTGTTTGCTGACTGTTCCAGAAGCATCCGTGACAGCGAATACTTCATATCCAGCGTTCAAAGCGGAAAGTGCCGGGAAAGCAACGCAGACATCCGTGACCACGCCCGCGATGATTAATTGTTTTTTTCCGGTTTCTTCGATTGCTTTAACAAAATCTTCATTATCCCATGCATTAATTTGTCCAGGCCGGGCTATTTTTGGTGCGTGAGGAAATAGTTCCTCCAATTCTTGCATGAGCGGTCCATTTGGTCCATTTTCAAAGCTCGTTGTTAAAATGACTGGCAAATCAAAAAACTTTGCGGTGTTGGCAAGAGCCATGACATTGTTCTTGAATTCATCCACGCCATAATCACGCACTAGCCCTGAAATAAGACCGGTTTGATGATCCACTAGTAGAACGGCGGCATCATCTTTGGAAATACGAGAATAGAGATCAGACATTTTTAAAGTCCTCCTTTTATTAAAGCTATCGAAGAAAGTCCATATGTAGGGAAGTTCCCCCAACCCCTTCGTTGGTCGCAATCAGTTTATAACTTAACTGATTGTTGTTTATAAGTTTACTTATAAACTTATATCCTGTCAATCATATATATAATAAGATTCATTGACTGCGGCTAATTAATCTAGAACTGGAGTGTGATCGATCCAATGAATGAATTGTTGTAAATAACGCTCCAGATAACGTTTTGTTTGATCGTCTGTAAGCACTTTCCGATCAGAATCAATCTTTTTATGTACTTGCGATATCAGCATTTTCTGAAATGGAAGAACATGAACTTGCATGGCCTCCAGTATTTGCCTGATTTGCATTTGAGCAAATGCAGTGCCCATTCCCCCAGGAGTAGCTCCGATCAGGCCAACTGGTTTTTTGGTAAGTACAGCGGACTCCCGAGGTCTTGATGCCCAGTCCAATGCATTTTTTAATACGCCCGGTATTCCAGAATTGTACTCTGGGCTTACGATAATGATACCGTCAACGTCCTGAATGGCGGATTTAAATGATGTCACCGTTTCTGGAATGCCACTTATCTCCAAGTCTTCGTTAAACAACGGAAGATCATTAATTTCGATCCAGCGAAATTGATAAGAATCAACCATATCCGTCAATGATTGAGCAATGATTCGATTATAAGAATTTTCCCGTAAACTGCCGCAAATAAGGCCGATGGTTCTGGTCATCTACTTCCCTCCTTGTTTGAAATCATCTCCTATAGTACCATAATATACCATCACCAAAAAGTGACGTTATTCCTAATCACTAAATTTGGCAAAACATAATTGCTAGGTAAAAAGAACTTCCAAAAATGACCATGAACTTTACATTGCATCACCAAAGTCCCTCTTCCATTTTCTGAATATTTACAACATACTATAATCTATAAGGCGATTGGGAGGAGTACGGAAATGGATGAAAAGAAAGTTACATGGTTAGAGCTCTTTTATGATTTATTATTTGTGGCGGCCGTAGCAGGCGCCACTCATGTTTTACTGCATGTTGAAGGTGGATATATCCATCCAGAGTATTTATTAAAGTTCGTGTTGATTTTCATTCCTATCTGGTGGGCTTGGGTAGGGCAAACCATATTTATTAACCGGTTTGGAAAGGATGTATTTCATCAACGGCTATTTTTGATACTGCAAATGTTTTTTGTCCTAATCATGACATCAAGCTTATCTGTTGATTTTGATCCTTATTATCTTTCTTTTTTAATTGGTTATATTGGCTTAAGAGCCGTAACTGCCATCCAATATCTTGTTGTACAGCGGATAGAAGAGGGAGTTCGAAAAAAGGCAGCACTCTTTTTGGGAAGGTATTTTTGGATTGGAATCGCCATTTCATTATTCTCCGTCCTTTTTGATTCCTGGCTTCGCTATGCTGTGCTGTATTTGGGCATCCTGATCGATATCATTGTTCCAATCATTGGAAGAAATTGCTTGAAAAAGGTTCCTACACATACGGCCCACTTGTTGGAGCGCTTTGGTCTATTTACCATCATTCTCTTTGGGGAAGCTCTGGTGAGCACTCTTGCGGTCATTCAACCTAAACAAGGAAATTGGGATTCGATAGCCTTTTCCATCATTTCATTTGCCCTGATAATAGCTATGTGGTGGCAATATTTCGATAACATGGAGAAAAAAGTCGATAAATCTGTACAATCTTCCGGCCAGATCATCATTTACGGTCATCTGTTTATTTTAATGTCTATAAGCATGATTGCAGCAGCCATCAGATTATTGTATTTACATGAGGTCCATTATTCATTCATCCTCTATTTTGTTTTCGGTTCCGTATTGCTCTATTTCATGTCGACCACTTTTGTTTTCCACCAATATAGACATAAGCACCAGCGGTTGCAAATATATCATTTAGGATTATTTTTAGGGATTTTAGCTGTCTTTTTTATTATTAATTTGTTTGTCGGGGTCCCGAATATTGTGATAATAGGCGAATTAACGCTGTTTTTTATCATCTTTGCTAAACTAACGACTACATAATAAAGGAACTAAAGAAACCAGTATTAAACGATAATGCTGGTTTCTTTGATTCAAAGATGGAATTTTTTGCATTTGACACGATGTTGGTTTATTCATAAACTGATTTTGACGAAGAAAGAATGAGGTGACATTCATGAAAGAAAACACAACGAATCCCTCCGCATCTAATAATGAGGAACAGCTAGGTTTAATGTTATGGTTCCGAATAACACGAATCTATAACCAGAGTATCAGGGAATCCAATCAACATTTAAAGAAATGGAATCTATCGGCAGCCCAATTCGATATCTTGGTTCAAGTGGGTTCCCATGAACGATTGTCTCAGCAAGAACTGGCAAACAAGCTTTTTGTGACAAAAGGCAATATCACTCAACTATTAAGGAAAATGGAAGAGTTGGGGTTGATTAAACGGGAACAGGAATGGAAAACAAAATACCTGTCATTGACTGAGGAAGGAAAAGAATTTTTTCATGAAGTTGTTCCAAAACAAGAGCATTTTCAGGCCTCACAGTTTGCCAACTTGAATGAGGCGGAAAAACAACAGCTTTTGGATTTACTTAGTAAAGTTCAAAAATGAAAACAGATCACCTGCTAGAATGGTGATCTGTTTTTTTTATCTTTGTTACTTCGGTTTTTTCATGAACAATGAAAACGCCACATTCACGATGGCGAAAATCAAACTAATTTTAAATACAAGAGATGAGCCTGAGGCAGCAGCTGCCGGTAAATCATTTGCGACATCAGTCAAGTAGCCGTTTTGCTTTGCAGAAAATAGCGAAACCATGACCGCTATCCCAATTGCCCCTGATACTTGCTGTGATGTTTGCGTAATCGCGATGCCATCCGGATAGAATTGTTTTGGCAATGCATTCAATGTATTCGTTTGTACGGAAGCGAGTACCATGCCAATGCCAAGCATCATCACGATATGCGTAACAACCATGATCCAGAGTGCCGTGTCTGTTCCATACATTGCATATAGCCCGTAGCCAATGACAACCAGAATCGTTCCTGGTGTAATGACGGCACGCGGTCCATATTTATCGAACAGCCTGCCTATGATCGGGGCAAAAACGCAGTTCAATAGACTGCCTGGCAGCATGATTAGCCCAGTGGCGAATGCAGAAACCAATAACGCCATTTGCATATACATTGGTAACACAACCAGCATCGATAACATGTTAAGGAATGTAATCATGTTCATCGCAAGACCTAGCACAAATAGTGAATATTTGAATGCTTTTAAATTCAACATCGAGAGTTAGCTTCTCAAATGGCATTGATGATGACAGCCTTTTTTCTGGAAAAGAATCGTTGCATTCTCGATTATCAACGATTTTGTATCCATTTCCGTAGCACACCCCCACTATACCAACCGGTCTATTTGTTACTATAATAAAAAAAATTCTTTCGATGTAAGTACTTTTTTGCCTCTCTAAATAACGCTTTCATAATTTAGACAAACTTTTTATAAACGATTTTTTGATTTCTCCATTCGATTATCATTTGACATTTTGTATACGTATGTATGTATACATTTAACATAAGAAAAAATGTATACATATGTATACAAAGGAAGAGGTTTTAATATGAGAAATGAAAAACTTAAAAGGGATGGCCATCACAAAGGAAAAGACCATGGTTCACATCATCGTGGCCCAAAAACGTTTCGCCGCGGGAGGGCCATCGCTTTTTTAGAAATGATGAATGTTAAACGTTCAACCATTAAGGAACAGTTGGATAAACCAGAGTTTCAATCCATCAATCAAATCTTGGTCGGTGAATTGAAAGCCATTGATATGTTGATCAACGAATTCATACAATTATTTGAAATACAAGAAAATGAAGCAGCCGATAAGAAAATTGATGAAAAGGAACCTTCCAATAATGGTGAGAAAGGAATGGAAAATAATGAAACAAATTAACAGTTATATCGATTCAGTGTTTTATACCAAAGATGCCCTTTTGGAAGAAGTCATTACGTCCATACAGGAAAACGGAATGCCGTCCATATCGGTATCCCCCTCATCGGGGAAACTCCTTACCCTGCTTGTATCCATTTCAGGAGCTAAAAATGTTTTGGAAATAGGCGCTCTTGGGGGCTATAGCGGGATTTGCCTTGCCAGGGGATTCGGCAGCGAAGGAAAATTGACCTCCCTTGAATTAATGGAGGAATACGCAAAGTTAGCTTATGGCAATCTATCCAAAGCCGGCTTTGGCGATCAAGTATCATATATGACAGGAGCAGCTCTGCAAAGCCTTGAAAAACTCGTTCATGATAACAAGAAATTTGATTTTTTCTTTATAGATGCCGACAAGGACAATTATGAAAATTACCTGCAATATTGCATTAAGCTGGCAGAACCGGGTGCTCTAATCGTCATGGATAACGTACTTGCGAGAGGCAGTGTCGCAGATCCGGATGCTGAACCCAAACGCTATACTGCATTTATGAAGGCATTCAATGAAACGGTGGCCAATCATCCACTATTGGAATCCATGCTCATTCCTATCGGAGATGGGCTGACCATTTCAAAAGTAAATGCTCGAATTTACGAGTAAAGCGCTCAATCTCACGAGTAATGTGCGAACTAACGCCCGCCCCCACGTGGATATCGATCAAACTTGCAAATTTGTCGATCAATATTTATCGCCAAATTTCCTTTTCATGAAGAAAAATAAAATGAATTTCTATATTCTTGAATGAAAATGATTTTTATTATCAATAATAAAAAGAAAGAAGGGTAACCAGTTGATGGTTACCCTCCGATGATTTAAATTTCTGGATCAAATGTTTTGCAATCCGTTTCTTTGCTATTTGATGCTTGATTCCCTTTATGACTTACAACATAAATAGCATCAGCGCTACATTTGTTTCCAGAATCCCAATATTTACAATTATTCACTTCACATAGTACATCTTTTGCCATCTTATCACACCTCCTCATTTGCTATCATTAACAAAGTTGGGGTTATTGATACTTTCCTTTTTCAGGTTTTTGTTTCTGATTGGAATTGAGGGCCTTTTTTAACATTCGCAACGAACGAAAATCCGGGCAGTTTCCGCCCGGATTTTTTATGTTCATGCTGATCTTTTCAGTAGTTCTGCTTGAGGGATTTTCCAAAGCTCCCGCCATTTTTTGAAGGCGGTAACCAGAATGATCAAGCCCAGTATTAACATCGTAATCGATAATATTCCGTTCAAGATGCTGAATCCTGCAGAGTCCGGGTTCAGGTATACGTTTCTGACCATCCAGTACCCTGCTACATTGACCGTTACATATAAGTAGGCAAGGGGTACGAGGCATGTCCACATATACCAGCGTTTGTCTGCAATTTTCAATACGACGGTCGCACCGATGATGAGACCAATCGAGGCCATGAGCTGGTTGGATACGCCGAAGAGTGCCCAGATTGAACTAATGTCCCCAGAGTAAAGCAGGTATCCCCAGATAAAGCAGGCTAACGCACTGGCGAAGATGTTACCCGGCAGCCAGTCGACCCTTTTTAATGGTTTATAGAATTCCCCGAAGAAATCCTGGATTAAGTAACGGGCAACACGTGTCCCTGAATCGATTGCGGTTAATATGAACACCGCCTCGAACATGATGACGAATTGGAAGAAGAACGACGCCAGTTTGTCAAAGAAGGGGATTTCGGTAAAAATATAGGTCATGCCGACAGCAAGTGTAACTGCCCCGCCTGTCCTTCCTTCCAGATTAATGCCGATTTCTTCACTGAGTTCGTTAAGGTGTACGGTTTCCATACCTAATGTTTGAAATACTTCAGGTGAAGAGTTAATCGCAAAATAATCGCCTGGCTGCAGCGAAACCGCAGCAATCAATGCCATGATGGCAACGACACATTCCACAAGCATCGCTCCGAAACCGACGGATTTGATATCACTCCACCGGTTTAACATTTTTGGAGTTGTGCCCGATCCGACAAATGCATGGAATCCTGAAATCGCGCCACAGGCAATCGTTATTGAAATGAATGGCCAAACGGGTCCGGCAACAATCGGGCCACCTCCATTGATGAATTCGGTAAACGCAGGAAACTGGATTTCTGGATTCACCACGAAAACACCGATAATCAATGCGGCAAAAACACCGATTTTCATAAATGTACTCAAGTAATCACGAGGTGCCAGCAGCAGCCAAACAGGCAATGCGGCAGCGAAGAAAGCATAGATCGGCAAGATGATGGCAAGTGTGCTCGCCTCAAGTGTCAATAAGTCACCAAGTGCCGTTCCTTGAATGTTCGGACCGAGTAAAATCGCGGCCATGATAAGCGCAAACCCGACGATGGTCGCACCTTTCAGATTGCCGGTTTTTTTATGGTAAAGCCCTACTCCCATGGCGATGGGAATGGTGATCCCGACTGCAAACGTCCCCCATGGATTATTTTCCAAAGCATGCAGAACGACCATTGAAAGTCCTGCCATCGTGATCGTAATGATAAAAAGCATCGCGAGTCCTGTACAGAATCCTGCTACAGGCCCAAGTTCTTCTTTCGCAACTTCCGAAAGGGATTTGCCGTCTTTCCGCATCGACGCGAAAAGCACGACGGCATCATGGACGGCTCCCCCGATTACAGCCCCGATTAAAAGCCATAGTAAACTTGGCAAATAGCCGAATTGTGCAGCAAGGATCGGACCCACCAAAGGACCGGCCGCTGCAATGGCTGCAAAATGGTGGCCGAATGCCACCCATTTATTTGTTGGAACATAATCTTTTCCATCTTCTAATTTATGGGCCGGAGTCGGCTTCGAATCATCGAGTTTTAATACTTTGAGTGCTATGAATGTCCCGTATAAACGGTAGGCAATCATTAATATACAAATGGAGCCTATGACAATTGTAACCGCATTCATATTTGAACCCCCTTTATTTCTTACATCGTAAAATGATGATATCACAATGAAAGCGGCTTCAATGGGTTTTCAAGTTATAATGCAGATATCGGGGGATGGACTGCAATATGAAGAAGGTAAAATGCAGAATTATGAAAATTTTTAAAAACCGATAAGCTGCCTTAGCTCTTTCACATATGTGCGGCTTACCGGAATGTTTGATCCGTCACTCATAATGAGATTATAAGTCGAGTTGAACCAAGGCTGTATTTCAGATATATGGATGACATTCACGATGAAACCGCGATGCACCCGTAAAAATGAGCGATTATCTAGCTTCCTTTCAAGCACGATGAGCGGCTCACCGATTTTATATTCATTTTCTTCGGTTTTAATGATCGTCTTTCCTTCCACGAGTCCTATGAACAAAATATTATCCCGGTCGATTAAAACGATCCGATCATCTATCGATACAGCCAATTTACCTGTCTGTTCCACCGCCGTACGGCTGGCGGGAGGTGCTGTCCCGGATTCGTCTTTCCCGACTTGCCGCTGCTTCATGAGCTTATCCAATGTTTGACGAATCCTTTTTTCATTAAATGGCTTTAATAGATAATCAAATGCATATAACTCGAAAGCTTGGAGGGCAAACTCATCATAAGCGGTCGCAAAAATGAGCGAAGGTGCATGGTCAAGTTCCGCCAATTGCTTAGCCAAATGCAAGCCATTGCCTTCTGCAAGCTCAATGTCCAAAAAGACAAGTTCAGGTTTAAGGAGGGAGATATCCCTCATGGCATCTTCTATTCCCTCGGCCTCACCCACGACTTCAACTTGCCTGCTTCTCTTCAATAGATATTTCAATTCATCTCTTGCCAGTGGTTCATCCTCTACGATAAATGCTTTCATCATCGTTGACATATGCTCCTTTTTCGTTGAGTGGTATGGATATTTTCACTTGTGTTCCGTGCCCCGGTTCACTTGCGATCGAGAGGCTGGCCTGTCCTTTATAGATTCCTTCCAGCCGTTCACTGATATTATGAAGGGCCGTTCCTGTACCCTTAGTCGATTCTACAGCATGCTGGCCCAACTCATCTATTCTCCCGCTTGAAATCCCTTTTCCGTTATCTTCCACAACTATTTGCATCGAATCGTCTTTAAAGTAAGCGTGAATGATGATTTCACCTTTGCCTTTCACAGGTGGAAATGCATGGTGTACCGAATTCTCAACTAGCGGCTGTAGGGTGAATGGAGGGATGAGAACTTCCTTAAGCCTCGGCTCAATGCGATAGTCGATATGATATTTATTGGGAAAACGCGCCTGCTCCAGTGATAAATAAGCGTTAACATGCTCTAATTCCTTTTCCAGCGGCACGAGTATTTGTCGGGCACCTTGTAAATTAGAACGAAAGAAAGCACTAAGCTCCTGCAATAAATTTCTTGCCTTCTCGACATCCGTCCGGCATAGAACGGAAATCGTATTGATTGCATTGAATAAAAAATGAGGATGGACCTGTGCCTGTAAGGCCTTGATTTCAGCATCCTTCAATAATTTCGTTTGCATTTCTGCTTTTGCGAGTTCCAATTGAGTGGAAAATAGTTTGGCCAACCCTTCAGCTAACTCTTGTTCCACTTGGCTTAATTTATCCGGATGCTCGAAATACATCTTTAACGTCCCGACCGTTTTCTGCTGGACCTGCAACGGCAGGACCACGGCCGCTTCCAATGGGCATTGACCATGAAAACAATAAATATCCTTTTTTGTTTTGGCCACGATGATTTTCCCTTGTTCAAGAGCTTTTTTCGTTAAGCCTGTCGCAATTCCCACCTTTGGGACATGGTGATCGGACGCAGCACCCACATGGGCAAGTACACTATGTTCATTGGTAATGGCCACGGCGTCGGCTTCAGTCAGCCCCAAGATGATTTCGGCTATTCTCTTGCATGAAGTTTGATTCAGACCTTGCCGGAAGAAGGGCAAAGTCTGATCCGCAATCAGGAACGCAAGATTCGTTTGTACGGCCCGCGTCCGTGCCTCGTCCCTCGTGATCGACTGAATGATGAGCATGAACAGTAAAGTCCCGAACCCATTGATGATGATCATGGGAAGGCCGATTACTTGTACGAGCTCCCATGCCCTTTCAAATGGTTTGGCCGTCACCAGGATGATGCCCATTTGGATCGCTTCCAATGCCATGCAAATGGGCAGCGCAAACCAAGGGGTGATCGTTCCATGCTTTCGGCGCCTTTTCCCCAAAAAACCCGATAAAACCCCAGCCAAAATCGCAGCGATCGCACAAGCTCCCGCCGTAAAACCCCCGAGGAAATAACGGTGAATCCCCGCAATCAAACCTACTCCCAATCCAACAAATGGTCCCCCCAGCAAACCGCCGATAGCCACGCCCATAATCCTTGTGTTGGCAATCGCGTTTTCGGGTGCAATCCCAGCATGCCAATTCCCCTGCCAATCCCACTCCGGCATGGCCTGATTCCCGATTTCGATCCCTGTATAGTTACTTATGATGCCGAACGTTCCAAAAAGTGCGATAAACATGATTTTCTTTGACATATCATGTTCATGGCCTATCATTTGCCGAAACGGTTTCATGTAGGAAAGCAGGAATGCGGCAATTACGATGATTCCCACTTTTTCAAACAGTGACGGTAATAAATCAACCAAAGCATTCACCCCATTTCTGGCTTTTTCATTCATCTTACACCAGCCATGAAATCCTTGTCGAATTTTGTTTTTACGATAAACACCGATAATCCAAGAACATGGAAACGAAAAGACTGACATCCATTTAACGGAAATACTCCTTAACATGAGAATGCTGCGGTTGGTTCAATTCCGGTGATCATTCAAAAAAAAATCCTATAAATACCAAGGCTTTTTAAATCACTGAGTCGAACGTGTCAACATCCTCATGTAGAATCAAGTTTTTCAGCTGCATGCTATTAGAGCAAGGCAGTGATTGAATTTTTTTAGCACCCTTTGACCGCCTTTGAATTGGAACGCTTTTTTTTCAATATTCCTATCAATAACAATAACACCGGGAGCAGAAAACAAATGCTTAAGGAAAATGGCGTCCATGCTTTGAAAGTAAAGGTATGACTATGTACTGTATTTGGATGTGTAATGATGGAGAAGGCAAGAATGATAAATGCTAATGGGAAGTGAAGGATTTTGTGATTTTTTAATCCCAGTACTTGAGCTAACCCCAAGGACAGTCCATAATAACAAATCGTTAGCTTGAAATACACGGAAAGAATCCAAATGAAGGCTACAATGACTTCAATACGTTCCAAAAAATGACCCACATTCAACCTCTTCCCTAATCTATAAGAAGGATAGTTTTGCAGTGCTGTTAGATCAATACCCAATACGAGAATACTGAAAATAATCACCAAGAATAGAACCATGCCCCCTAATAATGTTCCGCGATAAAAGTTTTTTTTCATTTCATCCTTTTCTTTTACAAATGGCATGATCATCAAAAGGAAAACGAGCTGTACATAAGGGAGCGCCAAAATATGATAGGAGCCCTTAATAATTGGTTTCATGCCGTCTTCGAAAACAGGTTGTATATGTTCTAATTTGATCTCAGGGATAAGAAGCAAAAATAACATGATAAGCATAAAAACGATCCAAGGGAAAAAGATGGATGCAGTTCGGCTGATGACTTCCAATCCTAAGCGTACACCGATTATGCTTGTCAATAAAAAAAGAACCATAATCATTTCGATAGGAGTTCCGACCAAAATTTGTGTCGTTGAAAAACTCCCTATTTCATACAATAAAGCAGACAAAAGGTATAAAATATAAAAAAGAAAGAGCAGTGCCGAGATTTTCCCAACCCATTTCCCCAATATTTTTTCATTAACTTCGACATACGTTTTAGACGGATAAATGGAGGCTAATTTATTATATAAGAATACCAAACACAAACTGATGAGTGTCGTTATGAAATAGGAAATCCAGGCATCCTGCTTCACTAATGTGACAAGTAGAGCAGGCACATTAAGTATCGAACCCCCAATCGTGAATATGATGACCAATATAAGAAATTCCCCGGAGCTAATTTTTCCTTTCTCGAGCATGAACAGTCCCCCTTAAGACAGAATCCGTTCCATGAAAGATGTGAATGGATCAAAAAATATGGTTATCCAGTCCAAGGGATTAGGAATGGTCATATCCTTGATTAATAAAATACATAACGTCATGCCAACTAAAAGCAATAGAATATAAACGGAGACTTCCCTCCAGCATTTCTCTTTAATAAGTTGAGGTAATTCGAAATATGAAATAACAGCTCCAGTAAACACTGTTCCAATCATTGCCCACATTGATTTTACTCCTCGATTTCTTTTTGAAGGATTCAGGTTATCCTCTTTGCTTTAACCCACACATTCACTTGGCCATTTAAACATATAGCAGGCAAGATGAATGTTACGGTTATGGTTTCACCTTGGATGCAAATATATCCATTTAAATAAAATAATTTGTCATGAAATAAAGGGCATGTTTTGAAAAAAGATGAATCAAAACATGCCCTTCTTATATTTAATAGAATTGCCCTAACTGGCTTTCAAACTTTGAGGAATCCGAAAAGTTTCGTTATCGGGAAACGCCGCATCCTCATCCCCCCGGTATCATTTCTGAAATAGCAGTCGTCATTTTTGGAACCCGCCACATCCAAAAATAGTTTATCTTGAAACGAGAAGAGTAAACAGGGTATTTCATTTTAGGAACAAGTATGAGGTATGAATATGAATAATCAAATCATTTATATCAGTAAAAAGATATTGAACAGTATTAAGAATTTCAAATTCAATTTTGAAACTATTTTTTTTATCTTTGATAAAGAAATGAATGTTTTATACTCAAAAAGTAATTTTGAAGAAAAAGATTTAAGTAAATTGATTATTAAAGAATCTGTTGAAAATAATGCATTTATTTTAAGTTCATTGCAAAATACTACTGTAAAAACTAAAAATCAAATCTCCGGGAAGGATTTTATTGTTATCTCTTCCCCGATTCATGAAATTAAAAATAAGGAATTGCAAGGCTATGTAGGGATAATCACAACGGATGATAGTGAAAATTTCAAAATGATTTCTGAAATGCTGGCCATTCAACTCTCCTACGAGTTGCATGTGCAGAGTGAGAAACTAGTAATCGAAGAAATAATAAAAACAGATACATTATCTTTAATCACCAGGGAACAACAACAACATGCAATGGAATTGCGAATCATAAAGCATATAACTCAAGGTCTCAAAGATAAAGAAATAGCCGATAATCTGCATATAAGTGTTTCTACAGTTCGTAATTATATAAATAAATTGTTTGAAGAGTTGGATATAACCTCCAGATCACAATTAATCTGCTTGTACTATGAAAATAAATTGTGTGACATTCTTCATGAAGTAAAGAAGATAAAAACCGATCATATAGAGGAATTATGATGCAGCAAAAACTAACCCTTTTATCCCATTTCTTTTCAGCGAAATGGGATTTTTTATGTTTACACGGAATATGCTGCGTATTACATAAGCGAACTTCCTATTGTATAAGTAGGGGAAGCTTATATTATGTTAAGATTTAAAGGAATGGTATGATTTTTGTGCTTGATAAAAAGGAAATCATTATCTTCTGTTTATGGAGAAATACTAAAAAAAAAGTTATAGGGCTTCACAGCATATAGATATAAATGAGATTGTGGACTTACTTTCAATAAAGTAAATAAGATGGAGGCGATTAATGTGTTGGTAGTTACCACAGAAAAAATTGAAGGGTACAAAATTATAGAAGTAAAAGGACCGGCCTTTGGTTTAATTGTAAGAAGCAGAGGGATCGGCGGCGATATCATGGCAGGGTTAAAATCGTTAGTAGGCGGAGAAATCAAGCAATATACGGCCATGCTTGAAGATTCAAGAAAAGAAGCTATGGACCGTATGATAAAAAATGCCAATCAAATGGGAGCAAACGCGATTATCATGATGAGATATGATTCTGGGGAAATCGGTAAAAACATGAGTGAAATCGTTGCATATGGAACTGCCGTCATTGTGGAGGCAATATAATGAAATTCATCATAGGGTACTATATATTACAAATTGTTATAGTTATCTTATGCATTTTACTTGGATACTTTATCTATGATAAACGGTTTAAACGGAATCACGGCATAAAAGTTCCTAATGGATTCCAATCGACAGATGAAATAAATATAGACCCTGTGTCTGGTGAAAGAACAAGGGTATATTATAATCCTGATACGGGTGAACGCTTTTATAAAAAAGAAAAATGATCATAAAAAGCCACGATTTAATAAAACGTGGCTTTTTATCGTTTACATATTTATGGTTTCACAGAAGTTAATCATTTTTGCATGACAGGCTTATAGTGCCCCGGGATGTTTTGGGCTGAAATGGCCAATCTGTTCCAGCCGTTGATCGTGATGATGATGGCAACGAGATCGATATATTGTTTTTCATCAAAATGAAGGCGGACCCGTTCATACAGTTCATCAGGTACACCGTTTGCAGAAATGGCCGTGACCGCTTCCGTCAATTCCAGCGCTGCCCTTTCAGGTTCAGAATAGAATGGTGATTCACGCCAAGCGCTCAAGCAGTAGATTCTTTGTTCCGTTTCACCCATTGCCCGGGCATCCTTTGTATGCATATCCAAGCAGTACGCACAGCCATTGATTTGAGATGCGCGAATTTTAATCAGTTCGATTAAGTGGCTATCGATTCCCGTTGTTTTCTTGTATTCCTCCAACCCCATCATTAATTTGACCACTTCCCGATTTGTCTTCATGTAGTTAATGCGTTGTTCCATGTCTATCTCCTCCATTACATCTTTTTAGTTCCACTTATAAGACAAAATAGGGGGGTTGATTTGTGACATTCAAAAAAGAGAGCCCGTTATGAGCCCTCAGTCTGACCTATTATGGAATAGGAATATGATGTAATTTATCGGGATTGGTGACCATAAAGATTTTTCGGATATTTTTTTGTTTTGAATCCCATTCAAAGCAGATGACTTTGACAGGCTTTCCTTCTTTCATTTGCAAAATTCCTTCCTGACCATTGACCATCACCGGAAAAAGTTCTCCTACGAAACTTCCTTTAGCAGAAATCCCTTTAAGAAAGGAGGATACGCGCTGTTTGTTTACAATCGGATTTAATGCAGAAAGCACTTTTCCTCCGCCATCTGTAACAAGGACAACATCTTCTGTAAGGATATCCAAAAACTCCTCAAAATTTCCTGTCGTAGATGCTTTTATGAATTTTTTTGCCAATAGATCGACATGTTTCGTATCCTCCGGATGGACTGGCAGATCATTCTGTAATTTCCTCTTTGCCCGGCTGTAGATCTTTCTGCAGTTCACTTCATTCTTTTCCAGCATTTCGGCAATATCTCCATAGCTGTAAGCGAATGCTTCCCTAAGCACGAATACCGCTCTTTCAACAGGTGAAAGCTGTTCCAGCAAAACGAGGAAGGCATATGCAACCGTTTCATCCGTTACCACCTTATCTAAAGGCAGGCCTGCTTCGCTTACCCGAGGTTCAGGCAGCCAAGGTCCTGTGTAAACCTCTCTTCTCTTACGGGCTGAATTTAAAAAGTTCAGACAGCGATTTGTCGTCATTTTCGCAAGATATGCTTTCATGTCCTTAATCTGTTCGGTATCAAGCTTAAGCTGCAGGAATAAATCTTGAACGATATCTTCTGCGTCGGTAACCGATCCGAGCATCCTGTATGCGATGGAAAAAAGAAAAGGTTGATATGTCTTATATAATGTATCCAGCTCCACTTGCTTCACCTATTTTCTATCAAATTAGTTTTTCGAAAACCTATGACTAATTATTCTCTAACCCAATCATTTATCCTTCTTCACCATCCACAACTTAAAAAGAGCAGCAAAAGAGCTGCTCCCAGACTGGAGACGAAATCGATCATTATTCCAATTTCGGTTACTCATCCATCAAGGTGCCTCATACCATACGATATCATCAAACATTTTTACAACCCGCGGTATGAAGCCTTCTTCATATTCTTCCGGGTATTGAACGATTGCATGGTAAACGCGGTCGCCATGTTGAAAAACCGACACTGTACCCAATATAGAATAATTACTGCCCTTCTGACTAATGTCAAATTCGGCCTCAGACCAATCAAATCGGTTAGGCGCATTATCAGATCGCTGTTTAACCTCAAAGCCGTTGCTTAACACAACTTCCCTCGCAAACTCCTCCTGTTCTTCTATTGTCGCATTCGTGCCCTCCCTTTTGGAAAATATCTGAACTTTGGCCTCCTCATTTCTCTTGCCTGCAAAATTGGCAAAAACTATCATTGCATCTCCTTCACCAGAACTAGCCTCTTCAACGACCATGTCATCCACGATGTAGGTTGAGAATCCCAATGCCTGACTATGATGAAGCGTGAATGGGAATGATTCTTCCATACCTTCTAATATGATCATATCCGTTTTCGTATTTGGCCGATCTTTTGTCGGCTCATCGACCGCTTCACCTGGAGGATCTTCATCTTGCCCGTCGGTTTGCTTAGGATTATCATTTGGCTTTTCTGAAATTGGCGGAGATTCCTTATTTCCCTCCTGGACTTCTATACAAGCACTAAGTCCTGTTACCAAAAAAACGGTTGCCAAAATCAACAATATCTTTTTCATCGGAACCCTCTTTTCCTGTGTTTTAACAAATTATTATACGGCCCCATATGGAAAAAAGTTACACTATCCTTCTTGCAATTTAGACTAAAAAGTGATCGATACTTCACTCTTTCCGAAATTGATTCATTGACTATCTCAATGAAAACTTACCCTTACGTTAATAAGAAATAACTGTACCATTCAAATGGAGGCTGGAAAAGGAATCCTCCATTTGAATGTATGATAATGTAAAGAATCGCACGTTCAAAAGGCCGCCAATTGGCAGCCTTCATAACTTCCCTTGCCTTATATATACTAATTGAAAAATAAATGTTTATGGTTAAGATCCAATGCTATGTTCTACTGCCGTATCCCAACTAGGAAAATAATACAATGCATTTTTCATTAACTCCGGATCTGACTTCTTTACCTCTTTCTTTCGAGGTGGCTTCCCTTCTTTTTCTACTAATTCAGCAATTTGATTCACGACTTCTTCAACACTCATATTTACTTCCATCTCTGTTCCCTCCTTTTTTCTATTATTTATATATTTTCCCAATTCGTGAAAAGTAATACAATTTTTCTTTAGCCAAACTACCAGTTTAGTTTAAGAAGGGTATTTTTTTCTCTAATTTGAATGTATGAAAATTGAAATGATCGTAAAGACAAAAAGCCAACGAAATCGTTGGCTTTTTGTCTACTTTTCCAAGTTATCTTCAGAATATGCTGCTCCTCACCCTTCATATTAGCTCAGGAGCGTATTCAAGATGCTTAAATCGGTTGTCATGATGAGCTTCGATGGTTTGTAAAAAGCTTTGCATGGAGTTTGTCATATAGGCATCTTTTCGGTGAATGAAGACAGTCGAGATATTGCCGTATTCTTCCGGAATTGCATGCACGTGCACTTTTTCAGCGGCTGTTAGGTGATTTACCGCCGATTGTGGTACAAGGGTAATGCCAAGGCCGAGTGTCACGCTGGTTAAGATCGTTTCCAATACATTGAACTCCATGATCCTTTTGGGCATCACTTCTTCTTCTTTCAGCCATTGTTCCAGTTTAGAGCGATAGCCACACCCCTGACTGAATACTAAAAATGGTTCTGTTATGATTTCTTCAAGGTTAAATGTTTCACTTCTGGTCACTAATACAAGTTTTTCAGTACACACATCGTATGGCTGAATGAGCGGATGTTTTATCGGTCCTGTAACAAAAGCGCCATCCAGCCGATGTTCGATGACATCTTTTATTAAATCCTCGGTTATCCCCGCCTTTATGGATAAATCGACATTTGGATACTGTTTATAATAAGAGGCTAGTATCTTGGGAAGATCGCTGACCGTTTCAACTGTACCGATGTTCAAAATTCCTGTCGGTGTTTCACTATCCAGGAATACTTGCTTGAGTTCCTCCACATCCAGCAAAATTTTATTTACATACTCAAGCATTTTTCTAGCCTCTGCAGTTAAAGACATGCCACGTTTATGCCGATTGAATAAAGGCGTCCGTAACTCCTGCTCTAAATGCTTGATCCTTGCCGTTACATTGGATTGGACGTAATTCAATTCAACAGCCGCCTTACTTATGCTTCCATATTTAGCGACGCACTGGAATATTTGCAAATCCCGCATTTCCATAAAAGTGCCCCCCCTTCTCAACTATCATTAATAATGATGATTATATTCATTTTAAGTCATTTTACATGATAATGACTTTATCATAAGGTGTGTATAGGAATGTAATCAATCATTATTTTTGAGGGGAAGCTTTTATGAAAAAAAATCAAGTTTTAATCGGTGCACTTTTATGTTTGACAGCCAGCGTTTCTTGGGGAGCGATGTTTCCAGTTGCAGAAAGGGCCTTAAGGTATATTGATCCATTTTATTTCTCTTTTTTGCGTTATTTGGCTGTTAGCGTAATTTTGGCGATATTGCTTTTAATGAAAGAGGGGAAGAAATCTTTTAGCCTGGAAGGGAAAGGGAAGAAACTATTGTTTTTTGGAACGATGGCGTTCACTGTATACAACTTCCTCATTTTCGCAGGTCAAGACTTACTCGGACATAACGGGGTAATTGTCGCTTCCATCATGGAATCATTAATGCCCTTGATTTCCATTTTAATTCTTTGGGTCTTCAAAAATGCCAGACCCATGAAGTATACCATCGCCAGCATGTTCCTTGCCTTGATAGGGGCCATTCTTGTCATAACCAATGGCAGCTTATCATTCGTATTTTTATTGAAAGATAGTCTCATCCCCATCCTTTTCATTCTCATCGGGGTTATCGGCTGGGTTATATATACGATGGGCGGCGACCAATTTAATGGATGGTCAACACTCCGCTATTCGACTATAACGTGCATCTTGGGAACTGCAGTATCAGCGATCATAACATTCCTCGCAACTGCAATGGGCCTGTCTGTCCCTACAGCAGAGGTGATGCAATCCATTTATGGCGAAATGATTTTCATGATTATTTTCCCAGGTGCCATTGCCCTTTTAAGCTGGAATTTAGGCATTAAACTTCTAACGCCGATCAATGGGATCCTATTTATCAATCTAGTTCCAATAACCACGTTGGTCATCGTTTTTATCCAAGGAAAATCACTATCATCATTCGAATTATTGGGAACTTTCTTAGTGATATATGCATTGATTCAAAACAATTATTATCAAAGAAAAAACTTGCCTTCCCAAGTTGAGAAATTGAAGCCAGAGAAATTGAAAAAAGTCATTTAATGAAAGGTACACAACATCTAGGAGGGCAACGATGGATTTATTAACGCTTATGCTAATCATTGGATTAGCTGGACTGTGGGAATTGGCCACAATAAATAAGAATGTGAAAAAGATGAATAAGCAAAATGCAGAATTAATTGATCTATATCATAATAGAAGTAAAAGAGTTCCGTAAAATAGATTTTTGGCGATCCAACGCAAAAAAGCCTGTCATTAGACATAGGCTTCAGACCGTGGACAGTTTGACCGTTGATTTCCGCTCCACGCACTCACTTTCCACGGCGTCTCGAAAACCCGTTCCAAATCTACTTTTTTAAAATTTAGATCTAATAACTGAAGCCTTTTAGAGAGGCTTTTTTGCATTTTTGATAATCGTACTATTCACAAGAAGACGACATCATCCATGAATCCTAAACGATTCCATATCCACAGTTCGCTTACCTTCACTTTGTCGGCGGCCGCGAGAAAAATAGAAAAGAACATGCGTTGAAAAATGATTGATCAAAACATGCCCTTTTTATGGATAAGGCGTAAGCAATTCATACGCCTTATTTATTTTTTTATGATAGTCCTTTTTGACATTTTATCATTGTAAATTTAAATGGAGGTTTATGTTCCATATTCTTATGCGGCTCGACAATTCCCGAAGATTCTATCAATCCATATTTTCCAAATTCTTGTTTTACCGAATCGGAATCATAAAAAAACATTTTTACCCCTTCCATTATCTCGAAATAGTCTTTATCCAGTTGTTTGCCCTTGCCAAACATTGGCGCTTCTTTTGAAATAGTAGTAAAAATCATATACCCGTTTGGTTTTAACTGATTATAGCAATCTTTAATGAACTTTTCTCTCTCACGTTTATTCAATAAGTGAATAAGTGCATAACAATATATACCATCATAACGTTTGTCCTCAAAAGGCATATCGGTTACCGAACCATGAAAAATACTGCTATTAAGCCCATTTTGCCTTGCCAAATCAATCGCTGTTTTTGAAATCTCAATCCCTGTTACATTTATTCCGTTATCAATAAAAACCTTTGCGTTTCTGCCATATCCAATACCAGGAATCAATATATCCTTACCTTTTTTCTCAAGGAAAAAGTCCTTTGCCAAGATTGCGGAGTCTGAAGGTTCAAATCCCCACATCATTTGATTTTCTATAAAACTTGCTTCCCAGAATTCTGTCATGCTTCAATCTCCCTTTACAAACATTAGCTCTTTTTCTTTGGATGCTTTCGCATACTTTGTTGCTATTCACCAAGTACTCCGATGCTCGCTCCAATCAAACTTAAATCGTTTCTTTTAAAACAGCAATCTTTACGAAAAGAGCTTTTTCTTTTGAAAATTACTCTTATGCAGTCAAGGGTTTTATGCCTCCAAAAGAAATGCAGCTTCAACTAAATCCATGATGACTCCGGCCGCCGCTTTATTGCCCTCCGCCGCCGCAATCACCAGCTGAGAGGGCGTGCTGAGTGATGTATCCCCGCATGCATATACTCCTTCAACCGTTGTTCGTCCAAATGAATCCACTTTAATCCCGCCGTTCGGAGTGGTCTCGCAGCCGAGCTGTTCCGCAAAAGGAGCAGACTGCACCAAGTCTGTCACCACAATCCCTGCCTTCCTTTTGATTTCCTGTCCGTTTTGCAGCCGGATCGCTGTCAGCTGCCCTCCATTCGATTTAAGGCTTTCTATCTTTTCTTCCACGACTGTCACATGCTGCCTAGCCAAGATACCCTTCTCCTTATCAGGCACCTGATAGCCATTTGTAAACACGATTACATCTCTGCTCCAGTTTGACAGCAGTTTTCCCATATGAAAAGCCCGTTCATTTTCTGCAATCACCGCCAATGCTTGGTCCCGCATTTCCCAGCCGTCACAAAACGGACAGCTGAAAACACTCATTCCATATACATTCTGTATGCCTGGAATACCCGGCAAAACATCCCGAAGCCCTGTTGCGAGAAGCACTTTTTTCGCCATGTATTCCGTTCCGCCTTTCGTTTGAATTCGGAACACATCACTGGCTTTTTCAATACTCTCCACCCGCTCCTCTTTAATGGAGACGGACGGATATTTCTGGACATCCGTTTTTGCCCGCTTCTTGAACTCTGACGGCCTTACCCCATCCTGTGTGATAAAGCCGTGCGACTCCTGCGTCACCCGGTTACGGGGTTTATCCTCATCAAACAAAATCGTTTTCCGTCCAGCACGCCCCATGACCAATGCGGCATTCAGTCCTGCAGGTCCTCCGCCAATGATTACACAATCCAGCACATGAAACACTCCTTCTTTATAATGTCTATTAAAGACCCTTAATATCCTTAATTACGGCAAAAAAATTTATTTTTCTTTTTTTGTCTCCTGACACTGCTCCGCAATGCTTTGAATCGTTCGTCCAGCCAGTTCTTTCTTCATGTTGCCTTCCGCTTCGATCATCACACGCTCAATTAAACACTCGCTTTTGTCATGGTCAAATGCACAGTTGAACAGCACCGACTGACCCTCCACCGCCTCAATAACATCAAGAAACGAAATGTCCTGTGCGCGTCGTGAAATACTGTAGCCGCCTTTTGCCCCTGGCACTGATTCAATTAATCCTGCCTTCACAAGCTTCGTCAAAATCTTCGACAAGTACGTCGGAGACAAATCCTGCATGTACGCCAGCTGATCCACGCTCACCGTCTGACCTTTTGGTTCCACCGTTAAATGCACCATTGTATGCAGTGCATAATTGGTTGCCTTTGAATACTTCATTGATGCACCTCATAATTAAAACTATTACAGACTTTTAATATCTGTAATTGATTGTAACTCAAGCTGCAAAAAACCGCAAACTTTTTTACCTCACCTAATGATTGATCAACAGATTACAATCCACACGAGAAAGTAAGGCAAAAAAAGTATGAGCCCTGTAAAAAAGAACTCATACCATGCCGATGTTGGTTTTTACATCAGGTTATTCTCCAAGCTTCTTCCGGATATCCGCTGCTACATTCTTTAATGCCTTTTTTGATCCCCGTTCAAGGTCGTGGTTCAATTTCCTTTCTTTGTAGCTGACAAATAAAGTATTGAGATCATAGCCTTCAGGATATAAATCGACGGCTTTTATTTCAAGCTCGAGCCTACTGGCATGAACTTCCTTGAAGGTATCTTCGAAAAGAACGACGACATTATTGTAGGAATCCTTTTTCTTATACACGATTGCATATCCGTTCAGTTCGCTTACCTTCACTTTGTCACCGACTTCATATTCATAGGATGCTTCCTTAGGAACGGCCTCTGGCTTCGATTTTTTGACTTTAGTTTCCTGGACACGCTCCAAGTCGTAGTCTTTATTGCCGATATAGAGCTTTGCCTTTTGCAGAACCTTTTCACGGACATTCATTTTTTTGGCTATCCAGAGGGCATTGCTTTCCCCGGATTGACCGATCAACAGCTTGTATTTTGGTTCAAGTGTTTCACTGTTGAATTGCATGGCCGCATTCATGAAATCACTGTGTATTTCCGAATAGCGCTTGATTTCACCATAATGGGTGGTCGCGACGGTTATGCAGCCCCTCTGATAAAATTCCTCGAGGATGCTAATCGCCAATGCGGCTCCTTCATTCGGTTCCGTTCCGCTCCCGATTTCATCGAACAGCAGCAAGGAATTATTGGTTACGGCCCCCATGATTTCCGAGATGTTTTTCATATGCGATGAAAACGTGCTCAGTGCATTTTCCATGCTTTGATTATCACCGATATCGACGAATACCTGGTCGAAGACGGCAAGCTCCGTTCCTTCTTTCCCCGCGACATGCAGCCCTGACATGACGGCCAATGTAAGGATGCCGATCGTTTTCAGGACGACTGTTTTCCCCCCGGCATTAGGTCCTGTAATAATCAAGCTGCGATAGTCCTTACCGATTTCAAAATCCAAAGGTACGCTGTCCTGCGGCAAAAGGGGATGTTTACAGCCCATCAATTTAATATAACCATGATCATTGATTTTCGGTTCGATGGCATCCATGCTTTTACTGAACTTGGCTTTTGCGAAGATCATGTCATATTGACTGATTAACTCGATGTTTATCTTGATCGGTTTCAGCTGTTCGAAAACCGTTCCGGATAATGTGGCCAGAAGTTGATATTCTTCCATCGATTCCTCCGCTTTTAGACTGGCCAATTCTACATTCAATTTCGTCACCGAGGCAGGTTCGATGAACACGGTAGCCCCTTTTGCGGATACTTCCACGATCGTTCCGGCCACTTGATTTTTATAGGAGGCTTTGATCGGGATGGTGTAGCGATCATCCTTTTTACTGATGAAAAATTCCTGAATGAACTCTTTATTGGCCCCGCTCTTCAAGAACTTATTCAGCCGTTCCTCTATTTTGCTTTCTGTCTTGATGATTTGGTTCCTGATCCGTTTCAGGTCCTTGCTTGCTTCGGAAACGACGGCATTTCCCTTTATGGTGAATTGGATTTCTTCTTCAATGCTCCTGAATTCAGTCATGGAGCGGGCATAGGCATGCAGTGTTGGAGCGAAGAACTCTTTATCGGTCATGAATTTCTTGATATTCCTGCAGCCTCTTAAGAAGTCTGCTATCGCCACTAACTCTGACGGCTCCAAAATCATTCCTTTTTCCAGTTTGTCGATATGGAGTCCAATATGTGAAATGCCTTTCAAAGGAATATGGCTTTCCGCATTCAGCAAGTTCCTTGCCTCCGTTGTCTCGTTCAAACGATTTTTAACGACTTTCAACATGCTGCTCGGCCTAAGCTGATCCAATAACGCTTTTCCTAAACCGCTTACGCAATGGTTTTTCACCATTTCCTTGAGTTGGATATATTGTAATTTTTCATAAGTCATTGTATTCATCTAATGTTCCTCCTTGAATGAGTGAGTGATTAAAATTCCGAATCCAAAAAATGCCCGCAATGGTCCCCCTACCTTTACAAATGAACAAGCCATTTGAGTAGAAAGCTCCTGCGGGCACGGACTTATCCATGGATAAGTACCTAAAATCGATAACAAATTGGGCAGCTCGAATAGACCTGCGTACACAAAAAAGCATGATAGGACAAATCCCACCATGCTTTTCGCCGTAACACCTGCATGTTACACGATTTATGGAAAAGGAAGCAGTCTTAAGGTAGGTATCCACAATGCGGAATTGCACTGTGAAAAAAGGCATACTTAATCCACTGACATATCAGTGATTAAATACCTTATTCAACTAAATTAGTTGATACCTACTCCCGACATAAAACACCACACCTTTTCTTAGATTGGAATTAACATACCATATCAGTAAGAAAGAGTCAATTCCTTTTTGCCATTTTCCAATGTTTACTCATTTTATTGTGTCACTTTGAGCGATAATTAACGTATCTGTAAAAGTGTTATTTTGCACGCCAACTAAAAAAACAGCTATTTTTTATATGAGCCCCCCATAACTTTCATAATTATTTAAATTTTTAAACATTTCATTGTAATCAAGAAATAGCTATGATAAAGTCAAAATGAAGAAAATTCTTCAATTATTATTATTATTGAAGAATTAAAAGCATTTTAAACAGAGGAGGCTCAATTATGAACGTTTACAAATTTGGAAAACTAATGAATGAGGAACTATTAGCCGAAATACGTGAAAAAATTACTTTTGTTGACCACGATCCAGACTATGGAGAAAGACTGTTTTTTGATAATTCAGGTGGTTCTTTACGATTAAGAGAGGCTATTAAAATTAAGGGGAAAATCGACTCATTACCAGATTGTCCTGAAAGGTATCATCAAAGAGCAATAGATTTTAATAGCATTATGGACAGATGTACTAAAGATGTATTAAATGTAATGTTTGGGGCAAAGTCTGGTTCCCTAATTACCGATTTAACTGCATCTCAATCAATGTTTAAAATGGTTTCAACTGTTATTGAGAATGTTGAAGGAACCAATGCTGTCACTACTAATATCGAACATCCCTCTGCTTATGATGCAGTAAAATTCTATTGTAAAAAGAACAATAAAGAATTTAGGGTCGCTGAAGCAAATGTTCATACAGGGTTTGTTGACCCTGAATCAATCACCGAAAAAATTGATAAGGATACAATTTTGTTAAGTGTAATAGCGTCAAGTAATATTTCAGGAAATATAATGGATCTCGAGAAGATTATAAAAACAGCTAGAGAGAAAAAGCCAGATTTATATATTATTGTCGATGCCGTGCAGCACATGCCACATGGAACTCTCAATGTAGAAAAGCTCGGTATAGATGGAGCAAACTTTGCACCATATAAGTTTATGGCATCAAGAGGAATTGGATTTGCCTATGTTTCTGATAGATTATCTAAACTTTCACATCAAAAACTGTATGCAAAGGATGACAGTGTTTGGGAACTCGGTTCACCTACACCTGCTTTATTTGCATCCATGTCCGCAGTTATCGATTATATATGCTGGTTAGGTTCATATGACAGTATAGGAGACAAGTCTAGAAGAGATTTGTACCTTAAGGGTATGGAAAAAATAGTCTTACATGAAAGAGCACTGCTGCATAGACTACTTGAAGGAAGTGATAAAATTGAAGGATTGAGACACATGGATAAGGTAAAAGTTTTTGCAGATTATCCAGATTTGACGAAAAGAGACCTCATTGTTGCAATTGGAATTGAGGGGAGAGATTATGAACAACTTAGAAAAGATTATCAGGATAGAGGAGTTACTGTATACGAACGTGTCAATACTAGTGTTTATTCCAAACGTATACTAGAAGCGATTGGCTTAACAGGTGCTATAAGAGTTTCCCCTTTCCATTGTCATACAGTAGTGGATATCGATAAATTTTTATCTGTAACAAAAGAATTATCTGTCACTAGAGAATTGGCAAATTCATAAATTATGGGGAGGGCTATTAATGAAGAAAAAATTAGGGCTCGGTACAAAAGTTTTTATTGGATTTTTAATTGGTATTATACTAGGTTTAATTTTTAAAGAAAAAATACTAATCGTTAAACCTATTGGAGATATCTTTTTAACACTAATTAAAATGATTGTTGTCCCACTTATATTCTTCTCCATAACTTCTGGGATCTTTAGTATTGGTGATGTCCAAAAATTAAAGAGGATCGGAACAAAAACTTTAGTCTATTATATTGGAACGACATTATTAGCTGGTGCTATCGGCCTTCTAGTTGCACACTTATTTAAACCTGGAAAAGGAATAAATATAGCTAATATAGAGGCCTCATCTGAATTTAAAGCTTCTGAAATTCCTTCTTTTGGAGAAACGATATTAGGTTTATTTCCATCAAATCCTGTACAGGCTCTTTCAGAAGGGAACCTGATGCAAATTATTATCTTCTCCTTGTTCTTAGGTATCTCCATCGTATTAATCGGAAACAAATCCGAAACTCTTAAGAAGTTTTTTGATGAGGGTACCGAAGTAATGTATAAGATGACGGGTATCATAATGGCATTTTCTCCTATAGGTGTAGCTGCGTTAATGGCTTGTACCATTGGTGAATACGGCTTGAAAATATTTGGACCTTTGGGCAAATTTATTTTAGTTGACTATATAGGCTTGATCTTTGTAATCATTTTGATGTACCTATTTATGTTAAAATTCATCGCTAAATTTCCGATATCTAAGTTTTTCAAATCAATCGGTAAGATTTGGATAGTGACTGCAAGTACAACAAGTAGTTCCGGAACTTTACCCGTTACCATTTCTGTTACCAAAGAAGACTATAAAGTAAAAGAGGAACTAGCACAGTTTACACTTCCTATTGGAGCAACTATGAACATGAATGGTGCCGTTGTGTATTATGCTGCTGCAGTCATATTTGTATCCCAAATATATGGAATTGAAATGCCATTAAGTCAACAATTACTTATTATTTTAATGACTACATTAATATCCGTTGGATCCCCTGGCATTCCTGGCGGTGGTATTGTTATGACAATTATGTTGCTAACTACATTAGGACTGCCAATGGAAATCGTTGGAATGATCGCTGGTATTTACAGGATAATAGACATGGGGCACACTACCTTAAATGTTACTGGTGACGTAGTAAGCACATTATGTATAGCACGTAGTGAAAATATGATTGAAGATGAGTATCTTAAACCTATAGATAAGGTTGTTAATAAAACGAACGCATTATAAAATAATAATTTACTAAATTAATCATAAAAAAAGGGTTGTAAAAAATTTATTTTTTACAACCCTTTTTTTATTAATACATCCCAAACTGACTGATATGTTTATTAATTCTTTCTAACTTTTCCTCACTTTGAATAACTGTTGCTCTACTTACATGTGTACATATTAATTCGGCTAAAAATAATACCGGCGTATAAGAGTTGAAGAAAGCATTACTATCCACTGAAACTAAAAGTAAAACATCAGCAAAATGTGCTATGGGTGCTGTGGCTTTATCAGTAATGATCACAACTTTTGCATTGGCCTCATTTGCCATTTTAGCTGCTGCAATGTCTACTTCAGAGTATCTCGGAAATGAAAAAATAATGACACAATCATCCTTACTACAGGAAGCTAAGGTATCAAACGGTGTAAATGAATTAGTACTATTAATAACTATATTATCAATAATCTGATTAAGAAATACTCCCATTATCTCCGTCAAACCAGTTCTAGCTCTACTACCTAAAATATAAACTCTTCTAGCATCAATGATATGATTTATTGCTTTGTTGAATTCTGCAGATGAGTTTTTCTCTGATATAGAGAAAATATTTTTTTCAAGTATTTTCAAATTATCATTTAATAAATCTGATTGTTTAACTTTATCATAACTCAGCTTTAATCTTTCAGAAGGTATGGTAACATCATCAGATATTGCCAAACTTCCTTCATAGCACTGTTCTCTTAGATACTTTTGAAAATCACTATATCCAGAAAAGCCTAATTTTTTAGGGAATCGGATAATCGTTGCATTGCTAACATTTAACCTATTAGCCAATTCTATTGACGTTACAAGACACGCATCTGTTAAATTACTTAAAATATATTCTGCTATTTCTTCTTCTTTTTTTGTGAGCTTGGAGTTACTTATAATTGTTTTTAAGGACTTTTGTGATGAATCCATCTAATATACCTCCATATTCCTCTATTGGTTATTATATAAGAAATTAGAATTATTAAAAGCATGAAGCATTTTTATACCATGATTAACAACCTAAAAAAATCAAATCAACTTTGGTCAATCCATTATTCTTCCTAAGTGATTCGTAAAGGGATTAAGGAACTTAACCTATCTCACAAAAGGTCTTAGTCTTTCCTAAGCTATTCTTAATCAAAGTAAAATCAAATTAAGAAAAATGTAAAATTGCCATATATAGTGACTTCTATTCTATACCCATTGGAATAGGAAACCCTAGCCAGCAATGCAAGATTTAATTTAAATTGTAATAGCATAAATGAACGTGGTGTGGGCTTCCACAGTCAGAAGAAAATTCAGCCATAGATACACAAGCAATTTGATGTTTCATCTATTTGAGGAATTTGTATTTAATTGAATAACGTTCGGCTGCCGGAATAGATGTAGCATGTGGTGGCCTTGGAGGACCTCCTGAAACGATGAAGTCACTAATTGAAAATGGTATCCCGAATAAAGACGTAGCAGAAAAATGGAGTGTATAGGTATTTAGAAAAACAGTAAAAATGAAGAAATCCAGCTGACCTTTTATGAAGTTAGCTGGATTTTAAAGCACTTAAATAATATATATCATCTCCTTCATTTACATTTTAATGTAAATGAAAAGGAGATTTTGAATAATTTCTAAAAGAGGTAATGCAATGGATCACCCTATTCAAGAAAAAGATGCAGACAAGCCCATGATCTTAAATGATAAGTAACTCCCTTTTCAGTGTATGAATATTTACATTAAAAAGGGGGTATGTTATCCTTATATTAACATAAACTGAAAACAGCCCCATGCGCTAACATGAGGCTGACAACTAGCAAGAGTGGTTGGTCACAACTAACTTAATTAATCGTCAGAAGAAGAACCATTGCCATCTTGGGAGGATGAGTGGTTCTTTTTCCGTTTCTTGGCGAACACAGACAGGATGAGGCTGGTTGCTACTGCAACAAAAATCTCTTTACCCATATCCGTAATTAAGTTCAATAAGAAATGAATCATACGGCCACCTCCTTCCCCATCTATCAGTAGATGGAAAAGCAAAATGTGACCTACCACTCTATCCTCAGTTGTCCCTCTATTTTATCACATTTTTCACGATATGGTAATTATATGAAAAAGGAATGGAATAAAAAAGAGGGCTTGCATCTTTTTGACGCCTGTTTCGCTTTTTAAAAAAGGGGATTATCCATTGGATAATCCCCTTTGCTGTTTACGCTTCTTCACTCATTATGAGAGGGACTGTTTTCCCTTCATTGACGTTGATCAATCCATGGTCGGTTATTTTCAGGGCCGGGCTGACTGGAAGCGATAAGGTGCTTAATGACATGATGACATTATAATGTTCGTAGCCTAACGATTTAAGTGCATCTGTCAGATGCTGAACCTGTCTGGATACGATGTCCATTGGCTCTTCGGAAAGGATCCCCCCTACCGGAAGCGGAATCATGGATAGGACCTTGCCGTCTTCAACGCAGCAGACTCCGCCTTGCTTCCTTATGACTTCGTTAGCGGCGATCATCATATCCTGCTTATTATGGCCAATCACCAAAAGATTATGGTTATCATGCGAGTAGGTGGTGGCGACCGCTCCACGCTTCAAGACATCGCCGGTGATCAGCCCATGCGCGCGATTACCGTTTTTCCCATATCGTTCGAATGTGGCGATTAGGCCATAAGGGCTTTCTTCCCAGCATAATTGACCATTCTTCCCATCTAAACGATCATGGGTTTCAGATGTGAAAGTGGAACCATTCTGTACGTTTATGATCCGGCACTTGCTGCTATCAAGCTTATCCGGAATTGTGATGGTAAAATCATTTTCCGTAAGTTCCGCAAGCTTCACACTTTGATAGAAATGCTCAGGAAATTGTCTTTCCTTCACTTCTTGTACATATGGCCGTGAAGATTCATAAACGAGCTCGCCTGTTTTGTATACTTGTTCAATTTCAAATGTTTCCAAGTCCGATAGCAGCAGGAAATCTGCCGTTTTTCCAGGTGCAATGGCCCCCCGGTCATACATCCTCATCCGCTGTGCAGGTGTATAGGTGCATGCATAAATCGCTTTTTCCGGAGCCATCCCCATTTGAATCGCTTTCTTTAAAAGGACATTCAAATGTCCCCTGTTTTGGAAAGAGTCGGTCATGACATCATCGGTGACAAAGCAGAAATGCTCATCCACTTGATTTTCCTTCAAGTAATCTATCACTTCTTCAGTCATTGATTTTTCTTGGATCTCAATGAACATCCCGGCAGCGATCCTCGCATCCATCCCTTCCACGGTCTGGTGCGTATGATCTGAATTCACTCCGGCATAAACAATCTTCTGCAAGTCCAAGTCGAGCAGCTTTGGAACGTGCCCCTCTATGATCAGATCTGGATAACGGGAACGGATATGGGACAAAATCTGATTCGTTTTGCAATCAGGATCGGTTATGACCTCATAGTAATTCATGATCTCGCCGAGACATTTAATGTCCTCCGTTTGCATCAATTCATCTATATCCTCTATTTCGATAGAACCGCCTGTTGTTTCCATCGATGTGGCAGGAACGGAACTCGGAATGGCATAAAACATATCCGCTACGCACTCTTTACTCGCTTTGATCATTTCCTTCACACCGGAAATTCCGAAAACATTGGCCATTTCATGCGGTTCCGGCACGATCGTCGTCACGCCATTCTTGATTAGCCCGTAGGAAAAAGTCGCTGGCGTCACCATCGTACTTTCAATGTGGAGATGGATATCGATCAGTCCGGGAACCATATACTTCCCTTGCCCATCGATGATTCGATCCGGCTCGAAGGCATCCAATTCACGTTCTCCAATATAATAGAACTTTCCATCCTTGATGGCGGCATTCCCTTTAATAAATCTTTTAAAATAGCTGTTAAACACGTTGATATCTCTTACAAGCATATCCATTCGCATAACTTACCCTCCTAAGCTAGTCAACAAGCACCATCTGGTTTTTCGGAATTTCAAGGATGATTTCCTGACCCGTCCGATAGGATTCCGCCATTTCCTTGTTCACGGTGAAATCCCCTATTGGAGTTTCAACGACATATTGATAGCTTCTTCCCAGATAGGTACTTACCTTAACCCGGCCAGGTAAACTATTTTCCTGAATGGCTCCAGTGTTATCTTTTTCCCTGATCAACAGATCGTCCGGCCTGATGGCGCCTACTTTTCCCGTAGTATTGGTCATCTGTGCATCCTTTTGCAGCACGAATGAGTATCCGGATTTGCTCAATTCAATTTTACCGTCATGATCTGTCCGCTTATCGAAGTCAATGAAGTTCTTGAAGCCGATGAAGTCCGCGACAAATTTGGTTTCCGGATATTTGTAAATGGTCGCAGGGTCACTAAGCTGCTCGATGATCCCTTTATTCATGATCGCCACCTGGTCGGATATCGAAAAGCATTCTTCCTGGTCATGGGAAACATATACGGTTGTAATCCCCAGCTCTTGTTGGATACGGCGAATCTCGACCCTCATATTCACCCTTAAGTTGGCATCAAGATTACTCAATGGCTCGTCAAATAATAGGATGTCCGGTTCAATCACAAGCGCCCTGGCAATCGCAACCCGCTGCTTTTGGCCTCCGGAAAGCTCTTGGGGGTATCTCTTTTCAAACCCTTTTAAATTAACGATCTCCAGCACATTCATTACTTTTTTTTCGATTTCACTTTTGGAATTCTTTCTCAGACGGAGACCGAATGCAATGTTATCGAATATCGACAAATGCGGGAATAATGCATAGTTTTGGAACACAAAGCCAAAATTCCGCTTGTTGACGGGCACTTTCGTATAGTCCTTTTCCTTGAATAAAAACTTCCCTTCGTTCGCCTGTAAAAACCCGGCAATTAAACGCAGGGTCGTCGTTTTCCCACAGCCGCTCGGGCCAAGAAGGGATACCAGTTTCCCTTTTTCAATCTCAAGATTGAAATCTTTTAATATATTCTGTTTGTTATATGCTACAGATACATCTTGTAAAGTGAATAAAGCCATCCATCATTACCTCCTTATCGTTTTGTGAAATAAGACAATCCCATGAGCCGTTCTACTATAAACATGAAGAAAGCCGTTATGAACATGAGTAATACGGAAATGGCCGAAATGGTAGGATCGAAATAGTTCTCTACATACGTCAGCATCTGAATCGGAAACGTACTTACCCCAGGGCCTGTCATATAAACTGAAATGTCCACATTATTGAAGGATTCCAAGAAGGCGATCATGATAGCCGCAAGAATTCCTGATTTTATATTCGGAAGGACGACTGTAAAGAACGTGCCCAATTTACTGGCGCCGAGACTCTCCGCCGCTTCTTCAATGGAAAAGTCAAAGTTTGATAAGCTTGAAGAAATCACGCGGATGATGAACGGCAGCATGATAACAGTATGTCCCACAAACAGTGCCGCATAAATCGGAAGCTGATAAGCCCCCACAATATAACGTAAAAACGCAAAGCCAAGCACAATTCCAGGTATTAATATGGGAGAAACGAAAAAGGCATTAATTACGCTTTTCCCTTTGAAATCAAACCGGCTCAATGCATAGGCGGCCGGCACTCCCAGTAACAGTGCCAAAAGGTTGCCTGCCAGTGAAACTAGGATGGACGTTTTAAAAGCGACCAAAAACATTTCCACATTAAAAATATTTTCATACCATCTTAAAGAAAACTCTTCTGGCGGGAATTTCAAAATATTTCCGCCTTCGAATGACGTAACGGATATGATCAGCAAAGGCCCTAGTAAAAAAAGGAACACCAGGATAGTAAACAGGGCCAATCCTCGATTTTTTTCCTGCATACACCTCTACCCCTTTGGATTTAATTTTTTTGCCAAACCGTTCATGATCGATATGATAAGGACGGTCACCGCAATCATGATGGTAGCGACAATCGATGCCACTTGCCATTCGTTCAATGTAATCGCGTTTTGATAAAGAAATGTCGAAATGACCCGCTGTTTCCCACCTAATAAAGCAGGCGTTGTATAGGCCGTGAAGCTCCCTACAAATACCAGGATGCTGCCAATGACCAAACCTGGGACCGAAAGCGGGATGATCACTTTTGAGAATACGGCCAACCTTGATGCTCCAAGGCTCTCCGCCGCTTTCAATAGATCCGTTTCGATGTTCTCCATCACACCCACCAGCGTCACGATGATCAATGGCAGGAATAAATGGACCAATCCGATGATGATGGCCGTAGGCGTATACAAAATATCCAGCGGCTTTTCAATCAAGCCCATGCCCATAAGCAATTTATTCACCACACCGTTTTTACCGATGATCACCATCCAGCTGAATGAACGGACCACAGGGCTTGTCAATAGCGGGAAGATCGTCAGTAAAAGCATGATGGCTTTTTTTCGTTGTTTCAGTTTGGAAATATAATAAGCTGCTGGAAATCCTAATAGTATGCAAATGATTGTCGTGAACAGACTCACCTTAAGTGTCGTCAGCAGAATTTCAATAAAGTATCGATCTTGGAAAAAATCGAGATATCCTTGTAAGGAAAAGCCGCCGCTTTCATTAAAGAATGTCGTGCCAATCGTCATTAGGATCGGAATGATCATGAAAATCGTTAAAAATAGAACGCCTGGAAACAGCAACAGGTATAAATAGCGTTTTTTCACCTCGGAACCCCCTGTCCGTTTTATTTATGAATTGATTATGCGAATGAACAGGTCGAAAAACGCTTCCGCATCGACATCCAGACAAACATGCGCATTTGGCGGCTTCATCAGCCTATTTTGAAAGTCGCAAACCATCTGTCCGTCACAAAGCTCACTCTTTGTTTCAACATCCACATAATATTCTTCTCTGGTGACAAGATCTTCTTGCAAAGCAATGGCAACAGCCAATGGATCATGCATCGCACAAGCCCATATACCGTTACGTTCAAAATACCTTTTCCGATAATCTGATGTACTTTCCCTTATATAGTCAGCAAGTGCATCGTTTTGAATCAATTGGATATGCTCTTCACCCAATAGAACCTTTCTCGTGACATCAAGACCAACTTGCGTGATGGATGTAAATCCCGCCTGTAAAACGATTTTGGCAGCTTCCGGATCGACATACGTGTTATATTCGGAGGTTGGCGTGACATTGCCAACCCCTTGAACGACTCCTCCCATGAAAATGACTTCTTTTACGAGCTTGGTGATTTGCGGGCACTTTTTCACCGCCAATGCCAAATTCGTAAGCGGCCCCGTCATGACAAGCGTCACTTCACCAGGAAAATTCAAAATGGAATTGATGATGAAATCAGAAGCAAATCCATCATCTGGCCGCTTTTTGACTGGCACATCCTTCAAGGCTCCGCCAATCCCGTCTTCGCCATGGATCCGGTGTTCAAAAAAGGGGCTCCTGATAATTGGGCTATCTGCCCCCTTTATGACTGAAATGTCCTGTTCACCCAATAAATCCAATATTTTGCATGTATTCAATGTGGCCGTATCAAGCGATACATTCCCGTTCACTGTCGTTACCGCCAATATGTCGAATTGACGGCTTTTCACAGCAAGAATGATCCCGATCGCATCATCTATTCCAGTATCCACATCAAGAATCATTTTTTTCTTCATCAAGCACACCTCGTTTCTTTCTTAGTGTGTAAGTTCACGATTCCAACGATCGATCCATTGTTTAGAGTCTTCATTTACAAACTTCATGTCCAATACACGCAGGCTGTTAATGACGTCATCCCCATAGGTTAAGCCTTTCGCTTCCGTTTCAGAGAGCTTGACTTCGGTATTGACAGGAGAATCCACTTTCGCTTTCGCTGATTTTTCCTGAACTTCCTTGCTTAAGATGTAATTCATGAATTCGCCGGCCAATTCCTTTTGATCGCTGGCTTTAACGATATTCACCGTGTTCATCACTGCATAGCCGCCTTCTTCAGGGGAAATGAACTTGGCATTAGGAACGGCTTCCTGTAAATCGCCAAAATACATTTCCATGATCGGACCTGCAGCGATTTCCCCTTGCGAGAACATGTTGACGAACTCTGATGTTTGCCCATATTCCTTAACCGCATTCGGCATGATCTTTTTCATTTGATCGAAGGCTTTATCTTCATTGAATTCTTCACTTCCGCTAACTTTTGAAGCGGCATCCAAAAACATCGGTCCAGTTGTTGAAGTGATGGACGGAATCGTGATCTTCCCTGCCAAATCCTTGCTCCAAAGATCTTTCCAAGAGGTGATCGGCTTACTCACTTCATCGGGATTATAGGCAATGCCAAATTGTGCAATCGTATAAGCTGGTCCAAAGTCATCGCCATTCGGCGCTTTTGCTTTGTCGTAAATATGGTCAATATTCGGAATTTTGCTATGGTCCACTTTCTCAAATAACCCTTCATCAATGCCCTGTTGTGCATAGTAGTCGGATAAATAGATAACATCCACATCGCTATTCGCTTGGCGTACTTTGTTCAATCGATCTGCATTATTTCCGGAATCAACGACAATCTCGACATTGTGCTCCTTTTCAAATGGCTCATATACTTCCGGACGGAAGAAATCATCGGCGAATCCCCAAGTGGAAACGACTAATTTGGCTGGTTTTCCCTTTCCATCCTCTTTTGAAGAGCATGCAGCTAACACTAATGTGAAAAGCGATAACATCATCAATATTTTTTTCATCATTCAAACCTCCAAGTTTATATTGTTTAAAATTTCCTTTTTACTGATATAAATGTAAAAAAAGACAATCTTAAATAGAATTTAAATTCTACCCAAGATTGTCTTTTCTTTGTAAACAAAGATAAAACTTATCATTTGGTTCTCTAGTGGCGTTCCCTCCAGATAAATCCGTAGGGAAATCCATTTATATGATTATATGGTTTTTTCCTTCAATACGATATTGGTGAATGCCAGCTGCGTTGCTGAGTCATAATCCCTCAGGACAGCTTCAATATCCCAATTCGTTTGCGTTTCCAGCTTTTGTTTCAGTTTCTTTTTATAAAGCAGGGACATATGGAAGTCAACCTCCTGCTTCAGGCTGGGAACTTCCCCTTCCAAAGCCTCAGAGCGCGGGGCCCGTCGATGTTTGGCCTGGAATGTAATCACATTCTGCTCAACAGTAACCTTCAGCAGCGTCGTACCAAAGCCGAACAATTCCTTCGATACCTCATTATACATATGAGAAAGCAATTTCTTCGTTTCGTTAGAGTTTATCGGTAAGATGACTATCACCTGCCAAACTATCGTTTGAGGTAATTATATATACTTTTTCTTCATTGCACAAGATAATATTCGGATTTCGCACAAAAAAATGTTTTTTTTTAATCAAATAGTACATTTACTCATCAATACACGAATTATAAAAATAAGCATATGGGGATTTCAATATAATCATATAACTTTTTCCTTGCCAACGAATGGCCATGCGATTTCCTGTATTGAAAACTTTTTCAGAGAAATCAGCGCAAGGTTGAAAACAATTGATATAACCTTGCACCTCATTGAAAACGCTCTCATCTGGATTTAATATAGCTAGTATAGAGCGAACAAAAAATAGAGAGTATCAAAGGCTCGTTAAATGAGGGAGGAATTATTATGAAGAAAGCTTTTGAGAAAGCGCAGCAATTCGGTAAATCTTTTATGCTCCCGATTGCCGTTTTGCCAGCGGCCGGTTTATTGCTGGGAATTGGCGGTGCTCTTTCCAATCCAAATACAGTTGAGGCCTATCCTTTTTTAGACTTTGCTTGGCTGCAGGCCATCTTCACGATCATGAGTTCTGCAGGAAGCATCGTATTCGGAAACTTGCCGGTCATTTTTGCCGTAGGTGTTGCAGTAGGATTGGCACGTTCGGATAAAGGGACCGCTGCACTTGCAGCCATGATCGGCTACTTCGTCATGAACAGTTCAATAAATGCACTGCTTCAAATAAACGGGGAACTTGCCAAAGAGAACTTGGCAGGTGCCGGACAGGGAATGGCGGTCGGGATCCAAACACTGGAGACCGGTGTGTTTGGCGGTATCGTAGTAGGTATCGTTGCCGCACTTTTGCACAATAAATTTAATAAAATTCAGCTTCCGCAAGTTTTAGGGTTTTTCGGTGGTTCCCGTTTCATTCCGATCATCGTTTCCTTCGCATCCATCTTGGTTGGAGCCGTGCTTTTCATCGTGTGGCCTTATTTCCAACTTTTCATAAACCAATTAGGTGCGCTGGTAACGAGCACGGGTACGATCGGGACTTTCTTCTACGGTTTCATATTACGGATGCTCGGGCCCTTAGGACTGCACCATATTTTCTACCTTCCCTTCTGGCAAACAGCTTTAGGCGGAACGATGGAGATAAAAGGGCAGATTGTAAGCGGAACCCAGAATATCTTCTTTGCACAATTGGCCGATCCGACTACCGTCAAGTACTATGAGGGTGTTTCCCGGTTCATGTCCGGACGGTTCATCACGATGATGTTTGGTTTACCGGGTGCGGCTTTGGCCATTTATCACTGCGCTAAACCTAAAAATAGGAAAGTCGTGGCCGGCTTGCTTCTTTCAGCTGCCTTGACCTCTTTCTTAACAGGCATCACCGAACCGCTTGAATTCAGTTTCTTATTCGTCGCCCCGATCCTTTATGTTATTCATGCCTTGTTTGACGGGCTTGCCTTCATGATGGCAGATATATTCAATATAACGATCGGTCAAACCTTTTCTGGAGGATTTATTGACTTTACTTTATTCGGGATACTCCAGGGAATCAGTAAAACAAACTGGATTTATGTACTGCTCGTCGGCATTCCATGGTTTTTCCTATACTACTTCACCTTTAAATTCTTGATCAGGAAGAAGAATTTGAAAGTGGTCGGCCGTGAAGATGATGAACAGGCCGCCGTTACACAAGTAACCGCATCAGAAAGAACCCAGACCATCATCAATGGTTTAGGCGGACAGGAAAATATCGATGTAGTCGATTGCTGTGCAACCCGTCTGCGTGTCACGGTAAAGGATGAATCATTGGTGAAAGAAGACGTCATTAAACAAACCGGCTCAAAAGGCGTCGTAAAAAAAGGAAATGGCATTCAAATAGTATACGGTCCCCAAGTGACGATCATCAAAAATGAAGTGGAAGAATACTTGGGTCATTGAGAACATAGATAACGATAAGGACGTGTTAAACATGCAACAGGTGCTGGATAAAATTCACAAAAGCTTAATTGTATCATGTCAAGCATTGGAGAATGAGCCGCTGCATAGCTCTTTTATTATGGGCCGCATGGCCATTGCTGCAAAAGAAGGCGGTGCGAAGTGCATTCGCGCAAACTCTGTAGCTGACATAATGGAAATCAAGAAAAATGTGGACCTTCCAGTCATAGGGATCATTAAGCAGGTGTATGGACAAAACGATGTCTATATCACACCCACCATGACCGAAATTGATGCATTGATGAAAACGAAAGCTGAAATCATTGCGACGGATGCTACATCCCGGGTAAGGCCGGACGGTAAAACGCTAAAACAGTTTTATGGTGAAATAAGAGCAAAATATCCGGATGTTTTACTAATGGCGGATGTATCCACCATTGAGGAAGCCATATTCGCTGACGAATTAGGATTCGATATCGTAGCGCCGACTTTATACGGCTATACGGACGAAACGTTCGGCCAGAAAATATATCAGGATGACTATGCTGTGCTAAAAGAAATAGTGAAAGCAGTGAAAAAAGCGAAAGTGATCGCAGAAGGAAATGTCATAACGCCGGAAATCGCGCGCTCTGTATTGGATATGAATGTCCATGCAGTAGTAGTGGGCGGTGCGATCACCAGGCCGCAGCAAATCACTAAAAGATTCGTGGACGCCATCCAAGAATAGAACGCTGCACATAGTAATGAAAAGACCCAGACTGGCAACAGTTTGGGTCTTTTGTTATCTGGATTCAAAGCCTCGATTCTTCAAATTCCAGGGAATATCCATGCCATTTCCGGCTTTACCGTTACACAGTCAATATGAACATTTGATTTAATAGTGCCTCCAAAGGTATGGTTTGAACCGAAAGCAACATGAATCGTATTGTAGGCTTTTTCATCTTCCAGAATATTACCGGTTACTCTTGCAGCATGGTTTGTTCCGATTCCCAGCTCACAAAGTAATCTTCCATCTCCATCCCCAAGCATTGAGAGCAATTTCTTCCCCGCTTCACCTGTTGCTTCGACAAGTTTGCCTTTTTGAATCGTTAAAACGATCGGCTTTTCCAAAAGCCCAATACCTGCAATTGACCCATTAATTTCAATTCTTCCTTCTGCTTCGCCCTCCACAGGGGCAATATAGGCTTCACCTGAAGGTAAGTTACCTGAAGCGGATTTCTCCTTGAAAACGCCAGTACTTGGAACGCCTTTCCTCATATGCAGCGGTATGGTTAACTGGTTTTTTCCGGTTTTTATGATTAGTTTTTCAGCTTGTGATAACCTTTCCGTCATTGCTAATGTTTCTTTTTCCACTCGTTTATAATCTGCATTTATTGCACCATGTAAAAACATATCTTCCGTAATTCCCGGCATTGTAATCACACCTATGCCGTGAAGGTTCGCATTTTTCCGTGCTACTGTATGTGTTAAGGAATGTTTTGTTAAACAAAAGACAATATCATGTTTCAGCATCTCATCAGAAGCTTCCTCCGGCGGCTCTTCTCCTGATTTCTTTCGATCTTCCATTTCATAAAAAGAAGCACTCCACCCGTTTGTTGATAAAGCATTCCTGAATTCCTTTGCTAATGATGAGGTACTATAATCCGTTAATACTAAAATGGAATCAGCTATAGTGACATTTAAATTATTTGCCATGATATTTGCAACAATAGTGTCTAACTCGCTCATGCTTATTCTCTCCCCATTTCTTTAAACATTTTTTTATTCATCATATAAACACTTGTAAACACAAACAACAATCCAAAGAGTATACCGCCGTTTACCTTTTCTTCAAGAAACAGAACACCTAATAGAATGGTCATGATCGGCATCAAATAAGTAACCAGCAATGCAAAAAGTGCCCCGCCTGATTTAACTAAATAATAATATAAAACGTTCCCGAACCCTGAGATGACCATACCCAAACAATGAACAGTAAAAATGGTTTCAAATCATTGAAATGCTAAAAACTTTTTGGCTCAACAAACATCATGAATATGCCAGAGTAAATGCTGCCTACAAGCATCGTCATAAATGAAAGCGTGATAAGGGAACAATGCTTCAAATACTTCGCAGAAAGCACGGCAGACATGGAATAGAAACAAACTGCCACTAAAAGCAGTCCTGCTGTCCCAAAATGGACTGGAGCGCTTCCATTCATCCCAGATTCCACCGAATCCAATCACTACGCTCCATAAAACCTGCCGAGTAACAGTCGCTTTAAAAATTAACACACTCCATACAATCCCGTCTATCGGACCTGATGCATTCAGCACCCCACCGATAGTCGTATCGAGCCCTCTTAAGCTTAAGCTCATGAAGACCCATGGAATTCCTGCACTTATTAATGTTATAAGTAAGAGAGCAGGAACTTTTTGAAAATCTTTTTTTGATTTTTTCCATACAAAAAAGGGTAATAACGCAATCATTCCAAAAAAACAGCGATAAAACACAATTGAAAGAGGATGCAAATCAGGGAGAAGCAATTTTTTTAAATAAAACGTTTACCCCCATAGAAGACTTAAAAGGAATAGAGCCGTGATAAGCATTTTTGCATTCTTCTCCTTAAATTTCAGAAAAAAGAGATCCGGAAAACCGGATCACCTCTCCTATAAATATTCTGCAACAATGCGTGCAGTTAAGGTCCGGGGAAGAAGAACAGGTAAGCCGCTTCCCCCCATGGCTTCTTTTTTATGTGTTTCGTTATATCCCATACAATCAAGGACAATGAGCTCTGCGCCTTGATTTTTCAACTTTTGAGCAGCCCTTTTTATATCACTGTCTTCATAAGGTGATGCGACTTCTACGCAAGGCTCTGCCCCAGTGCTTTTCCACTTTTGGGTTAAAGTATTTCTTTGTTCTTCTAATGGAATGACTAATCCAAGTTTTCCTTTCGATAAAATGGCTTGTACGGTATGGCTTAATATTTTATCAGGATAAATTAATGGTTTTTTATTTAGTATTGTTGGAAAATCTCCTGTACAGAGCATGATGACAGCAGATACTTGCTCTTCCAATTTGTTTAATTCCTCTTGCAATAACGGTAATAATTTTGATTTTCCTATTTTAATTGATTGCCCGTTTATTAACTTAGAAATATACGTCACTTCACCTTTATCAGGTGTAATGGAATAAAGGTCATCATCCCTGATTCGGTCGAGACCTCCAGCTTCTACAATATCGACTGTGTTCCCTAAAATATGTTGAATGGAAGGTGTGACATCAACCCTTGGTGACTGGCCAATCGTCAAGACACCAACAGATTTCTTTGTCATTTTGCTGTACTTCCCAATGTTTGCAGCTTCTTCATCGATCCGTATAAATTCACAAGATGCTGAAATTCCGCTTGATCGTAAAATTCAATTTCGCCCCTTGTAAATTCTTTAGCAACCTCGATGCTAAAACGAACGGCTTGCGCCACATCCACCTCATGGCTTGCACCAGTTCCGCATCCAGGGACCGCAGTCTTTGCTGTTATCGCAAGTCCTATAACTGGCGCATCCGTCGTAACCGCTGGCTGTAAAATGCTGTTGATATGATATACATCGTTTCCATAAGGTGTAATATCTTGAGTTGTCACAGCAAATGTGACTGGTAAATCTCCTGTTGTCATCTCCATGATTCGGATTAGATCATCACTGAACTTCAATACATACCCTTCTTTTACTGTTGGTGAAAGAGCAATGCCACGATGATTGAATACTTTGTTTCCTTTTGTTGTATCAATTGATAATACAGCTTCCATCTCCGGTAACACTTCATACTGGTTCATCGTGAAGATATCGACAGGCGAGCCCATGAAAACTACAGGTTCATGCGGTATTGTTGGAGCATCCGGACAAATATGAGTCGTGATATAGACATCCCCTGGAAGTCGATCACCTTTTTCAGCCATTTGGCTAAGCTTTAGAGCAGCTGTAATGGCTGCGGCTGCCCCGTCCCCATCAGATACGAATCCGATACGGGAAGGCCTGGCCCCCAATCCTCCCAGTCTCCCGACAATCCCTAATGAAGGAGCATTTCCTCCAGTTGATTTTCCTTCAGCACCTTTTACTAGGATTTTAATAAAGTCCGTTGACCCGCTATCACCTGCCACTGTTTGATAAGATGCTTCAACATGGGAAAATTCCGTAAAAAGTTCAATTACCATCTTTCCGTTTATTTTAGGATCATCCAGCAGTTCCATAACTTCCATCGTATATTTCAAAGACATTCTTAATCTCTCCTTTAAATGATATTTTTTTGAATAATAGGTTCCACCGCTTTTAATAGTTTTTCATTAAACATCGTAGAACTTAATTTCAAGTTTTCTTTCGGTACTGAAAGAACGGCGATACTCTGTCCCTCTTGAATTTCGGCACTTACCAGAGGAAGTCCGGTTTTTGCATCAAACGTCATAATTAGATCAGGGAATGTTCCTTTACGCTCTCCATTCATATCAGCTGTCATATACTCATTCCAAAAAGTCAGCTCCAAATCATCAATCATCACTACCCCAACATCAAATCCTCCAGTTTGATTCATGTTAAATGCACGTACTTTTCCAGAATGGATGACGCGGCCTTTTAAAAACGATGCAACTGCTTCAATTCTCTCTGGTCCCTCAGGTACTGAAAGGAATGCGTTGCCGAGCTCTATCGCTTGTGTAATACCGCCAACCGCAGCGTGATTTTTTACATACCCCATTGTTACTGGATTTCTGCAAACTGCAACCATTCCGCCTGCCTCAACGGACATATATCTAACAGCATTGGATGATTTGTCTAAGACGCCCGAAACAAACCCCTCAACTTTGTTATCTGCTTTTCCTCCTGAATAGGATTGCAGTGATTGATATCCTTCGACTTCCGATAAATTCAATGAACCCATCGAACCAGTCGGATGTGCTCTTCCATTACAAGGAGCATCAAGAACCGGTAAACCGGTGCCGGCAGCTTGCAACCAGCCATTTATCGAAGTGGATGCCCCGTTTTCATTCGTCATGATTGCTTTGATTGGATGTGGAAATTCCTTTTGCATTCGTCGAACCGTTTCCACAAGTTGTTGGGAATCAACATATTGTTCTTTTGCTGAAGGTGCACCCACTAAGGAAACACAAACAACATAATCCTCATCTTGCAGTTCATCAATCGTTATAAGTGTAGGCGAACCAACTTCAAAAGCAGATTCTGTTTTTTGAAGTCCATCTAAAATCCAGCCCCCGCCTCCGCCTCCTAAAATACAACCGCCATATACTGCTTTTATTGCATCTTGTTTTGTCAAAATTCTTTTTGCCATTATTTTCACCTCATCATCGAACTTTCCAAATAGATGTAAAGAAACTATACAAAGCATCTCCCGCAATAAATCCTGCCGCAGTCGTGAACATCGCATTTTCAGCTTCTGGACCACGAACTTTCAAGATAATGACCCGGATCAAGATTCCAATTATGACTGCCCAGCCTGCAATCGGATTGGTAATCAACAATCCTGTCGCAAGCATGATTCCCATTTGTCTTTTAGGACCTCCGATTAACTGGATAATCGCACCGGGAATGGCCCATAAGAATAACAACATGCCGACGTTTCCTGTGACACCCTTTTCAATGGTCGCTGCATAAACCCGATCAACTGGAGGAACCAAGTCCTGGGAGAAAAATGAATCCGCAAAAATGACTACCATCACAATTGCTACTCCAAATCCGATCATTGCACTTTTAAATTGTTGTCTGCGTCCGAAAAGCTCCTCAGCAGACCCAACACTTCCGCGAATCAGTACACCCGTTTTCAAGTCATACCCCAAATCAGCAAAAGCAGGTCCCGTTGCCGCAGTAAATCCTGTCAATAAGGCTAAAGCAACTGGCGGGAACCCCATCAGCATACCGATGATAAGACAGATTAACGTAACGGCAAACGCTGGGAACCATCCTGAATGCATGGCTGCAATCCCTACAATGACTTCATGTATTAAGGCTGCTAGAGCAGCGTATAATACAAATAACGCTATCTGCCAAACAGGCATTTCGCTAATGATTCCGCCCATGATTGCAAGAAGGGTAGCCCCCGCAATATAAAGTAGGAAACCTAATCCAAACCCTTTTTTTACATCCACTTGTTTTCGCGTATATTCGTGATCTGTATCCCGCACCACTTTCTTCTTGGAAGACACAAAAACATATATGAACTGGAACAATGCCACAATACCACCGCCAATCATCATTCCGTGTGGGATGTAATACGCATTTAAATCCACACCAAACAATGCACTGGAGTAACCTGTCAATAACAAACCGATCCCAAACATGGAGAGGGCCCATATATTTCCTATGAAAGCGACACCAAAAGCAGACATTGGAATAGCAAAATATGAACCTACAAGACCACCTAAAATACCTAATCCAAGGTACTTCCCTTTTTGTCCGCCTTCATCACCTGCTTTAAGAGCTTCAGCTGTAGCAATACCCGGAGGCCAAGCCTCATTCGAACCAAATAAATTCGAGTCAAATACTTTATAAAGAATGAAACCATCAACAAATAATGCAATCCCGGCACCAATTAACATCGGGATGATTAGGTCAGGCATTCCTAAAACATAAGGTAACCCAATCGGGATTAATAAACTGTTTGCCGCACCGAACGTTGCTGCGGAAATTGTCGTTTGAACTAAGTTCTGGTTATCCAGCAACTTGTATTTATAGAACATTTGCAATGGAATACGTGAGATTAACATCGCAATTAAGGCACCGATGATTGATGTATTTGGCGTAATTCCGAGTGTTGTAATTAGCTGCATACCTACGATTGCCCCAAAAACGGCAATGACAATGGAAAAAACGATAAACGATAGGTCAAAGGTTTTTTGATTCATTGGTTACCCTCCTTGTCCAAGTAATTGATAAGCAATTGCTTGCGCCTCAACTAAGTCCACTACAGGTACAGTTAAATTTTGCCGAAAATGATCCTTTAAACGAATTGTAGAAAATCCTGTACAAGCAAATAAAATAACGTCTGCACCAGAATCGATCAAACCTTGCGCTACATTCACTAATTCTCCTTTTGCACCTTCTTCCAATAAATCTGTCGTTTTCCTTAACTTTTCAGAAAATGCATAGGAATGATAATGTTCACCTAATTCTTTTATAATTTGGCCTGGAGGCTTTTCCGTAATTCCGATGACCCCTACTTTACTTCCGACCATACAAGCTGAGCGGGCACCACACGCACCAGCCCCCAATACAGGAATGTTGACAGCCCTTCTGCATTCTTCAATTGCCGGGTCAGCTGCACAACTAATGGTAATGGCGTCCACTTTTAACTTTTCTTCCATCTCTTTTGCCAGCTGGATAATTTTCGGGTTTGCCTCTTGCTCAGATTCGTCATCATATATTCCGTTCGGTTGATTCTGTATACAGTGTGTGATTGATTGGACCCCTGCATATTCATGCATTTTCTTCCCGTGTTCCAGAAGAACATTTTCATCTTCAGTTGTTAAAACCCTAATAATACCTAACATAGTACCCCTCCCTATTTATATTATAAAAATTCAAACTATTAATCTGTATGCATAAAGTGAGAAAACTTTTTATTTGGTTTTTTCCCACTATTCTCACAATTAACTTTTTGTAGAAATTCTCATTGCGTTACGTTTCCTATTATTCCTGCGCATTCTTGACCTTATACAGAGCGACCAAAACGAATCCATAAAAAAAAGGCGGGTGAAACCCGACTCAGTTTGTCGACAAAGAAGGTTCGAATGGTCTCTCCCCAAAACCATGATTTTAAGGAACACTTGATTATCCTTCATGTTTTTTACTTGTTTATACCGGTGAAACTTCATTAGACTGAAGAAATTTGCGATACTCCTGCCTAATAACTGGCTAGCCGAGACCCACAGACGCTTGCTTTGGTGGGGCTGGGCAGACAGTCGGCGGAAAGAGAGCGGATTTCTGAAATCAACTGTAACGTTTATTAATTAAAAAACTGCAGGCAAACTGACTTTTCATCGAGTTTGTCTACAGTGTGTGCCGGGTGATACCCGACTTTTTTTCACTATGATAACTCTTTCATTTTCAAACAAAAACGTAAAATAAAAAGATTTTCTGGATCATCAAGCTCCATATTTATGAGGTCTTTGATTTTCTGGAGGCGATAGGTCATAGTTCTTCGATGTATATATAACTTTTCAGCCGTTCTTGTTACGTTTCCATTGGTATCTAAAAATACAATTAATGTTTCTAACAAATGTCCATCGTGGTTTGCGAGCGGCTTTAGTACCTCTTCTGCATACTTAACAGCATATGTATCGTTACTCATATTGATAAGAATTTCGTAAATTCCCAGCTTGTCATAAGCGTAAATCTTTTCGTTAGGCCGAAATTTCAGACCCATTTCCATGATTTTCGTTGCAGATTTAATCTTCTCATCAAGATCTTTTAAATCTTGGAAGGGTGCACTAATTGAAATATGCATATCTTCAATAGAAGAATCTGGCATTGCAGACTGAAAAGCCACTGTTAATTGTGCCAATACTTTTTGATTATTAATTGGGTTTTGGACAAGTGAAAAAAAATGACTGCTCTTTTCAAATACGATATTTTTTTCAAACGGGAGGTTTTCTACCAACTCCTTTATTTTTTTTCGAATTAAAACATTACCATCCATTAAGGTCGATGGCGAAAAAAATGAAGGTTCGAGGTCTTTTCTTGTGAAAAATAACAGTGTATAAAACGCATCATCATTCACTAAATTGTTATGAGAAAGCGATTCTAAAGTTTCTAAATCCTTTATCCGTTCTTTTTGCAATTCTAATTGCTCACTCATTACGGTTTCGGAAAGTTTTCGAATCAAGCCATTCACATTCTGAGATTCAATTTCACTAAATTCGGACTGATTTTTATAAGGAAGATGAATGAAAGCGAATACATTATTCTTAGAAATCAGAGGAACGATCAACCGATTTTTTTGATCTGAAAATTTCATTCGTTTAAGCGTACATTGTTTTAATTCAATACTCCATTCATCTATTAACTCTTTATATCTTGAATGTGCAGGTTTGGATAATAACAATTTGGATTTTCTCCATCCATCTGGTGAAAACTTCTGAGTGCAGTATAACAATCTCCCTTCACAATTCTCTATATAGACTTGAGATTCCAAGATATCCGATATACTTTCAATGGCGTCCGAAACAGTAGCATACTCCTCTTCTATAAAAGAATGGAAGGGGTTTAATAAGTTTTGTTTCATTTTTTTCTTTTCTTCATAGAGCTTTTCATATAATGGAGTTAACACATTAATGTAAGATACATTTGTGGGGAGTGATATAATCGGAAAAGAATGAGCCTCCGCTAACTCGATCATTTCTTTTGGGAGTTGTTTAACGAACCGACCTAACTTAACTACCAGACCTGACGCATTTTTTTCTATTAGTGCTTTTAAGATTTCACATTGCTTTTGATAATCATCTTTAACAGAGTAAAAAGTCGTCATCATGAGGACTCCTCCCATGACCCAACTTCCTACTTCTGGTACTTCCATAACCTCGATTGACAGTATCTCGCGTGTTATTCCCTTTCTGCCAGCAATGACTGTTCCAGTTGCGAGTTCACCAATATTTAAAGCATCCGAGATTTTCATTGTTCTGCCCCTTTCAAGAAACTAGATTGTTGTTACCTCCGGTCTAAGAAGGAGAAAGTCCCTTTTCATCATTAAGTGCCTTTCGTTTTTTTCCTTAAGTATAGACGATTCAGCTTTCCAAAGGTACGGCAGGGTCAAAAATTAAGTCGGTGCCTCAATCTTACGAACCAAATGTCACTGGCACAAATTGATCGAATAGTGGGGAGATGGGAATGGATAATATCTTATTTTACTATTATGACTGTTGCAACAACCCTTTAAACAATCATCAGGTTATTGACGTCCTTAATGGATACATTAAACTATGTATACATATAAGAAACTTGAAATGGGTGATCGAATGGAATATCTCGCAGAAAACCTTATATATGGCATTGAGTGCAGCATGGACAAATTCACCAAAACAGAAGAAGAATTGGCCCATTACATTCTGCAGCGCCCTGAAGAAGTAAGTCAGTTAACCATTAGTCAAATCGCTAAAAAGCTACATATTTCACCGGCAACCATTACGCGTTTTTGCCAGAAACTAGCCTTTTCCGGCTTCAATGAGTTCAGGCATGAGTTAAAAAGGTTCGTGGACCTCCGAAATACACCGAAAAATATGAAGAACATCAAGCAGGTGGACTATTTCGCTAAACTGTATCAAGATCACTTAAGTATCATTGATAATACCTTTCATATAACCACATATGACGATATCCAAAAAGCTGTATCTTACCTTACACAAGCAAATAAGATTCATGTTTATGGAATAGGGAGTTCAGGTATAGCGGCCCAGGAGTTCAAGTCAAAGTTTTTCCGTATCGGCTTGACTGTCGAAGCTATTACAGACCCCCACCAGTCAATGATGGATGCAGCTTTAAGTAACGCGAATAGCGTTGTCATCGGCATTTCCATTTCCGGAACAACGAAAGAAGTGATTTCAGCCGTTAAAATTGCAAAGAAGCAAGGCTCACGCATCTTGATCTTTACTGGAGATAAAAATTCCGAGCTCTCACAGCTTGGCGATATATCGTTATTGGTCACGAGCAAGAACAGCATGCATATGGGGCAAAACATCTCTCCATTGCTTCCGCTGCTATTACTATTTGATTTAATATATACAGAGTTGGTCGCTAAAGATTATAAAAACAGGATCAGCATCAGGGAAAAGACTTTAAAGGTATTGACCGAGAACGACTGACTCAAACGTACATCACGAATCATACAAAAAACTGCATCTCCAATTGCTTTGTGTTACTAGCAATTGGGGTGCAGTCCACTTTATCTGTTCCTTTTAAACCAAATTCCTTATTGCAGGCATGGTACGTTCTTGGAGCCTCTCGGAAAGAAGACTATACGAAACTACTTTATTCTTGTACTGTTTGACTACATCCACGCGGTCGTTGTAAATGTACACAAATAATCGAACATCGTTTTTTCCTCTTTTAGTATCAATCATTATTGGAATCCCACTGTTCTCTGGATGTAAAAACAATTGCTCGTTCCCTGGGAATATATGATTTTTTTTCAAAAACTTAGCTTCGTTAAAATAATCAATTACTTGAATTTTTTCTTCCCCTTCCAAACGATTTCCATCAAAGGTTACGATTGCATGCGCGTCACTAATTTCCGAATGTATTTTAAAATTACTCAAAATCCAATTCACTGCATCGGTTGGAAGGCAGGTAACCAATAATTTAAGCAAACTTAAGATAATTGTCAAAATCAATACAGGCACTGTCATATTTCATCATCTCCGCTACGTTATAAATTCATGATCCATTGAAAGAGGCGGTCCATTTTTCTTTGAATTGACCATTCTATTGCCGTGTTTCTTTCAGACTCTTTCCGTTCACATTTCCGTCACATTTGTGAACAAATTCACATTTCCCCACAAATAGAGTATTCTTGTAAACCATCCATACAAACATGAGTGTTATACAATTAAGCCTATATCCATGCATTTTGATAGGCTATTATAGCAATCATTCACGTGATAGCTTAGGTTAATTTTATTACGAAGTAGATGATGCCCACAGTTAATATTAGGGCAAGACCCATATAAATATAACTAAGGTTCAGCAAATTCCCTCTTGTTGATGCAGAATAATCACTATCACTCTTCCCCGCTAACGAAAGGGTGCCAATCAGGGCAACTAAACTAATGGCCACAACTATTATTATACTTATCGTCATGATTCAACGCCTCCCCATATCATTATCCATTTCCTTGAGCCATTTCAAATTATTCCGATTCTCATCGTATATCGCAGTGAAACTACACAAAAAATCGTTCCTGATTGGCAGGGCAAAATTAAACTGCCAGGTCTATCACTCATCGTAAATATAGTAGAAAACCCTACTTCTCTATAATAAAAGAACAGCCAATTTTAGGACCATCCAATTAAGTGAAATTTCCACCATCCACTTGCAGAATTTTTCCGTTCATATACATAGAAAAGTGCAAAGACTATTGTTTTAGAGATGAGGAGGCTTTCTAAAACATGATCCTATTCAATGAATTTAGGCAAAAGGGTACTATCCAAAAGTTAAAACTAAGTGGAGTGGAACGGAGGGCGCGAACTCCTGCAGGAAAGCGTGTCCAGGGGAACCCCGCAGGCGCGAAGCGTCGAGGAGGCTCACGGACCGCCCGCGGAAAGCGAGTGCCTGGAGTGGAAATCAACCTTCATATTGCACTAACCCCTAAAAAACTGTAGACAAACTCGATGTTCATCCAGTTTGTCTACAGTCTAAGAATATCAAACCAAAGTATTATAAACTTTTTACAGCCTCTGCAAACCTTTTGATGCCTTCGTGAATGGAATCCTCATTTTCCCTTGCAAAAGTAAAGCGTACATATCCCTTATTTGTACCTAATGTTGAACCGGGAACGTAGATGACCCCTCTTTTGATGGATTCCTCCAGTAACTTTATTTCGTTCAATGGCACCTTCAGCTTACACCACAAATGAATTCCGCCATTTGGCGAATAATACTCAACTTCTTCATGCAGGAATTCATGAAGACCCGAAACGATTGCATCCCTTCTTTTTTCCAGCTGCCCCCTTAAGTAGGCAATATGGACAGGAAAATACTTTGATTCAAAAAAATCATTCGCTATCCATTGAGTGAATGAGCCATGTCCGAAGTCAACCTGCTGCTTAGCATCAGATAGTCTCTCTATAACGGGTTTCGGTCCGATAATCCACCCAATTCTTAAACCGGATGCAACAATTTTTGACAAGGAGCTTATATATAAAACATTTCCGTTGCTGTCCATCGATTTAAGAGTGGCAATTTCTTCACCGGCAAAGGAAGTTAAACTATACGGATCGTCTTCTATGACCGGTATTCCATAATCGGATGAAAGTTCCAGGATCCGTTTGCGACGGTTGATATGAAGGACAGTTCCTGTAGGGTTTTGAAATACAGGGTTCAAAAAAATCATCCTGATCCGATGTTTTTTATGGAGTTCCAGTAAATCCTCCGGGTTGATGCCATCTTTATCAACTGGTAACGGAAAAATCCTTAGCCCCGCGGATTGAAAGATGGGAAGATTGTAACTATATGATGGATCTTCCAAAATAACGGCATCTCCTGGCTTTAACAAGCATTGGACCACCAGATGCAGGGCTTGCTGTGCACCAGAAGTTATGAGTATGGAAGATGGATGTGTATCAATTCTCCTATACTGTTTAACATGTTGGGTTATCGTTTCCCTCAAAACCGCATTGCCTTGAGGGTGATCATAACCCAAACTGCCAATGAAGGACCTATTAGAAATGATTTCACGTAAGGATTGAACTGGAAATAAGTCTTCTGAAAGCTCTCCGCTAGCTAAGTTAATAAGGTTATGCCCTTCCGTCTCTTTGCGTATTCTTTGGGTTACTGGCATATTGGGCAAAAAAGAACCCGCTTCAATATATCGATTCCAGCTAGGTATACGTTTTCGTGTAATTCCCCAGATATCCTTGCTGATCATCGTTCCGCTTCCTTTGATTCGTTCAACAAGTCCATTGGCTTCCAATTCATCATAAGCCGCAACAACTGTGCTCCTGTTAACTCCCAGTTCACTTGCCAAGAAGCGTTCAGACGGCAGCGGCTTATCCAATAAAAATGTTCCATCCGCAATGCCGCTCTCGATGTAAGCGGCTATTTGTTTATATAATGGCTTCTTGGATTTTCTGTCAGTTTTCCATTCCATAAGCTACATCCTTTAAAATGTTTAGTCAAAATCGTACTACATGAATAACTTTATAAACTTATTCATTCCCAAAAGCAGTAAAACCTTTTATTCAGTATAATCTTCAGCCGGGATTATTGCACTTTTAGGATAAAAACTGTCCTGCAAAATAAAAACGAAAGCCCCCATTCCTTAAATGAATGGAAGCTTTCGTTTCATCTTTTTCAACTATGCAGGCTCCCCTTCAGCCAAGGGCGATCCTGATAGTGTCCGATCGGGATTTGGATCAGGCTCGTTTTCCTTTGCGGACCGCTTATCTTATAAAGTTCATCACACATATTCACATCAAACCCGAGCAGGGGGTGCCCGTTCATTCCGAGGGCTGACGACGCTAGCAGTAATTTCTGTACGAGCATCCCCGCCTCCATTTGCTGGATGCGGTATCCCCTATATCCAAGTTGCGTTTTGAAATGGTCCCGCTCTCCAACTACATGTATGCAGATCGGCACTTGCTGAAAATTCATGATATCGAGGGACATTCCGTATTGCAATCGGAGCCGCTGATCTCCTGATTGTATCTGTTGTAATGAATGTGTCGCGCTGTCGTAATGGTATGCACCATCTTGAATGTCTTCCACATTATACAAACAAGCATATAATGAAACGCGATGTTCGTTGTTCTCGTTTTTTCCATCCAAGTCATTTCGATAGGAGAACGAAGCGGTTGCCTCCTGCAGGAGAGAAGCCAGCTGCCATTGACTGACTTTCCCGAGTACGAAGTCCATTTCAGGTGAAAACCGCTTCCGGCAAACGGATGCCAAGTCATAGGACAACCGCTTCACGATAGGAAGGGCTACAATATGTCCTTCGGATTTCGCCCCATTCTTCGGACTGATCCGCCGGAATGATTGGGTGGATTCAATCATGGATGCATCATTCATCTTAGTCAGCATTGGAAATTCCCTGATTCTTTGCGACCGAACATAGTGTTCAGGCTGAATATCCGTCAATTCCTGTAATAATTCCGTTGAAGTGACAGGTCGGTGCATACTCCTTTCTTCACTAAAACTAAAAGAAGGTTCTCCCGATAAGGGGATCACCGCATACGTGCTCTCTTCCTCTTCCGAAAGCCCGAGCATATGATTAATGGCCCGATCAAGGAATTGGAAGCACACCCCAGCGGCGATTCCAGACCGTTTCGCCACTTCGAGCAACTGTCCAAGAAGCACGCCTGCATCCAGACCTTGCAGACGGTATGAAAAGTTATTATATTTGTAGAAGTTTTTCCAAAACATCGTCGATACAAAAACCGAGCCAAAGCAGGCGGACATATCAACGTTTTCACCAAGAGCTTTGGTTATATATGAATCAAAATTCCCTTCCCGCAGCAAAACCAGCCGGTGGTGTGCCGCATCATAATGGTATACACCAGCAGGCAATCCCTCCATCTTCAAGTACACGTACAATTCGCTTGGATACAAAGCTCCCCCTGATGGCGGAAAACGCCGGAATGACTGCATGAGATCCTCGGATTCCGATGATCTCGGTACCTGACTGACTTGGGTTAGGCCATATGCATACCAGAGGAAATGACCGATTCCTTTGAGATCCTGTTTTGAAGGCACGCTGCCCCCCTCCAGCGTCAGCGGCACCTCCAGTGATAGCGGAAAAAAAGGCAAGTCACGGTAAAGCTTATACGTCAGCGGTGCATCGTCCCAATCCACTTCCCAATCCGGCGGACTTGCCTTTTCGATATCAAAATGCAAATTGTGTAAAAATGCCTCTAGACTCATCCTCCAACCTCCTAAATCACCGCTTATGGAAAAGGATGCGGATGCGGATTGAGCTGTTCGAATTCAAGCGGCCGTTCAGCATATCCAAGTTCCATCGGAACCTTCAGTATTCTCTCAAGCCCCGTTATGCGGGTAAGATGATGGCCGAATGTCATCGGCAGCATCCCCGGTATCAGCACTTTCACGCAATGTAATCCATTACGTGCAATTTCCGGTGTCGTCTGATCCACCACAATCACCTCGAGTTGCAATCGGCGAAACGCCTGAAGGATATCCTGCAAATCATCCGTCAAGTCCGGACGGTTCACCTTTTCCCCGAATTCTTCAGAGAATGTTCGCATCGGGCGGTCATCATCCAGAAGAAACTGCAGTCGCTCTTCGGCTTGCGGTAAACCGTACAGCATGCCATGATCATCCATTTTCCGTACCAGTGAGGAATCATGCAGCATTTTCTCAACCTCATCCTGATTCTCTTCCAATTTATCGTCAAGTGTCAGCATCATGCCAGCCAACTCGAAGACCGCGCTTTTCACGGCCCGGATCGGGTCCAGATGGGCCCCTGCCGCACATATGATATTCAATCCTTTTTGTTTCCTGTTTTTCGCCAACGCCCATACGCTCGGGATACCATGCTCCATGGTCGAATTAAACAAATGGATATCATACCCCGCAGCCGCCCTTGCCCTGTCAATCATCAGCTCAAGTTCTTTGTCATTAGCAGAATATGGGTCAAGCCGTGTGAGGGGCAGCTGCGCATACCAGGCCAGAAGAAACGAATCACGTTCGACCACTTCCATGATGCCGTAGAAAATGGCCTCCTCCAAACTTCCACCTAAAGCACAGCCATTGGAAGTTTCATAGACAAACCCATGACCGCAGCCCAAGCTGTAATAGGAAAGCAATTCCGGAACCAAGATCGGCCGCTCTTGCAAAAATGAGTGGCCCCACACCCAATCTATCGAGCGGTCAGGATTAAACGGTTGAAACGGGAAATCCCGCTGTGCATAATTTTCCTTCGAGTGCACCCCTATCATGATCGGATCGAGCGCAAAATCTTTAAGGTTATTGTAGCTGTCATGTATGACCGTCCGTTTACCGCGGGGCTCCATTCCGCAATACCGTTCCAACCCCTCCAATATGGCAGTCATCTCACTGACCTCATATGAGAGTGTACGTCCTGCCGCCCCCTCATCTCCTATGAATAAAGGCAAATTAACACTTACATCGGCAAATGGCGGCACAAGGTCTATCATTTTATTATTCAAGAAACCTGTGCGATGGTCCAAGTAATCCTTGGCCAGAACTTCACTCAGCTCCTCCATTGAACGGGTGCGGTAACTGTCGGGACTGATTTTCGGACTTGGCTGCAGCGAAATCCTGGCACGCTCCTTCGAGTCTTCAGGTAATGTTGAGCAAACCGGACACAATGGATCTGGTAAAAATGAGTGCCACGAGCCATTCAGCGTTTTCAAGTTGATGATCGATACACGCCCTTCCGAACGGGCGCATTCTCCGTTCATCGCCTTGTTTACCTCCGCACAAATCACATGGGCCATCTGTAAAAGGCCCGTGCGTGATGCAGCCGCATCACGGTCCATTCCCCCATTTTCCTCCAGCTGTTTGCGGATTTCCCACATTTCTTTTCGATCACGCCCGGCCATGAGATGCCTTTGGTCCGCACACTGTGAGCAGCCAGGAATATCCGGGCGCACCAATGGCCCTATCACTCCTTCTCCAAATGATACGAACCCCCGCAGCCATGGAATCCCCGCTTGCCTTATCACCTCTTCCGCCTCTAAATGGACAGCTGGATTCCAGGCATCTTGCAGCAGAAGGACCATAGCCGTCGTTTGCGGTATTCCTGCCTCGAAATCGGTTTGGCGATTCACCTGATATTGGCCGGACAGGTCCCCATGAACATGGTCGGCCAAAACTCCTTCCCCGACAACCAATACGTCAGTTTTCACCCTGATTCCTCCCCTCGCAAAAACACCCCAAACACTCCTGCCATTTCTTCCTTCAAGAAAGGTTCCAGATTTAATTCAAAAACACAGATCCGCTTACCGTTCTTCTTCAATACTTGAATGGCAGACTGTACTAGTTCGGAATTCCCTTTCACCTCGCATGAAGGAATCACAAGTTTCCGGGGCATCCTTTCTTCCTCAAGAACGGGCGATACCACTATACCTGGATCTGTTAAGCAAACGGTTTGGTTTTGGATTTTCATGACGGCCTTTTGCAAGGCATTCCGTAATGCGATCGTTACATTCAAACCGACAGCTCCGGACCAGCCGTCGCTCGTTCCTGCCCAAACCACCGGGAAACCGGACACTTCCTCACCCAACGCGATGATCGGTTCTCCTTGCAGCCGGGTCAGCGCTTGTAGATAATACCTGCAGCGCTCATCCTCCACTTCAGCCAACTGCACCGTCACGAGTTTCTCCTGGTTGAACCGCTTATTCCCAAACTCTTTATCCAAACTGCTTTGCAGTCCACGGCAAACACATTCAGCGAATGTTCCCCCCGCTCCGACACCGACGGATTCCTTTATATCGCCTGCCCCCTGAAGAGGCGGAAGAGCCGAAACAAGCTGGCTGAGTGATCGGGATACATATGCTTCAACTCCTGCAAGACCTGATTCCCTTCTCGCTTCCTCATGCGTCAAATCTGAACGGATCATTTCGGGCAGCAGTTCGGCCGGACCAGACGATAGCGGATCAACAACCTGAACGCGGCATTGTGCCAACGGCAGCTGCTTTAAATCTCCCTCATCCCAACGATGAAAGATCCCGGATTCCGAGGACGTCAACCGGCTGAAATACATAAACACCTTCCCCGGCTCACTCGGTTCCGATTTCTGTTCGAGCCGAAGATCAAAATCTTCAATCCATGCAGCAGTCCCTTTTCCCGTCACTCCCGGGTGGGGAATGAACGGATGCCATTTTCCCTCCATTGTATCCATATTCAACAGATAAAATTGATTGGCTTGTTCTGCTTTCGTTACGCCAGCAGCATCTTTAAACCATTCGAATACCATTATATTGGCCAACATCGCTCCGGCTGTGGCGGAAAAGGAAGATGGTGCCTGATCCTTTTCCAGTTCAGTTTGATGCAAACGATGCCAAGCTGACTCCCAACACCCATTGGAATCCGGATGGACAAGCGGACCAGCCATGCCTACTTGATTGATGATCAATGCAGGAAACAGTATTTTTTTCCCTTGCCTGCAAACCGAATGAAGTTCTCTTAACTCCTCTATATCCCCCTCTTGTGACACATATAATATGGAGTCAAAAGGCTGCACGATCTCCTGCCATTCAATCTCCTCCCCCTTTTCAAGCACAACCTCCCCTATGGAAACCTCGTCGTCCGTCTTACGCGCATGCGCCACGATTTCATTCAATCTTTTTCTATTGGTCGGTACCGTGTCCGTAATGCAGATATGGAATGCGGGCAATCCGGATTCCATCAGCGAGGACACCAATGAAAGGAACAATGGGCCAGAGCCTATAGCCAACGCCTTTTTCTTTCGATACGTTTCAAAACGGTAAGCCCCGGAATCGCCGCAGCTTTCCAGGAACTCGATTTGTGAAGCATACCTTTCAAGAACTTGATTCCTTAATTGATGGGGACTGTCCTGACTTACATCCCGAACAAATCCATTACCGTACAAAACCTCGGCAATTTCCATCACCCTGTTCCGGTATGGGTCAGGCAATCCGTCCGTCAACTCGCTTAATGTATGGTTCCCGTTGAACATCGGTAATAACTTTTCTATCCACTGGACGATCGAGCTGCCCTCCATACGGAACGAACTTATGTTATTCCTGAAATACACACCTCTGTTCGGTTCCGGAAGAAAAAACGTATCCCTTTTCACTTTCAAACGCATAGAAGGGGTCAAATTCACCATTCCGCTCCTCCTAACCCGATGCATTCTAAGTACTGCTTTTAGCACAGCACTTCACTTTAATCCTATGTACGACAATTTGTCCCTTATGTCTCATGCTATAAAGAAAAGTCCCTGCACATGCAGGGACTTCCTTTAGAAAACCTGGATACTTAACCGGCGCAACGTCCGCAACGACCGCCGCAGTGTCCGCATCCACCGCAGCGACCACAACGACCGCAGCGACCTCCGCAACCAAAGCAACCAAAGCACAAGAAACAGCCAAAACAGCCGAAGCAGCCACCCACACCAATGAATTGTCGGGACGAATCATCCAGATTGTACTGGTTTTGATCCCAAGGAACTGGCTGAGTTACCTGGAAATCATCTACATTCAGATTTTGCAATTGATTTTGAAATTCATACATTTTATATAACCTCCGTCTATTTTTTTAAGGTAGTGCCTAGAACCGGAAACCTGAACGAAATGGTCAGGGAATTTAACACCATATCAAGTATTCCCTCCAACAAATTATGTCAGGGGAGTGGGTATTGCCACTGAATAAAGCGCCTAATTTCCTTGAATCTCCTTAAAACGGTTCAAGACGGAAACAGGATAATCACTATATTAATTATGTGGCTTGGTACAAATGAAAAACTTCGAACAAATCTGTAAGAACCTGGAACTAAGTTGGCAAGCCTAGGATAAAAGCTAGCTTATCAACTTGTACAAGTTAGAACTTAGAACCTCAATATCCTTTTCATCCATGAATTACGATGCTGCCCCAAACAAATAATGTATGAATTCAATCGCGCTTGGAACCAAAATAAAGCCCTTGCACAAACTTATGCAAGGACTTTATTTAATCACTTTGAATTTTCTTTTGGTAAGTCTAATGTTGGAGTGCGATCAAAGAAATTCCACGGTTTTAACATGGCATGTACCCATTCCGTTGGCATCATTGGCCATTCTTCAGCTCGTGCTACATGAGTTGCACCTGTGGTCATCCATACCACATTATCTGTATTGTCAATCGAACCGTTGTCTGCCGAATATTGTGCTAATCCTGTATCTGTTTTGCTGCGGTTCGGATATTTACCTTCCGGATATCGCTCATCCGGGTCATAATTTGTGACCCACAACTGCTTATCCATAAAGTTAACTCGCTTAAAAAGCCAGTCATCATCACTAAATAAGGCTCCTTTGGCAATCGGGTGAGTGCCTCCTGCAAAAGGGATGATTTGATAGGAAACTGGATTTCCTACCTTATTCTCCTTATTAAGATTACTGAACAGCCGAATCGTGGAAGAATCAAATTTTTGAATCGACTCTTGCTCCGTCTTTACTGTTTTTTCTTCTGTTACCATAACACTTTTGCGTGGACCGCCCTCTTGATTTTTTTCTACCTTTGGATTAATTTCCATTAGGGAATTACTTTCGCCATCAACATCTAGGTCAAGCCTGAAATTGTAAATGTGCTGGTGTGTGGTTCCGACAATATTATTATCAAGCAGAGTACCATATTTTGTATCCTCTTTTGCAGTTTTGTCATGCATTGTTTTTGATTTAACGCCTTTTACTGCTTCAATACCGGATGCTCCTACATCAATATTAATTACTCCATTTTGTGATAACTTCCAATCAAAGATATAATCATAGTTTCCTATTGTACTAACCCAGCGGACCACTAATTCACGGCGTTCACGGCTTTGATTTTCTTCTTTAAATGTCGCAAGGTCGGCATGTTTATATTCTGGCCCGGCATATTGTTCAAATACTGCAATCGCATTTTTAATAACGTAAGGATTGCCCGAGTTATCTGCAATTGTTGCATCTAGCAGCACGGCGTTTTCTGGTACGTCAGCTCCAAGTTCTAGCGGTGCAGTTAATGTGCCCATTCCATATTCACCAGCATCCAAATAGGATTTGAAGTACCAGCCAACGTCAGGATCTCCGTAAGGAACGATCATCCCACCCAGCGACCCTTCATACATAATTTTTCTTTTTTTTCCATGGTCATCATAAGTAACGGTTGATAACACAGGTCCTACCCGAGTATCCAATCGCAAGTGGAAATCCCAGTTTTGCCAGCTAATCGTATTACCTTTTATTTCATAGTTCTTGCCTTCAGGCTCAGTAATATTTAGCGGTTTTGCATCGGATTTCTTCTCATAATCTCTTCCATCATATGCGTTTAATTGCATCGGGATTGGAATGACACCTTCATCTTCTATTTTAATAACCGCTTTCTTTTCAAGATCTACAACAGCGACCAAATTTTCAATTGGATGCGCCCAAAAATTACCATCCCCTGTATCCAAATAAGATACTATTTTCAATAGACGCTTATCATGCTCCAATTTATCTTCACCATCGAAATAACCTACTGTCAAAGGGGTCGCAACGACCTTTTTAGGGTCATCTATCCCCCGCTTTTTTAGCGCCTTTGCATAGTCTTCACTTGCTTCAATGGCTCCTTGAACAGTAGCAAAATCATCTAGGATTAACATGCCATGAACGCCGTCCATTTCATTCCATGAAACTAGTTTTTTTGATGATATATTCACTTCACCCTCAATAACTTGTTTGCCATTCAAAGCAATGAACTCTGCTTTTCTTGTAAATGCGTTGTCTTTTTTCTCTTTATCGTACTCCCACTCCCACACTTTCTTTTTTTCGGGAAGCTTCAGTGTAATTTCTGTAAAACGAAGAGTATCTTTATATTTCCCTGCCTCTTTGATTACATTAACCACCGCTTTAATTTCTTTAGGAGTTAAAGGATCTAAAGGATGATAAGCTTCTTTTATTTTAGCTGTTTGTTTGATATCAGGGAGAACTTCATTCACAAAATGATGAGTTACGTAGATTTTCTCACCTTTTTCTATCACGTTTGATTCCAGTGTAATCTCTTTTCCATTAATATACGCTTTATCGGAATCAGGTTTTATTTTTACGACCGTATCATCTTTTTCAATGGTGATTTTCTTTGTAAAAAAACTCCAAAAATCAGATTTAACAGTTGCACCAGTACCTTCTAAAGCTGTTTCTAGCTTAATTAATTCCACTTCACCGCCATGAGCAGAAGCATGGTTATTATGGATTAGTGAGTTAGGAGAGATTATGAAAGTTAGTGCAGTCATTACAATAATTGCTGCTTTGAAAGTTCTTTGCTTTGTTTTCATAGAATGTTTCCTTTCATTTTTTATTTTTAACTTTCATTAGCTAAATATAGTCTTAGCCACCGTACCAATTTAAGCCTTTTTCACCTAAATCAATCCATACACTCTTTGATTGTGTATACATATCCATGGCTTGTGCCCCTAACTCTCTACCAAATCCGCTTTGTTTCATTCCCCCAAAAGGAGTTGTGCTATCTAGCATACTGTACGTATTCACATAGACAGTTCCTGCTTGGATACCGCGCGCCATACGGTGAGCTCTTTTTAAGTCACTGGTCCATATCCCTGAAGCTAAACCGTAAATGGTATCATTTGCTTGTCGTAGAGCATCCTCTTCATCTTTGAAGCGAATAACCGACACAACTGGCCCAAATATCTCTTCACGTGCAATTTTCATTGCGTTGGTTACATCCCCAAAGATGGTAGGTGTGAAATAATATCCATTTTTCTTGCCTCTTTGGCCACCTGTCACTAATTCCGCACCTTCTTCAAGACCAACCGCTACATACTTTTCAATCGTCTTTAACTGTTGTGCGGAAACTTGCGGACCCATTTGTGTTGTCTCTTCAAGGGGATTTCCTACCCGTATTGATTGTACTTTACTAGTAAAAAGATCCATAAATTTATCATAAATACTTTCTTGGACAAATAAACGAGAACCAGAAGCACAAACTTGACCTTGTGCAAAGTAAATGCCGAACATCGCTCCATTAACTGCATCTTCAAGAGCGGCATCGTCAAATACAATGTTAGGTGATTTCCCTCCCAGTTCTAAAGAAACCGGTTTCAAGTTTTTTGTAGCTGCTTGCATAATTAAGCGACCCGTGTCCGTTGACCCCGTAAAAGCAATTTTATCGACGTCTGGATGAGAAGCTAAAGCAGATCCCACGGTTGAACCTGGACCGGTTACAATATTAATCACCCCATCAGGAATACCGGCCTCTTGGAACAGTTTAGCCAGTTCTAAAATACTTGTAGATGTTTCTTTTGCTGGCTTAATAACAATTGTATTTCCAGCAGCTAAAGCAGGAGCTAATTTCCACATCGTCAGCATTAAAGGAAAGTTCCAAGGGACAATGGCGCCAATTACACCTAATGGTTCTTTTAGTGTGTAGTTGAAACGATTGTGAGGTGATGCTAATGTATCGCCCTGAACCTTATTTGCAAGTCCTGCATAGAACTCCAGTACATCTATAGTAGAGGGAAGCGCTATATGCTTGGTTTCATTGATTGGTAAACCATTATCTTTTGATTCTACTTCCGCTAAAAAGTCTGAATTCTCCCGCATTTTCTGAGCTGCTTTATACAGAAGTCTACCTCGGTCACTAGGAGACATAGTCGCCCATTGTCCGGATACGAACGCTTTTCGAGCTGCTTTAACTGCATGGTTTAAATCTTCCTCGCCCCCTTGCGAAACAAGGGCATGAACTTCTCCTGTGCCAGGATTAATCGTTTCAAATGTTTCTCCTGAGAGTGAATCTATCCATTTTCCATCGATAAATAGTTGATATTTTTTCATTTTCTCCACCTCTTATTTATTTTTTTGATCAAACTTCGAAAAGACTAACCAATTTTAAAAGACATAGATTGCTAGGTTTCCTTATGTGATGCATATCTTGAATAAGCTAAAATCTCCTAATTTGTTTACACGCAGCGTTGGAAAGCGATTACATTTTTATGGTTTTTAAACACGGATGATGAACTCTTAAGTAATGCAGGCTGAAATATGCTCATTTATAGTGCTTCTATTTCAGCAAGAGTTAGCGTTTCAACACAAAAACATACAAAAATTCATCAACCGTCACAGAAATGTTATACAAATAAACATTACTCTCCTTCAAATAACCTTAAATCAAAATCAAAATTGTACTATGCATCCACTTATTCAATTTTGATAAGGAGATGTTTATCTTCCTACCTCACACACTGCGGTTTCTTTCATCTCCTTAGGTTAATTTTAAAAAGCCTTTCTAATTTATTAACAATTACATGTAAGTATTTTTATATTATCCAGAAAAATCAGAAAATTTACTATTACCCAAATGGGTCATTTTATATCAAAAAGTAATTCATTTTATTTTAAAATGTTATATAATCAAAAAAAATTAACATGGAGGAAAGCCTATGAAGGAAATGTCTAACCGCAGCTACAAAAAAATTTTATCTTTTATGGATGAAATCACCTTTTCCGATGAAAATTTCCGTGAAAAAGTACTGCAGACTTTCGAAAATTTATTCGGTTACTGCCAATCTATTTTTTGGTTATGTGATGATAATAATGACTTGTTCGAACCTATTACGTTAAATATAGATAAAAATGTTATGGATGATTATCTTAATAACTTTTATCAATTAGATTTGCTAGTACCAAAATATACCATGCAAAAAGCTAGTAAACAGACTGTTATAAAAAACCTTGATTTACTTCCTCCTGAATTATATGAAAAAAGTGTATACTACAATGATTTCATGCTAAAATATGGATTTTATTATGATGTGGGTGTTTTTTTATATGATAAAAACAGTATTAAAGGTTTTCTGAACTTCGTTAGATCCAAAAAGGAGAAGCCTTTTAGTACATCCGATATTATGTGTCTAGAGGTTATTTCCAGGTTCTTATCGCAAAAAACAAGTGATTTCCCCAATCACACTGTAAGCGCTTTCAAAGAAAACCTAATTAATCCTTTGAAAAATAAGAACCTGGCCAGTTCCCAAGATCTCAAACAACCAGATTTAACATTAAAAGAAGCAGAAATATTACAACTGGTTCTAAAAGGGCATACCAATATCACCATTGCCAGCGAACTATTCATTAGTGTTAATACAGTAAAAAGACATTTGCAAAATCTTTATAGAAAGTTTGATGTCTCAAATCGAACAAGTCTATGCTATAAAATTGTTAAACCTTAAACACAATCAAAAAAACCAGAAGGTCCCCAACACCCTTCTGGTTTTCATATTAATTGCCTTACAAGTAACTTTTTTCTTCGTCATTTACAATGAAAAAATCGTTATTATAAAGATTGCCCCTTATTGATGGGAGATTCACTTATGTACTGCCGTGACCAATCAGGCATTTCTTCATGTATAGAATCTTTTATAAGAAGTTACCTTTTGTGCTTAATAGGATTTCCACACATCACTCTTTCCAATTAGTTCTCTAGTTGTTCATAACGATTCCAGTTCACCGATTTTTCCAGCACGATCGATATCAATACGCCCATTATGAGCCCATTCGTCAAAAATGGCAGTAAAAGCGTGGGAACATTCGAAAATGCACTAGGCAGGATATTCATCAAACTCACGCCAATCAATACGGGCACGGCAAGCCTGAATATCGTGTCTGAAGTGAAATGCTGGCCCTTGACGCTGTTGAAAGCCGTTCCGAACAGCTGAAGGTACGCAACGAACAATACGGCATTCCCGACGGTTATCGGCATGGTGGCCAGGAAAGAGATGAAAGGGGGAATGAGCCCAATTATGGTCAATAACATGCCTCCAAGCAAGAAGGGCCTCCGCTCATAGATTTGAGTGCTCTGCAAAAACCCGATGGATGAAGTAAAAGGTGTATACGGAACAAGGCCAAGCAACGGGGCGAAAATGGTAAAACCGCCAGTCATGAATAAAGAATTGCGATACTGCTTGTGTTCAGCTTCATCGCCGATCAATTCCGATGCGGCTTGGATGGAAGCGAATGTGTTGCACAAATTCAGTAATCCTGCAAAAAAGGAAATCGCTATTATCCCGAATTCCAGGTTTGGAGCACCTAATGGGAAAAGTGAAAAAGCGGAACCCGTCGATCCCATTTCTCCCCCGGCCTCCGGAAATAGCAGCTCGTAAAAGATCCATCCCACCATGATTCCGATCAATATGGAGAAATTGCTAATGGTCCTTGGTCCTTTTATCTTTAATATACTTACTAAAAGTACAATCCCCACTGATAGGAAACTGACCGGGATATTAATTTCCCCATTCTCCGTAATCCCCAGCATCCCCTTGAAAAAGACAAAGATGAGCTGGAATGTCAGAAGGAATAAATAAACCGTCATGACCATGGGAGTGAAAATCTTCTGGACATAGGAAATCAGGTTGAAGGCAGCAATAATGAGGGTCACGATGCCAGCTGCAATGAGGCCAGTAGCAATTCCCCCTCCTATCTCAGCATAACCGAGCCCTATGGACGGTGCTGATAACCCCAAATTCAACATCACTCCCCACAATAGACCGGAGTGACCTTCCATGAGTGGATACTTATGCCCCTTCCACCCCTGAAACACGCAAGCGATCCCAGTGAAGATGAGCGAGCTTCTCATGGTCATTTCCGTGACATTGGGAGGAAGATCAAAAGCTGCTCCAATCGATATGGGCACTACTACCGTATTTGCAAAAATAAAAAACAACCATTGAAAAGAAGAAAATAGAGTCACAGAAGAACTCCAACTTTTCATAGATTCCATCTCCTTTGAACATGATACTTTTGAAGCCCATGGTGAATTTCATTGCCCTTCCCTTGAAAAAGGCGATAAGAGAGCACCATGCTTATAAACGCGATCCCCGGACGGGGGCATGCGATATGATAACGTTACCATTAATAGTAACAAAGACTGCGGCTCCCTGCTAATTTGTTTGCTTGTCTTAGGCTGCAAGGCAAATGGACAAGCAGAAGCCAGTCCGTTTAAACGATATCGGGGAAATAACGATAATGACATGGGAGGGGGTCCTTAACCAATATAGAAAAAAAATCACTTCCACAGCATATAACATAAGCAAGTAAAAGTACATGGAAGCCGTTCCATAACCAAAACGAAAAAGGAAATCCGGAAGTATCCAGAAATCCTTTTTGGGTTAGTCTTACCGTTCAATTGACTGCTTTTGTTTATAGAGTGAACCGGAAACCAAGTTTCCTTTGTAAATGACCGCTTTACGTTCAGAACGCCTGGCAACTGCCTCTGCAGAACAGCTTGCGTCAACTAACACCAGACTTGCGGCATCCCCCGCTTTCGGCCATGCCTGGTTACCCTTTTCGTCCAATGGGGTTTTTCCGCCGGTTATATACCCGAGTGCCCGGGAAAGTGAGACTTCATCAACCCATTTGAAACGTTCTGCGAGCCTTCCTGCTCTCTCCAAGATGTCACCATTCCCAAGAGGGGACCATACATCAAAGATATTATCATTTCCTACTGATACTTCAACCCCTCTTTCATGTAATAAATCGACAGGGGGCATCTGCCTGTTAATAGGGACACTGGTGACGATGGAAATCCCCGCATCCTTAAGAATGTCAGCCAGATCACGGGCTTCTTCCTTGGACACGTCCCCGATACCGAAAGCATGGCTTAATGCTACCCTGCCTTCCCAGCCCGCCTGCTTGGTCAGATCTGCCAAACGCTTCATGGTGAATGTGCCCAGATGGCCTGGATCATGCAAATGCAAGTCCACATCGGCGTTCGCTTCCACTGCTAAATCCATCATTTGAACCAGCGATGCTTCAATATTGTTATCGACTGTGGCTGGATCGACCGCCCCGACGATTCCTGCCCCGTTTCGCAATGCTTCCCTGACAAGCTCGACAGAACCGGACCGCAACAATCCGTGCTGCGCAAATGCGACGATTTCTGAACTGAGTCTATGAGAATAGCCAGCAAGCGCCTGTTGTACCTGCTCTAGGTTTTGCAATCCCACTTCCGGATAAATATCAACATGCGTCCGTACATGTGCAGAGCCGGAAGCTAAAAGGATTTCCAGTAAAGATTCTGCACGTTGACGGGTGCTTGTTGCAATGGAAGGCAGAACCCTTTTCTCATTTTCAAAGCGTTCAATGACACTTGAAGAAGGTGTGCACGCTCTCCAAACATCCCCCATCAGTGTCTTATCAAGATGAACATGCTTTTCGATGAAGGATGGTAACGCAAGCAATCCTTTTGCATCCTCCACCGGTAAATCATCATGTATGGCTTCCCCATCTTTGACAATCTTCGTGATCCTTCCATCCTCCATCAACAGATGAAATAGCCCGGTCATCGTTCCTGTTACTCTTTCATTCTCTTTTTGGTAACCACATTCCAAACGAACATTCTTTAACCAATAGATTGTATTCATGATCTTCATCCCTTCTTTAAAATAGATCTTTAATTCGACTCTAAGGCAGATTCGCGATCGAGTCCGCCGTAAACCAGATTTCCATTGACCATAACCGCAGCACGCTTCGATCTCCTGGCAACCGCCTCGGCAGCACATGATGCATCCACAAAAACCATACTTGCGTCATTTCCCACTTTCGGCCATAAACGATTTCCTTCAAGGTCCAGTGTCTTGACCCCTCCCGTAATGAATTGGAGGGATTGGGACAATGCATACTCGTCCTTCCAGTTGTACCTTTCGGCCAACCGGCCTGCCTTTTCCAGCATATCTCCTGTACCGAACGGTGACCAGGAGTCATAAAAGCCATCGCATCCGAGAGCAACATGGACACCTTTTTCATGCAGTGAATCAATCGGCGGAATGACCCGGTTGATCGGAACTGTAGACATGATGGCTATCCCAAGGTTTGATAATTCACAGGCCAGTTCATTTGATTCTCCTGCTGAAACATCACCAAGTGCAAAAGCATGACTGATGGCCACTCTGTTTTTCCACCCTGCTTCATCGATCAAGGAAGCCAGTTTCTTGATCGTATAAAAACCTAGATGACCGGGATCATGTATATGAATATCAATATCCGCATCAAATTCAACGGCCAAATCGACCATTTCAAATAAGGAAGCTTCTATATTATTATCCACGCCCCCTGGATCCAGGCCGCCCACCAAAGACGCCCCTTCTTTCATCGCTTGTCTCATCAATCCTTTTGAATTCGTTCTTAACAGTCCATGCTGCGGGAAAGCAACGATCTCGTACGTCATTTTCCCTTTGAAACGATGCAATGCAATTTGAATCTCCTCCAAGTTCTTCATACCGATGTAAGGGTCGATGTTAACATGCGTCCTTACATGCGTCGCACCGCCGCTTAACAATAGTTGAAGCATCCGTTCAGCCCGGAGCCGACCGGTTTCAGCCAGTTCAGCAAGCTCTTTGGCTTCTAACTTTAAACGTTCGATCAAATTCGGAACCGGAGTGCATGATTTCCATGGCAGTCCTAAATAAGTCTTGTCAAGATGGTTATGCATCTCCTTGAAAGGAGGAAGTGCAAGCAGCCTTCCCGCGTCGTGAACAGGGTCATCCGTTTTCAAAGGCATACTTGAAGCCAATTGCAATTCCTTTATGATCCCATTTTTTATATACATATTGTAGGCAGCTGTCTTCGACCGGTCAATTCGTTCATTCTCAAAAACAAATCCACTATCAAGTATAACGTTTGTAAGCCAGTATGCTTCATTCATCAAATCACTCTCTTTAAAAAAGATTAAACACCTGTCGTCTCAAAAGATGAAATAGATCCGCTGACAACATTGCCCCTGAAGATGACAGCGGCACGTTTTGCCCTTCTAGCCACCGCTTCCGCAGAACAGCCGGCTTCAAGCAACACGATATTCGCCTCATCCCCGACATTAGGCCATGCCTTGCCCCCGTCTTGGTTTAATGGGGTCTTCCCTCCTGTTATGAATTGCAGGCTTTGCGCTAAGGAACGCTCTTCAATCATGCGAAACCTCTCGGCAAGGCGTCCGGCCTTTTCCAGATTGTCCCCGATGCCAAAGGGTGTCCAATGATCAGTGATGCTGTCATTACCCAATTCGACTTTCACCCCTTTTTCATGAAGCAAGGGGATGGGAATCGTTCTGAAGATCGGCACTGTGGATGTAATCGATATTCCTGTTTCCGAAAACCTTTCGGCGATGCCCGTTGCCTCCGGGACTGATAGATCTGCCAGACCGCTTGCGTGGCTAACCGTGACCCTTCCTTGCCAGCCTGCCTCTTCCGTCAGTGAAGCGAGACGCTGCATCGTGAAGAGTCCAAGATGATCCGGATCATGTAAATGGACATCGATATCGGAATTGTGTTCAACCGCGATATCCATGATCGTTTCAAGCGACCGCTCTATATTTTCATCAATGGTGGCGGGATCCACGCCGCCTACCAGATTCGCTCCATTCTTCATGGCCTCCCTTATCAATCCGACGGAATTGCTGCGTAATAGTCCATGCTGTGGAAATGCGACGATTTCATACGACAATTTATCCTTATATCCTTCCAGAGCCTGAATGGTGGCTTCCAAGTTTTTCAGACCGATGACGGGGTCAATGTTGCAATGTGTGCGTATATGGGTAGATCCGAAGTCCAATAATAAATCCAGCATTTTTTCCGCTCTTACTTTAGCGGTAGGCAATAATTCGGGCAGTAAGACCTGCTCTTCTTCTATCCGGGTTTTCACGCCATTAATGGCAGGCATGCAAGCCTTCCACGGACCGCCATAGTAGGTTTTATCAATGTGGATATGCATTTCCTTAAATGAGGGGACCATCAGGAGACCGTGTACATCATGCTGCGGGTCCTGATCCGTTATCGATTCCTTTGCCAATAAAATCGAGGATATTTTTCCATTTTCAATCTTGATGTGGTAATTTCCGGTTTCAGTGCCGGTGATCGTTTCATTTTCATTATAAGTAAAACCATTTTCCAAGCGTACATTCGTCAACCAATATGATTGAGACATTAAACTCACCCTTCCACTTCAGATTGAATATGCATCACTTTCATTATAGTTCTAAAAATCAACAAATAATTTCAGAATTTTTACTCGTTTTTATGTTATTTTTACTTATTGTGCCAAAGAAAAAGGCTCACCCTAATGGATGAACCTTTTCTTCTTATTTGCGCATCACTTTATCGTTACGTCATTTATTTCCAGATAGCCTGAAGGGCTGATTGAAAATCCTTTAACATCTTTCGCGACCGCAGCGACATTTTCTATGACCCTTACAGGAATATACGGGGTGTCACCCATCTCGATTTCCTGTGCCTCTGCGTATAGTTCTTTGCGTTTCTTTTCTTCTTTTTCCTTCCTGGCGGTATCTATTAAACTGTCAACCTTTGGATTGCTGTAAAAGAATGTATTGCCGGCCGCTCCCTGTGAATCCGTATGAAATAGATTATATTGATTATAATCAGCATCGCCGGTCGCGTTTCTCCAACTGATGATGAACATTTCCGACTGCCCTTTATTCACTTGTTCCACGAAGGAACCGTACTCCATCACCTGTACCTTCAAATTAATCCCGATACCTTTTAGTTGGGATTGCAGGACCTCGGCCAAGTTAACTCTTTCTTTACTGTCCATTGTCAGGATGGTTGCATCCAAGCCTTCTGAATATCCGGCTTCGGCCATCAGTTTCTTCGCTTCCTTCAGGTTGTAATCATAGGCTTTTAGATCTTCGTTGTAACCGAATACTTTAGAGCCCATCAAGGAGTTCGCCTTCACGCCGACATTATTAAAGACACCCTTGATGATCGAGTCCATTTCAATGGCATGGGCGATGGCTTTGCGGACCCTTACATCCTTGAACGGTTCTTTAGTGACATTGAACCCTAAATATTCGGTACCATACCCTTCACTGCGGTAAACATCCATTGCAGGTGAAGATTCAACCTGGTCCATGACAGCTACGGGAAGAGGTTCTGCGATTTGCGCTTCACCGGTTTCAATCATCGATATCCTCGTGGAATCTTCCGGGACGACCTTGAAGATGACCTTGTCCACTTTTGGCTCGTCTCCCCAATAGCTGTCGTTTTTCGTCAATGTGATTTCCTGGCCTGGGGACCATGAATCAAAAACGAAAGGACCGGTGCCATTCGGTTCCTGGATGATCTTTTTGCCGTACTTTTCAATCGTTTTCGGACTGATGATTCCGCCTTCGTGATTCGCCAATATGGAAAGGAGGGGGGAAAACGGTTCCTTTAAAATGAATTGCACGGTAAATTCATCAACTGGTTTCACCTCTTTTACCATTTCGAACACTACTGCCCTCGGAGAAGCGACCTTCGGATCTAATAGTCGATCAAACGTCTTTTTTACTGCGTCCGCATTAAATGGCGTGCCATCATGAAACTTTACATCTTCCCTAAGCTTGAATTCCCATGTCGTGTCATTTATTTGCTTCCATTTTTCTGCTAGCATTGGCTGTATCTCACTATTCTCATCCCGTTGTACAAGACCTTCATAGATTTTATGGTGAGTGACGCTAGCGGCGTTAATCGTGGACATGAACTGCTGATCCAAATTCTCAGCGTCGGATAAGCGGGCAATGACCAATGTACCCCCTTCGTTTGATGCCCGGTTCGGATCACTTGCCGTTGTGTTTACGTCATTGTTAGACGAACAGCCCGTAATGATGATAGCCATGATCATGACTAGAAAAAGCTTACCTGTCCCACGTTTTAACCCCATGGTCTTCTACCTCCCAATTTCATTTTTCGAACATTTATCTAATTATAGTAAATATTCTGACTATTCTTTTCGAATATCTTTACTATGTTTTTCATTTTCTTTACTTGTTGTCAAGGATAGCTTCCGTCTCGCTTATCGATTCCACGACCTTGAATGATGGCTTAAACAATTCTTTCTCGGGAAGCTCCTGATAATCTCTTTCCATATATCCTCTTCTCATCTTCTTAAAATATTGTTGCCCCTTATATTTGATTTCCGTCAAATCCAGATTGGGGATCATTTGATCCTTCATGACTACCTTTCCATTTATGATCGATAATTTAACGTCCCTTCCAGAACCGCTTACGAACATGGTTCGGATGGGATCATCGATTATCCCCATATGAAAACCGTCCAAGTCAATCGCGATGATATCCGCCTTGGCCCCCGCTGCGATGCGTCCTAAGTCGTTCCTGCCAAGAAAAGCGGCCGCATCCAGTGTGGCTGACCGAAAGAAATCGGCATAGACAGAGCCTTCCGTTTCTCCTTCCACCATCCGTGAGAGCATGCTGCCTGCCCGAACGTTCTGGAACATATCAGGAGGGAATGTGTCCGTTCCAAGGGCAATATTGATCCCAGCCCGTTTATATTTAGCAAAAGATTCTAACGCCTCCCCATGCCTCCCGATGATCAGAGGGCAATGAATCACCGTTGTATTCGTTTCTCGGAGCAGCGCCAAGTCATCACCCTGTCCATATTTCGCTTTACTATATCCTGAAACAAAGTGGGCATGCGGGATTCCTGTTCTTGGTCCTAGAAAGCCAAGGTCGTACAAATATCTGATCGGTGTAACTTGATGGGCTTTCCAAATGGTGTTGAATTCAAAACTTCCTTGTGCAGCATGCAGCTTTATCGGTACGTCCAATTTTTCGCTGTAATATTTAATCTGTTTTAATTGATCTGCCGTTTGGGTTTCTATACGTTCCGGTGCAAACATCCCTCTGACCATGCCTTCATAAGCCCCATCGAATTTTCCCACAAACTCGACCGCTTTCCATAAACCCGCTTCCCCGGCTTTTTCATCCCAATGCAGTTTAATATTCCCGTCAGGCTGGACGACTCTCATTCCTGATTGGAAACTCGGTCCAAGGTAAATCCTTAACCCCAATCCAGCTGCATGCTCTGCGGCAGCTGCCAATTCATCATAGGTTTCAGCCCAGCTTTTATAAAAAACGGAAGTAATGGGCATCGCCGTCGTCACGCCATGAAGAATGAGTTGTGAATAAGCATATAGTGATTTAAACGCTTCTTCTTCCCCAGTCATCCATTCAGGATGTCCGCTTTTAACATAATTCTCTGACCAGAGAAGGTTTTTCTGTCTGTCGGCATCGGCTTCAAAATGTAAAATATCATGGTCAATGTCCCCTAATGCATTTAAATCTATGAACCCGGGACTGATAATGGCATTACCGGCATCCATTACTTCGTCCACTTCACCTGGATAATTTTTTCCGACATACAGAATCGTTTCTTTTTCATAAACGATTTCCGCGTTTTCCAAAATGACATGATCGCATCCATCATACCCAATTACATATCTTCCTTTAAGCTTGGTTTTCATCTTATTCCCCTTTCACCATCGCGGCAGCGTCTTCTCTTTCGTCATATCGCTTTTCATCTACATATGCCCTGGCATGGCCCCAGAAATATTTCGTCGGTTGCATGTACTTTTCGAGCCCCGCACGCTTTATCGTTGAAAAGGCCTCCTCATTCGCTTCATCCAGCACTGTACTTTCATGGACCGTCCGTACATTCCTCCCTTCCATGATCAATTTCCCATCCACGATGACATGCTCCACATCATTCGCCACTGCTTGAAATACAAGCCGGTGAACATGCATGAATTCAGGGGTCAGATGAGGCTGATGCAGATTGACCGTAATGACATCCGCTTTTTTCCCGATCTCAAGGGAGCCTATTTCATCATCCCAGCCAATGCATTTCGCAGCATCTATCGTAATCATTTCCAACAGCTTGCCCGGCGGTAAATAATAGTAGTCCCTAAGCGCTGCCTGGTGAACAAACTGTGTTTTCCTCATTGCCTGAAACATATCGAAACTTGTGGAGGGGGAAGTCCCATCCGTGGAGATTGCCACAGTTGCACCCATCTCCAATAATTCAGTTATCGGGGTCCGGGCATGAACCTGGCCAAATCCAGGTGATGCACTGACGTTGGTACCTGTTTCAGCCAGTATTCTTGCCTCATCGAAGGAAATGCCCCGGCAGTGCTGTAAATGGACATCTGGACCCAATAGGGCATTTTCCTTATCCTGTATCGCTAAATGAACCATCCCGCCAAAGGCATCAGAGTGAATGCGTGTGTTATATTTCCTGGCAATCTCCCTTATTTTCTTCGCCTGATAAAGGTCATGATCAGTCAGACCATAAAGCCTGTCAGGAGATGTGGGATTGGAGGGATCCACGGATGTCACGATGACAAATGGTGTTATGAAGGCTCTCGTGCGGTCTTCATTCGCATGGTTCAGCGCCTCGATTACAGCTTCCGCCCCCTGTAACACTTCTTCATAAGAAACTTCCTTCACCACTCTCTTTCCGTCAACCCACCGGCTGAATGAATGGGGCCATGGGGGATTGCAAGGACCTGTGCATACCACTTCCCTGATCCCCACTTCGGCGTATGCTTTTGCATGATTGATGGCAAAAATCGGTTCATCGGAACGCGGCATGGATCCTAACACGCTCACTCCAGTCGTCACGCCCGCCTTCAATCTCTCAAGGGAGGATAGCTTTCCTTCGTAATACCAAAAGTCATCTGTAACAAAATGCTTATACGCATTCGTCATGATCGGCATCCAAAAATCAATATTCTCCATTGCGATCGTTTTGAACATGGAATGACCCCCATGCCCATGAACATCTATCAATCCCGGCAATATGCATTGATGGCTGCAATCGATGACTTTTACAGCCTCATACTGCAATTTCAGTTTTTCGGTGGAATCAACGGCTAAAATCCTTCCTTGATGTATGGCGACGGCGCCATCCGGGAGAATTCTCCTATCTTGATCCATGGTTATCACGGTCCCATGGATTAGCAGTAAATCTATCATATTTTCCCCTCCTAATTGAGAAGACAGCATAACGTCCTTATGCTGCCTTCCTTTTTGTGATGAATTCCTACTTCACGGTTACATCATCAAGCATTAAATAATTGGCCGGATTCAGCCAAAGTCCTTTAACCGTTTCGCCATATACGGCCAAGTGTTCATAATTACGGATAGGAACATATGGTACTTCTTCCCTTTCAATGGCTTGCGCCTTCGAATATAGTTCCTTACGTTTATCGCCATCCGATTCTTTACGTGCATTTTCAATCAATTTATCCACTTCCGGGTTGCTGTAGAATGCACTATTTCCCGCAGCACCTTGGGATTTAGTATTGAAAAGATTGAATTGATTATAATCTCCATCCCCGGTAGCATTGCCCCAGCCGCCTATCGTTACCTGGTGCTCACCCTTGGCTGTCGCGTCAATGTAAGCCCCATACTCAAGGACTTGAATCTTGACCTTGATTCCAATCCCTTTTAACTGGGATTGAATCACCTCGGCCATATTGATCCTTTCCTTGCGATCACTCGTCGTCAATGTAAACTCCAAACCATCCTTGACCCCTGCTTCAGTCAAGAGCTTCTTCGATTCATTAATATCATAGTCGTAGCCTTTTATATCCGGATCATAACCAAACACCTTTGGGCTCATTGTTGAACTTGCCCTCGTACCGACGTCGTTATAAACCCCTTTGATAATGGAATCCACCTCGATGGCATGAGCGACCGCCTTGCGGACCCGTACATCATCAAAAGGTTTTTTCTTAACATTGAAGCTTAAGTATTCAACGGCAAGTCCTTCCGTGCGATATAAATCCATCGTGCCCGACGCTTCGATCCTATCAATCTCCGTGACTGGCACTTGATCTGTCACATGTGCTTCACCCGTTTCAATCATCGCAATCCTTGTGGCATCTTCAGGGACAACCTTGAATACGACCCCATCGATCTTAGGCTTATCCCCCCAGTATTCCTTGTTTTTCGAAAGTGTGATTTCTTCACCAGGCTTCCACGATTTAAAGACGAATGGTCCTGTACCGACGGGGTTTTGAGCCAATTTGTCACTATTTTCCTTAATGGCTTTGGGGCTGATGATGCTTCCTTCATTACTTACTAAAATCGATAACAGCGGAGCATAAGGATATTTCAGCTTGAATTGTACGGTCGTTTCGTCAACGACTTTAATTTCTTTGATCATTTCCAATTTACCAGCCTGCGGCGAAGCTGTTGCCGGGTCCAGTATCCTGTCGAAATTGGTTTTCACCGCTTCAGCATTGAATGGTGCCCCATCATGGAACTTGACTCCCTCCTGCAATTTGAACTCCCACGTGACATCATCCAGTTGTTTCCACTCTTTTGCGAGGAGCGGTTTAGGATTCATGTTTTTGTCAGGAACGACCAATGTTTGATAAACCTTTTCATAAATGACGTTTGCAGATGGAATGTCTGTTATGAAATGAGGGTCCAAGGTGGTCGCGTCAGATAATCGCGCGACGATCAGCGTTCCTCCTTCTTTCGCTTTTTCCTCTGTTTCCTTGCTTCCGGATTGTTCTGTTGCACACCCTGATAAAATGGATGAGATGCCTAATAAAGAGGCAAAAAGCAACCCAATCATACCTTTTCTCATTCTATTTCCTCCCTTTTCATCCTCCCTTTGTTTCTCCAAGTAACTTTCAGCTACGGGTACATCGGGCTTAATGTAAATTATAAAAAAAAACGGAATTTTATATTTTCAGAATCTTTACTCATTTTTAAATTATCTTTACTGCTTTTCCGCATCATATTTACTTCAATTCCTTTTTTGAATAAATTGAATGAAAGAAAAGGAGGAAGTCCAATGAAGCCAGAGGTCGTAATCAATAATACCGAATTGAATGTAAACGAAAGAAAATCTCCGAAACTAAGACACTGGAAGGCTTTTTATAAAAAATTCAAACGAAATAAATTGGCATTGGTAGGCGGGTACATCGTACTTTTTTATATTTTATTGGCTATCTTTGCACCTTTGATCTCACCGCAGGATCCGTATGAAATTGATTTAGTCAACAAACTCCAGCCTCCGTCAGCCGAACATTTGATGGGTACGGATGATAAGGGAAGGGATATTTTAAGCAGATTATTATATGGGACAAGGCTTTCATTAACGGTCGGGTTTGTCTCTGTATTCTTCGGGGCGTTCATTGGCATACTCCTCGGGTTAACAGCCGGTTATTACGGAAAATGGATCGATACCGTCATCATGAGGATTGTCGATGTTCTGCTGGCTTTCCCGGGAATTTTGCTTGCTCTTGCCATCATCAGTGCCCTTGGTCCAAGTTTAATCAATGTAATGGTAGCGGTCGGCGTCTTTTCCATACCGATGTTTGCCCGGATTGTACGCGGCTCCACATTGTCAGTAAGGAAGCTGGAATATATCGATGCCATTCGTGCATTGGGTGCCACTGACATCACGATCATATGCAAGCATATTTTTCCGAATATTCTATCACCAGTCATCGTTCAAGCCACATTACGTCTGGCAACGGCCATTCTGTCCGCAGCCGGATTATCATTTCTGGGACTTGGAGCCCAGCCGCCCTCGCCAGAATGGGGAGCGATGCTGAGCAGCGGCCGGGATTATTTGTTCAGCGCCCCCCACATCGCTTTGTTTCCGGGGATAGCGATATCAACACTGGTACTTGGATTCAACATCTTCGGGGATGGACTAAGAGATGCCCTTGATCCAAGAATGAAAAAATAAGGAGGAGAGAAAATGTTCGTATTTATTATCCGACGGGTACTTCAAACCATACCGGTTTTACTGGGAGTGAGTCTTGTTGTTTTCCTCATCATGCAAATGGTCCCTGGAGATCCGGCAACACTGCTTGCTGGTGAAGGAGCAACTAAAGAAACGATTGAATCGCTGCGGCATGAGCTTGGCTTGGATCGTCCAATCCTCTATCAGTATGTCGACTATATCCTCCATGCCGTTCAAGGCGACTTCGGGGAATCACTCCGCAGCAGCCGCCCTGTTTTGGACGAAATCATGGTCCGCTTGCCCATCACCCTTGAACTGGCACTTGCCAGCATTTTCATAACCGTCGTGCTTGGAATGATTGCAGGAATCATCTCGGCCACCAAACAATACTCGGCAGCTGACATTTCCATCATGATCGTTGCTTTACTGGGAATCTCATTACCTAGTTTTTGGCTGGGCCTCATGCTTATCTACTTCTTTTCCGTGAACCTTCATTTGTTTCCGGTTTCAGGTTGGGGAACTTTCAGGCACATGATACTCCCAGCCATAACCCTTGGGGCAGGCGGAGCGGCCATTGTCGCAAGGATGACCAGGTCGAGCATGCTTGAAGTCGTTCGCCAGGACTACATCCGGACCGCAAGAGCCAAGGGATTAAAAGAATACATCATCATTTATAAACATGGCCTGAAAAATGCGCTTATCCCCGTCATTACAGTCGTTGGCCTCCAGTTCGGCGCACTCCTTGGCGGCACTGTTTTGACAGAGTCCGTTTTTGCCATCAATGGACTTGGGAGATTGATAGTCGATGCAATCAGAACGAGGGATTTGCCGATGGTCCAAGGCGGGGTCCTCATTGCTTCCGTTATCTTCGTATTCATGAATTTAGCAGTGGATGTCCTCTATCGATACTTTAACAAAAGAATAGACTTGAACTAAGGAGGTATGATGATGAAACAGGTTGATGATAAAATTCTGGAGGTAAAAAATCTGCAGACCCACTTTTTCACTGACGAAGGAACGAGTAAAGCAGTCAACGGAATCAGTTTCTCCCTTAATAAAGGGGAAACGCTTGGAATCGTCGGGGAGTCGGGAAGCGGGAAAAGCATAACATCTCTATCATTATTAAGGCTCATTCCATCGCCACCCGGCAAGATTGCCGGTGGCAGCATCCTTTTTAAAGGCGAGGATTTGCTTACGAAGTCTGAAAAACAGATGCGGTCCATACGCGGGAATGAAATTTCGATGATATTTCAGGAACCGATGACATCATTGAATCCTGTATATCCAGCGGGCGAGCAAATTGCGGAAGCGATCCGGCTCCATCAAAAGCTGGGAAAAAAGGAAGCATGGAATAAAGCGGTCGACATGCTTCGGCTCGTCGGCATCCCCTCACCCGAAAAAAGGGCAAAACAGGAGCCGCATGAGCTAAGCGGCGGAATGAGGCAAAGGGTCATGATCGCCATGGCACTTGCCTGCCATCCTGAGGTTTTAATAGCGGATGAACCTACAACAGCACTGGATGTGACGATCCAGGCTCAAATCCTCGAACTGATCAAGACGCTGCAAAAGGATTTCGGGACGGCAGTCATTTTGATCACTCATGATTTGGGTGTCGTATACGAAACTTGTGACCGGGTTGCCGTCATGTACGCTGGAAAAATCGTCGAATACACTTTGGCCAAGGAAATATTCACAAACCCAAAACATCCATACACCATTGGCTTATTGAACTCCCTTCCGCGTCTGGACATGGACCAGGAAGAACTGACTACAATCCCCGGGACCGTTCCAAGTCCTTACAACATGCCCAAGGGCTGCAGCTTCGCTCCCCGCTGTGCACATGCGAGAGACATCTGTGAGCGGGCCGTACCGGATCTCCAAGCTATCGGGCCAAGCACCGAGGTCAGCTGCTGGATGTTCACACCCCAATGGGAGAAGGAATATGACGCTCAAGAGAAGGTGGGAATGTAATGATGGGAGTACCTGCTGCAGAGAAAAAGGTTCTGCTTAAAGTGGACCAATTGAAACAATATTTTCCGATCAAGGGCGGTTTTTTCGGAAGAACCATCAATCATGTTAAAGCCGTTGATGACATCACCTTCGATATCCATCAGGGCGAGACCTTAAGCATCGTCGGCGAATCCGGCTGCGGAAAGTCGACTACCGGAAGGGCCATCCTTCGATTGGATGAACCAACAAGCGGGAGCATTCACTTTCAGGATAAGGATTTACTGAGTTTAGGAAAAAAAGAAATGAGGCGTACCAGGAAGGATCTGCAAGTCATTTTTCAAGACCCATTCGCCTCCCTCAATCCGAGGCAGACGATCGGCCAAATTCTCGGGGAAGCTTTGGCCATTCAAAATGTAGTGCCTAAAGAAAACCGAAAGAGCCGAATTGAGGAATTATTGGGACATGTCGGTCTGAGACCGGAATCCATGGAAAGATACCCGCATGAATTCAGCGGCGGCCAGAGACAGCGGGTCGGCATTGCGCGGGCTCTTGCAGTGGACCCAAAATTGATCATATGTGACGAAGCTGTATCTGCACTGGATGTCTCCATTCAGGCGCAAGTGCTGAATTTATTAAAATCCTTACAGCGCCAGTTCGACCTCACCTTTCTTTTCATCTCGCATGATTTAGGCGTGGTCAGGCATATCTCGGATCGGGTAATGGTCATGTATCTCGGAAAGATAGTCGAAATAGCCGATAAAAAGTCCATTTTCGAACAGCCGCAGCATCCATATACAAGGGCATTGCTATCGGCCATCCCAGTACCGAATCCTGTGCATGAAAGGGAACGGATCCTATTGACGGGCGATGTCCCCTCACCCATCGACCCTCCAAGCGGCTGCCGCTTCCATACACGGTGCCCTTTTGTTCAGGATATCTGCAAAACACAGCTGCCCGAACTAAAAAGATCGGCACAAAATCATCAAGTGGCTTGTCACATCGTGTCATAAGCTGTAGATTTCCGAAGAGGTCTTTAGTAAGATATTAATAAACAGAATCATTCAAGTTATTTAAAAATATAACCAGCAGAGGTTCTCCATGCTAAGTTACGAAGGATTCACATTAATTATCATGCTCTTCATTTTAGCTCCCATCATGGGGGCTATCGCTCTTTTATTTCTATTCATATTCGAGAAAAGGATTGACCTTCTTGAAAATAAAAACAAAGAGATCCGCCTGGAGCAAGCACTGCAAGAAGCACAGTATAATAAATTGAACCAGCAAATCCAGCCACACTTTTTGTTCAATACGCTGAATGTCATACTGGGCTTGGCCCGCCTGAACAGGAAAGCTGAATTGATACGGGCATTGGAGGCATTTTCACAATTCCTGAAATTCAAATATAAAGCATCAGAACCATTGATCCCCCTTTCCCAGGAAATCCAGTATACCCAACATTATCTCGACATCCAGACCCTTCGCTTCGGTGATCGGCTCAAGATTGACATGGAGTGCCCGGAACGATTATCAAACGCACTTGTCCCGCCCTTCATCCTCCAGACATTGGTGGAGAATTCGTTTAAACACGGATTGGAAAAAAAAGTGGGGGAAGCCCTGCTGCATATCCGGTTCTATCTGGATTCACAGATGGTATATCTGGAAGTGGCGGATAATGGATTAATGGGAAATGAATCTTCCGTTACGGACGAAGGCGGCCATGGACTCGATAATATCCAAAAACGTTTATATTTGTATTTCAATGACCGTGCGCAATTGAATATAGCTTCTAATGAATCGGGAACTAAGGTAGAGGTATCATGGCCACTTGTTTTTGATAAGAAATTGGAGGAGGCGGAGCCGGAATGAATGTATTATTAGTCGATGACGAACCATTGGTCCTTGAACAAATGGAATATATGATTCAATCCTTATACCCTTTTTGGACGTTTCACAAAGCTGCTGATGCCTGTCAGGCACTGACCCTCAACCAAAATCATAAAATCAACCTCGCTTTCCTTGATATTAATCTGCCGGGGCGATCTGGTCTTGAATTTGGTGAAGACCTAAGGGCACTGAACAAAGAAGTCGAAATCATAATGGTGACCGCGCACCAAAGTTTCGATTATGCCCAGCAATCCATCAGGATAGGCGTGGTTGATTATTTAACGAAACCCGTCATAGAAAGTGATTTGCATAAAGTCCTGGCCAAGTATGACAAAAGGGAATCGTCTCAAAACTATTCAACCCTTATTCACCATTCCCTTTCATTCATTCACGAAAATTATGCCGAAAAACTCTCCCTTTCGGACATCGCTCGTGAAGTGCACACCAATCCGACTTATTTAAGCAGGAAATTCCATGAAGAAGTCGGCACTTCCTTTTCGGAATATTTAATGCACTATAGAATAAAGGCCGCTAAAAGGGCCTTGACCAATAACACCAGCTGGAGCATATCAGACGTCGCTGAAAACTCGGGTTTCAATAGCCAGCATTATTTCAGCACGTTATTCCGGAAGATAGAGGGAATCACGCCCAAGGAGTTCCGCGAGAAAGGAAAATGAACATTGCGATCACGTACATTTCAAGAATACGTTCAAGGCCCCATTCAAATCGGGATGGGTTTAGGGATCATCTCCCTGCTGGCACGCTGGGTGACAGGAACCACGATATTATCCTCCCCCGAATCGATGGTGAAGTATGGAGTTTTCGGAGGGATTGGATACGCCCTGATGGGAGCGATCGCCCTGTCCATGTTCAGCTTCATCGGGAAGAGGGTTCGGCAGGATTTCCCCGTGGGGTTGACCATCGGGGACTATTTAAAAGCCCGGCTTCATCCCCTTGGATATTGGATATTGATCGTGATTCTGGTCATAACCAGTTTACACATCTTATTCATTCAGGGAATGGCTGCGTCCACCCTATGTCAGTTTCTTTTCGATACCCCGCTGTATGTCGGATTGTTCTTTTTTTTCGGCTTTTGTGTCCTTTATGCTGGATTCGGCGGGTTAAAGCTCATTCATGGATTCGCCGCATTTCAAGTCATCTTCATGTTTGCCGCGGTAATCTTGATTCCTTTATACTTTTTCGTCAAGGAAGGGATTCAGCCTGTTTATGATGGGATTCGTTTATACCATCCATACATGCTCGTAATCAATAAGTATGATTTATGGAGTTTTCTTTTTGCAGGACTTATTGTCGGGTTCGGCCAGTTTTTCTTTGACCTGACATCATGGCAGCGATTATTCATGTTGGAAATGAAAAAGGTCCCCTTAACCTTCTCTTTATCCGGCCTGATCTGGATCATATTCCCGCTCTCCTTTTCATCCCTGTTCATCATGGTTATCTTTACGGGCGGCTTCACTGATATACACTCGATCCTGGCTGGATTGGCAAACAAAATAACGACACCATTCTTTTTCATCCTTTTTGTGCTCTGCGCTTTCAGTGCAATCACCTCAACATTCGGTGCCTGCCTGCATTCATTGGTAAGCCTGATCGTAGCCAATATTCTTGGACCATTACAAACAAAAAAAAGCGACCAGCAAAAAATAAGGATGGCCTGCCTGCTTTCCATCTGTATTGGAGGATTGATTTTCGTTGCTACACTCTTCTATTCCCCAAACCTATTGGAGCTCTTATTTTATTCAGGCAATATATACTCGGCATTGCTCGCCCCAATCCTGGTTATCGTATTCAGCAAGGGGAAAGTCGCGGATTACATACCGATAAGCGCGGTCCTGGCCATTGTGGCTTCATACATCATCAAGCCTTATGTAAGTGAATTCCAAAGCATTTGGTTCAGCGGATTGGCTTCATTGACGATCCTGGTGATTTGCATGATCTTTACCCTCATCAAGAAAAAATGGAGGCCCGTGAAAACAAAACGGGATTGATCAAGAAGGCGGATGGCAAAGTGGTTACATAACAAACACCTCTGAAAACCTCTGCGTGTATTTGGCACCGAGTTTTTCAGAGGTGTCCATATCACAAAATAAAAAAAGCCTAATCTTTATAGATCAAGACAGTATAGGGGTATTAACTATATTTCAAAGCAAAGTTAATTGAACCGAAGGTGCGAGACTCCTGCTGGAAAAGCGCGTCCAAGGGAGACCCAGGCGCAAAAGCGCCGAGGAGGCTCCCGGACCGCCCGCGGAAAGCGAGTGCCTGGAGCGGAAATCAACAAACCGTTTGCAAAACCAATTATCACTAGTTTGTCTACGCCTGGAATCCCACTAAAACTTAGCTTGCCACCTTCCTGAAATACCGATAAACCTTTTCCAGCTTTTGAGACTGTTTCCCCTTTGGGCTTTCCATATTACCGAATTCGAAAAACTTCACTTTTTTGATTCCGACAAAATTGAATAACGCTCTTTTCATCAAAATTTTATGCGCATCATTCAACCAGAGAAGCGGATACTTTGCAGGTCCCTTCATCGTGGACACACATACGACCGACTTTCCCTTTAGAAGACCCTCTGGGAACACTCCCTTTTTATCCCTGTAAGCAAAATTCGCGGAAAATAATTGATCAATGTATCCCATCAGCATGGCCGGAGGCCTCCCCCACCAGATTGGATAAACAAAGACAATCTTGTCGGCCCAGGTAATTTGATTTCTATATTTTTCAAGCTGAGGATCACGATGCATATCACGCCTTCTTTTATGCTCATTGAACTCCAGGAGCGGATTAAAGCCCTCTTCATATAAATCCAAGACCTGCAGCCCCTTTATGTTCGAATTCTCCTTACTGCCCTTGATGACTTTTTCTAAAAAAGCATGGCTTAAGCTTTTGTGATTTGGGTATGTGTAGATGACCAGCACGTTCATGACGTACCCCCTTTTTACTTATCAATTGATAACAATAATATAACAACACCTCCTTTTTGTTGTCAAATGATAATTGTATTTTGATAACACTTTTGATATCTTCACTAAAGAGGTGAAAGTTATGGACAAAAAAGCTCTTTTTGAAAAAATGGTCGCATTTACAACTTCCGTACATCAAGTGACACACGAATTGACCCAAAACGCCAAATCCGATTCCATCACGCCGGTACAATATAAAATCCTTGAATATATAACAGTCAGTCAGCCTGTCACACCAAGTGAAATCAGTGACTGTCAGCACATCTCCATGCCTAACACGAGCCGTGAACTGAAAAAATTAAGCGAAAAGAATTTAATTAAAAAAATAAGTGATTCGGAAGATAGACGGAAACAATATATCCGCCTTTCCAAAGAGGGGGAAATGATGATGAACGAGGCTTTTGCAATCGTGGAATCCCGTTTCCAAAGCCGGCTGCAACATGCATCAAAGGAAGATTTAGCGGATATCGACCGTGCCCTGGACATTCTTCAAACAAAACTTTTTTACTAAATAAAAAAATGGCTCCCGAGATGAAGTAGACAAAGAATCCACTTCAATTTCGGGAGCTCCTTCATAATCTCCATTATAATCAGGTACCGCAAAAGGTCCGGTATGGCTTTGTTGACTCAGGCAGTGCGGCGTATTCAGCTTGTTCCTCGCAGTGTGCATATGGTTTTGCAAGAACATCCAAAAACCGTTCCATCACGCTGTAGTCCCCTTGTTCCACTGCCGCTTCCAAAGCCTCTTCCACCCGGTGGTTCCGTGGGATCACTGCCGGATTGCTTTTCTGCATCAACTGTGCCGAAGATTCTTTCGATTCCTTCTGCCTGCCCAGTCTCGCCTGCCAAAGCTCTTGCCACTGAGCGAATTCAGATGTCCCGAAAAGGACCGTGTCCTCCACTTTATCAAAGGTCAAAGCACGGAACGTATTGGTATAGTCGGCACCATGCTTCTTCATCATACTGAGGATGCCATTAATAAGGGCTTCATCCTGGGTCTCTTCATTGAATATCCCCAACTTCGCCCTCATTCCCGCTAACCAATTAGCTTGATACAGATCGCTAAAAACAGAAATCTTATCCTGGGCCAGTGTAACGGCCTGATCCTGGTCATCATGCAACAGCGGCAATAGGGACTCAGCGAATCGCGCAAGATTCCATCCCCCAATAATCGGCTGGTTGCCATAGGCATAGCGGCCTTGTCTATCAATTGAACTGAATACCGTTGCAGGGTCATAGGCATCCATGAAGGCGCATGGGCCATAGTCGATGGTTTCCCCGCTAATCGTCATGTTGTCGGTGTTCATCACCCCATGAATGAAGCCAACCAGCTGCCATTGGGCGATGAGCTCAGCCTGACGCTTGACCACTTCCTGCAGCAGCGAAAGATAACGGCTTTCATCGGCTTCAATGTCCGGAAAATGACGCTTAATGGCATAGTCGGCAAGTGTCCGGAGTTCCTCAAGCGTGCCCCATTTTGCAGCGAATTGAAAGGTTCCGACACGAAGATGACTCGATGCCACACGGGTCATGATGGCACCAGGCAGCCCGGTTTCACGGATTACCGTTTCACCTGTCGTCACAACTGCCAGACTTCGGGTGGTAGGAATGCCGAGTCCGTGCATCGCCTCGCTGATGATGTATTCCCGCAGCATCGGTCCAAGTGCAGCCCGGCCATCGCCCCCGCGGGAGTATGGCGTTCTTCCTGGGCCCTTCAGCTGGATATCGACCCTCCCGCCTTCTGGCAAGACCTGCTCGCCAAGCAATATCGCCCGGCCGTCCCCTAACATGTTAAAATGTCCGAATTGATGCCCAGCATATGCTTGGGCAAGAGGCGAACCACCTTCGGGAACCCCGTTTCCGGCAAACACCGCCACGCCATCTTCACTTTGAAGCTTTTGAACGTTCAAACCTAGAGTATCCGCCAAAGGTTCATTCAGAATGATTAACTCCGGTGAACGTACAGGAGTCGGGTTCGTGCTCGTGAAAAACTTTTCCGGAAGACGCGCATAGCTATTGTCTAAATTCCATCCTGTTTCATTAGACATGGTTTCTCCTTTTCTTATTTTGACTTTTGTATACATGTTCTTTCCCTCAAGATTCATATTAAAACACACGATAAAACTCAGTTGCAGTCCATATTAATGTCTACTTCTGCCAATTAATTATACCGTTTCTTCATAAAAATGGCTCTTTTAAAGTAGCATTAAATCCATGATGACTCCCAGGTTTTCATAAAACGATACTCTAAAGCGGAATTCCAAAACTAACTGTTTTTATATAATGTCACACATTATATTTCGGCGAAAATGAAAAAAACTATTGTTTCATAATTGGCAACTAAGCTATTAAGTGTCCCCTTTGGATGTTTATCTAAAGGGGTGTTTTTATAGGAAAAGGAAAGAACATCTGAATTTAAAGGGGCACTAATGAACAAGTTGATTGTGGAGGATTGGAAGAAGGAAAGCCATGTATAAATAGTGTGTAAGTTTATGCTTTTTATGTAATAATTATTTTGTAGAAATGTAAATTACAATTCATACATAGTGAAGGTGGGGATCAAAATGGCAACGGGAACGCATACTGTAGTAGTTCCAGCAGACGTACAAGCAGTTTGGGATTATGTCAGTGATCTCGAAAAATGGGCAACGACAGTACCAGCCTATAAAGAACATGAAATCATAAATGATAAGCAATCTATTTGGACATTTGAAGGTAGTGTGAAAGGTATTAAAAAGACAATACAAGCGCAAGTAGATATTACCGAATGGAATGAACCTTCAAATATTAAGTTTGAACTAAAAGGTTTATCCGATAATTTCACAGGAAGCGGTCGCTTCACTGCAGAAGATGTTAATGGTAAAACACTAATGACTTGTACGGTGGAAGTCCATGCAGGCGGATTATCTGGTGCGGTGTTAACACCGATTATTAAATGGGCCGTTCCAAAAGTAGCATCTCGTTTAACAGAATCTATCGCACGTAAAATTGCAGTATTCTCATAGTTTTCAAAGATTGAAAGCCGATTTATTTTAGAGATACCTTCTCTCAAACATAGATGGTAACATTCTGAAGTGACCAATGTACTACTGGAGATTTTATAATTAGTAAAAAGGGGGCTGTCCAAAAAAGGATGGCCCCTTTTTTTCAATACTCCAGAATCGGGTGCTTTAATGGCATAAGGATCACCAAAATCATCAAACTTGTTTGAAAATCTCATACTTATCTAAAAAGAATAACTCCCATCCCGAACCATGATTTTAAAGAAGACTTGGTTATCCTTCATGTTTTTTTACTTTTTTAAATGGATAAAACCCTCATTTGGATTGAATAAATTGCGACACTCCTGCCGAAAACGAGACCCCACAGACGCTTGCTTTGATGAATCTTGGCAGACTGTCAGCGGAAAGGGGGCGGATTTCTAAAATCAACTGGCACGTTTTTCAAAGAAAAAAAACTGTAGTCAAACTCGCTTTCTTCGAATTTGTCTACAGTTTGAGCCTGCCGGTGATTCGGCAGCTTTTTTTTACATCTATGATTTTCCCAATCAGGTGAACAGAAACTTGCTGTGGAGCATTCATGTTTTCAGAATGCCTCCCACCTTTTTCTGTCTTCTTTCCCTCTTCCATTCAAGGATAGGCTTAATTCAGTAAAGTCAGGCTGATAAAGGCAATGCCAAATATACAGTACAGAATGAGGGTAAAGGGCTGGGGAAAAATAATATATACGATCATACTAATGATCATCAGCAGGATGCTGAAGGCATTTATCCTATCTCTCCACATACTCACCTTTGGTCAACTCCTTTTCCACAAGCGCAAGGTACATTTTCATCGCAAACTTCTTCCGGTGCTGCCTGTCCGGCTTTGAGGAAGCACTCCTCCCACAGTCAAAGCGAACATCAGCCAAAATAGAGTTTCTTCTTCATCCTTCATTCGACTTTGTTATAATGGCTTTATGCCTAATTTGTATTTTTCGTTAGTAAGTAAGCGACTGATAATTTATAATTATAAAATTGAACCCGCTAAACAGCCATGTAGCCAAAATGATAAATCCATAAAAATAATTTAAATATTCAGACTTTTTAAGGGGTATGAAGTGAATGATCTATAAAACTTTCAAGGTTGTATTAAGAGCCTTGCACAAAGGCCAAACCGAGGAATTCGCTTATGTTTTTGAAGGGAAAAGCTTGCTGATCGGCCGTGCAAGCCAGCACTCCAAAGCTGATTTCAAGCTTTACAATGACTTCGTTTCCAGGGAACATTGCCGAATTTATATGGAGGAAGGACAGCTCTTCATTGAGGATTTGGCAAGTAAACACGGTACCTCGGTGAACCAGATGCCGCTCGTGCCGGGCAATCCCTGTCACATTGAACCGGGGGATTCGATTACTTTGATCAATGGACTGATTGAATTCATGATTTCCATCGACAACGATTTAACAAGGGATTTCACTCCGTTGAACCCCGAGTTCCTGCAAACCGTCACTATCAATGAGCACCTTCAGACCGTGATCATCAATGAAGAAGCACCCATTAAAATGCCGACAAAGGAATTCAATTGCTTTAAGCTGCTTTATGAAAATTTGGACAACCTTATTTCTAAGGAAGAGATTGTCCAGCAAGTATGGCCAGAGAGAATCGGTGATCCCGAGCAAATTGTGACGGCAGAAGAAATCGCTTCACTGCTGTACCGGGTGCGGAAACGGATAAATGGGCACTTCGCAATAAAAGCCGTCATTCAAAAAGGATATTATATGGAATCCATCCATTCATTCAATCTATCGGACTTATAATGACAATCATACGAAGATATGAAAAAAAGCATTGCTGAAAACAATGCTTTTTTTCATGTTTATATCGAAGACGGCAGGCAGGTGTCCGGCCGGTCCATTATCATTTCTTCGGTAAGTCCAGATTAGTGAATTCATCGACTGGAACGATGTCTTCTTCCATATCCATCACCTTCAGCACAACCCGGTCCCCTACATTCGTCAACACAATATCTGATAGCGCATTGACACCAGGGTCCACCGAGAACCTCTTGGCATTGCCTTCGACGATTAAATGGAATACGTATCCATTGGAGAGATTGGCATCATTGATCCTTATTACCTTCCCCTTTATTTCTTTCATCTCAAAGCCTTTTTGAGGCGTCACACCGCTCACCTTCCCTAAAGAGGAAATCAGTTTTTTATAATTGCGGAAAGCTTCGTCTTTCGTTTTCCCAAAAACCACTTGGGGATTATCGCTATTGGCGTAAACGATTGCCACACCTTGGAACTTGCTGCCCTTTGTAACCGGAATCACATAAGTGGGAGCACCGTATATCGTATAGAAAATTCCATTAGTGGCTTTCCAGCCTGGATATTTAGACAAAAACTCACTCGCATTTGCGTTGGATTTTGCCTCCTTTCCAGTCAGAACGGACGTGACGCCTTTATAGTACGTCATTTCACCGGTTTTGGCATTGAACACACCATACCCTACAAGGGTTTTGGAGTTGCCTTTTGATTTAGCCCGGGTAAAGTCCACTACATAAATCAATTCGCCTTTTTCGTTAAACGTAACTTGCATATTATCCTCATTAGGAATCAGGACATCTTTCTTCGGTCCAATCAGGGACTGGTTTTTCCACCCGTGAACATATTTTCCCCAGTAGGTCCAATATTCCAGGGCTGTTTCCAATGTGAATGTCCGATCTACCCATTCAGGTTCTTTTCCTTTTGGATAGTATTTCGTGTCCCCCGTTTCCGGATCCACCAATACCACCCCGTCCACTACGGGACCGCTGCGGTATTTCAAATAATGTCCGACTGAAGCTACGAAGAAAGGCTTTCCATTTTCGTTCGGTTCCAAATAGGAATCATGGATGATTTTATTCGGATATGCCTTGCGGATGGTTCTTTCCAAATCATGATCGAGGTACTGTGAGGGAGCATACAGCATCTTCCCTTTGACAGTACTTGCCCCTTTATCCGTCGATACGGCGGAAATCAGATTATAACCTGGCGTGTATTCCGCTTTCCCGGCTTTCAAAAACCCGTCCATTTCAATGGGGGATGTATAAGCCAATTCATCATTGATATTGGTTAGACGGTATTCGCCTTCAGTGAAATATGATGCATTTTCTATTTTATTAATCGCTGCATCGCCTTTTGCGTCAGCCATTTTCACTGTAACAAGCGGCATGGTTTTTATATCTTGAACTTCCTCCAGCTCTTGTTTCTTATCGACCTTCGCCAATCCGTGCAGATCAGCGGCAAATGTGATCGGGTAAAACAGCATGATGACCCATGCCACTATCAAAACGACACCCAGCAAACTGTTGAAATGTACATTCCAAGGTGTTTTTGGTTGCTTCAAAGCTTCATTTCCCCTACGATTCCGTCGGGTGCTTGAAGATTCACTGGCACTGTACACATATATGCTTGAATCGATGATGAGAATGAGCCCTAGAATAATGGCAAAACTCGAAAAGAATGCAGCGGGAGTGAGGTCCAGCAGCATGATATCGATAACGAAAAAAAGTATGGCAGCAGAAACTAAAAGTCTAAGCACCTGTTCAATGAAAAAAGGTATCTCCTTTTTGGCGATTGCATTTGTCCATCTCTGCGGAATCAAGGAAAGCCCCAATATCGCAAATGGCATTTTCAATAAAATTCCTTTCAAGATGAAAACGAGCAGTGAAAGTATCATGGTTTTAAAAATCTCTCCTTGTCATGTATGTTCCCATATACCCATTTTATCACTTATGTACAACTAATTTACTATTTTTTAAATATATCGAACTAACGTAAAAAAACTACCGGAATCAATTGTTCCAAAGATGCTACTTTTATCGATTCAAAGTTTATATAGACTCTAGAAAAAGATAAAAGCCAAAGGGGGCCGAAGCCTTATGATTTATGAAGAAACTTACCAATACCTATTAAGAAATGTATCTTCCACTGAATTCGATACGTGCTTGTACGCCTTGCTCCACAGTGATTGGGACGGGGTCATCCAAAGCCCGCTTCATATGATGGCCCGAGGAGTCGGAACGACAGAAAAGTACTTAAGGCAGATCATCACTAAATTCACCGCACCACAAGGATCACTAAAAAAAGTGTTTGTGCCTGTTCATCAAGGTGAAGATACTTTATATAAGTTTAACCTTGGTCCTGCAAGTAATCTTGGCTATAACAGAAAGACAGACCGTTATTGCAAGAAATACCGATTCTTTTATTGCGATGCTTTCAAAACCTTAACGATTCATGGAAAACGGCTGCTGCTTATGGGCGCTTTCCGAATGTCCGTTTTGAAGTCTGAAGAAGTGCTTTTCGATTATCATGAAATCGTTCCTGATTCCAACTCGCCATTCACGAGGAAGCGCTTATTGGATGCAGTCGATGCCATCCATGACGCTTTAGGCCATGTAGTGACGATTTCTTTTGCTAGCAGGGCTTTTTCAAAGAAAGAAGTTCTGGTATTCATCTTTACCGAAGGCGTCTTGGAGCAGTATAAGGAAAATAGGGCAGAACGGACATGGCTGCGGAGAACGGTTTTTAACTCTGGCTACCTTGGGCATATCAATGATTCTGTATGCAGGGAATTGGAACGGGTAGGCAAATATATCTTCCGTTCATTTCTGCAGGAAACGAAAAACATCTCCACTGATATCCAAAAGGAACTGCAGAAGTTAGCCCGTTTCGTCTATTCTCATTCACTTAAGAAATTTGGCCAGGCGATTCCTGCCAATGAGCAGTTACTTCTTGCCCCAAAACAAGCCTCTGCTTATTTAAGCAAGATCATGTACAATGAAACATTGGAACAGATGGTCAAGTATGCCCACCAGGCAGAATCCATCAAAAGCCTGCTTGAACGCGTTCATTTTCATAGAAACATCTCCGAGAAAGCTCACTGCCGGGAAGTGAATGATTTGGAAATGGCTGAACATATCAAGCCCATTCACCAAAAATACCATCAAGCAGACTTCATCCGTCATGTACTGAACGACTGGTGCGAAACGTGGCTCATTTCCCGTGTAAAGACAGTGACAGAAGAATTCCGGGCTGAAGGAATAAGGAAAAGTACCGATGCTGATAAGCAGGCCGCGGCCGAATATATAACGCGCATCAGGAATGATACATATGACCAGTTGGACAGACTGTTGACCTTGCTTCTTAAATACGGCAATCATGCAGTTGCCCCGGCTGACCGGAACTTCCCTCTCACTAAGAAAAAGGAAACCCTCCAATCCTATTTTGCGATCCAAAAGGAGCGTCTCGACGTTCTTTCCATTTCCTCTTAAAAGCAAAGGTGTACGCCTTTTAATATGTCATTTGTTTTCCAAGAGAACGGATTCGTTCTCTTTTTTTTGCTTGTAAGGAAAGCCGACTGTGAATTGCAGAATGACGATTGTGGCTTGGTCATTGGCCCATTGTGGATTTCTCCCCTGAATTCGTATGTTGCATATGGATCTTGTGGATAAGGGAACTTGGTCAGCCGTTTTTTTTAACGGCAGGCCACGACCCCTGCATGGGCAAGGTTATTTATCTGGAGTTATCCTAAAGGTCTAAGAATGGGGCTATATAAAGGAACTGAAAAAGGTTTTGATCATCAGTATGAATAAGGTGTTGAATCTAGGCATGCAGCTATACGGGTAAAAGAAATGGGCCCCATTTAAAATGGAAAGCCCACATGTCTTGTTATGGCATTAATAATATTTTCCCCGAACTTTTCCGGCTTTCAAGATGTCTATGTGCATCCGCCCCATTTTCCAAAGAGAAAAGAGTCGGTTCTTTGATGAGGATTTCCCCCGCCATAATCCATTGGAACAGCTCTGCTGTTCTTCTTGTCCGTTCTTCATGGGTAGTCAGGACGTTCCAAAGGTCCCCGCCTATTAATGCTTTTGATGTATCCATTAACATTCTTGGATCGATTTTCTCTGGATCACCGCCTGCCATCCCAAAAAATACAACAGTTCCTCCAGTCTTGGTCGCCTCGAAACTATCCATCAAGGTTTGTCCCACTGATTCATAAACGACATCAACGCCTTTACCGCCGTTTACAGCTTTGGCGGAATCCACCCAATCCGATCCGTAAAGGAAAACATGATCCGCACCCATTTGTTTGGCAACAGCCGCTTTATCATTTGATGAGGTCAAGCCAATGACCTGACCGCCCTTCATCTTGATCATCTGTGTCAATAATTGACCGACTCCACCAGCTGCGGCATGGACCAGGATGGTTTCACCTGCTTTAACTTGATGACTGTCATGGGTTAAATATTGGGCAGTCAATCCTTGAAGTAAAACCGATGCGGCCGTTTCAAAGGAAATGCCCTCAGGCAGAGGTAACAGTTTATCAGCTGGAACTGAAACCAGCTCCGCATTGGCATGGGGAACATCAGCGAATCCGACACGATCACCGACTTTCACATGATGGACATCTTCCCCGGCATATTCGATGACCCCTGCCCCCTCATAACCTAGAATGAATGGGGGATCACCTACCAAATGATAATTCCCCTTCCTTCTATATACATCAGCAAAATTCAATCCGATTGCTTTCATTCGAACGATCACGGCTGTTCTAGAATGTTCAGGTTCTGCCATTTCCCTTACAGACAGAACTTCCGGCCCGCCGAAATCATCAAAGACAAGTGCTTTCATCATCCTAACTCCCTTCAATGCTTCTTCATTCTTTAAGATATAGGATGAACCCTTTGGTGGCAAGAAACACAAATAACCGCCCTGCCCTTTAAAGGCGAGAGCGGTCACTAAGTTTACTCAATCTGTATTGGAACCAGGGCCGTTCTTTCGTTTATTCGCAGAATATTCCTTACCGTGTGCTTCATGTTCTGCAATGATGTCCGCTTTCGGAATATGGTTATTCTTTTTCGGTGAACCGGTACGGTTACGATGTTTTTTTCCCATCATCTATCTCCCCTTCATTCAAAGCTATTTATGTTGAACTAATGTTAGCTTGTCCGATTACCACCGAAAATACCGGCAAAATAGGCACTTCATAATAAAGGAAAAACCGTCGCGGAGGCCGAATAGATGTAAAACTGATATATGAGGAGGGAAAAACATGTTTCCTGTATTGAACACGGAAAGGTTACGCTTTCGGGAAATTCATGAAGGGGATGCGGAAGCTGTCTTCCAATGCTTATCAAAAGATGAAGTCACCCGCTTTTATGGCCAGGATTCATTGGAAAATGTCGAACAGGCGAAGGATATCATAGCGTCTTTTGCGAAAAACTATCGTGAAAAACGTGCTATCCGATGGGGAATTGAAAGAAAAGATACAAAGGAGTTGATTGGTACCATCGGTTTTCATGCCTATAGCCCCAAATACAGACGGGCGGAAATCGGTTATGAAATCCATCCAGCACATTGGCGGAAAGGATTTGCGACAGAAGCTCTTAAAGAAATGATCGCTTACGGTTTCAACGGCCTTGATTTAACCCGCATCGGCGCGGTCGTTTTTCTGGAAAACCAGCCATCAAGTGAGCTCTTGCTTAAGCTGGGCTTCATTCAGGAAGGAATATTAAGGAGTTATATTTACCAAAATGGTATCCCTCATGATACATATGTGTATTCCTTGCTGAAGTGAATAAATTTGCAACACTCCTGCCGAATAAATGTCTAGCCAAGACCCCCGAAACGTTTGCTTTGATGAGGCTGGCAGACAGTCGGCGGAAAGGGAGCGGATTCCCGAAATCAACTGAAACTTATTCGGTTCTGTTCGGAGCATCCGTTTCCCCATTCCAATTACTTATCCAAGTCGAAAAAAACGGTAAATAAATTACCTATATATTCCATATTACCTACAAAAAAAAGTCACCAAACATGGCGACCCCAACTTCAAGATTTAGGTGACTATAAGATAGTTCTTCAAAGCCTGCTGCAGCGTACCCATTGTTTCTGCTTTATTATCGAGCTGAATCCCTGAACGGATCATTTTCGTAACAACCTCTGGGCGTAATCCAGTCACAACAGCTTTACACCCCATCATTGCCGTTCCATCGAGGATTTTCATCAAGTCATTGATCATCTCAACTTCCATTTCGATGATACCGGACAAATCCAAGATCAATGTCTGTATCCGCAGTTTCCCTATCTCCATCAATACTTTTTCTTCGATTATCTGTATTCGTGAATAATCGATTGTCCCAATTAACGGAAGGACACAGGTGGTGGAAGTGATTGGAATGATCGGGACGGATAGATTTTCCACCAAGTTTTGCTGAGCGAGAATCAATTTGTCTTTATAATCTGAGTAACTGACGAAAAAGGATTTAAGAAATACATCAACCTTTTCATTCACTATTTTCTCTAAATCAAAAAAGACCTTGGAATCCTCAATAAACGCTTTCTTTTCTTGTTCAAACTTATATAGAAAGGTCCAAAGCGTTCTGCGGAGGGCTTGAATCCATTCCAGCTTGAATGAAAGCGTCAAGGAGTGGGTGGCCCATGTAGCTCCCTCTTGTTCGGCAAAGGTAATCATATCCGTTTCATTCCGTTCCACTATATAACGGATGAGCTTATGTGCATTATTCAAAAGGTCGACATTTCCAATCAGCAGGATTTCTTCGATTTTATCCCTGACATTGACCGCTGCTGATAAAAGATATTCTTCGAACTCACTTTTATTCTGCAAAAGGAAATCCATAAACTTTTCTTCCTCATAAACAAAACTCACTCTTCCCCACTCCCTTTTTGAACTCCAACTGTGATTTTTGTTACTATTTACTTTCTATATGGGTGGAGTTTTTTCCTGCTAATTGCTCCTTATATAAAATAAAAACCGGTTACATCTCCTCACCAGAAAAAACATTTTTCAATGCGGAAGAAAATATTAGATGTGTGGACGATTTCCCATATTGAATGGCTTCATCGACGAAGTCTTCCAGTGTTTCCATGGAAAATGTACTTATTTTAATCAAATAGCTGTATTGACCGGCTAAGCGGTGGCATTCCAATACTTCCGGATGGTTCAAGCTAAATTGATAAAAGTCTTTGCATCTATCCGTTTCGAATAATATGAATGCCGTTATGCTCCTATCAAGTTTTTCAAGTGATATTTCCGTTTTATATCCTTTTATCACTCCGCTTTCCTCTAATTTATTCACACGTTCTTTCGTTGCTGGAGCCGTTAAGGAAACTTCCTGTGCCAGTTCTTTCATGGACATGCGCCCATTATTCTCCAGCAAGGAAAGGATCTTTTTATCCGTTCGATCCAATTCAATCACTCCCACTTTTTATTATTAAATGAATTCACATAAATACATTATAAAATAAACTGAAATGAAATGATTACGTAATTTATCGTATGTATTAGGGAATTCGCTTTTTATATAATAAATACAAATATAAATAAGGGGGATTCACGATGAAAAAAGTATTGCTGCTGCTATCCAATGGATTCGAAGCGGTTGAAGCAAGTGTGTTTACAGATGTATTGGGCTGGAATAAATTAGAGGGTGATGGTACGACTGATCTGGTTACGGCAGGACTTCATGAACAATTGACATGCACATGGAATTTCATCGTGCAGCCCGAATTGACCCTCGATCAAGTGAACCTTGATGACTTCGATGCTTTGGCCATTCCAGGAGGTTTTGAAGAAGCCGGTTTCTATGAGGATGCCTATGATCAGAGGTTTCTTGATGTGATCAAGCATTTTCATGATAAGAACAAAATCATAGCAACCATCTGTGTCGGTTCTCTCCCACTAGGAAAAAGCGGGATATTGAATGGAAGAAAGGCCACAACATACAACCATCCAACAAGTAAAAGACAGGGTCAGCTAAAAGATTTTGGTGCGATTGTCGTTAATGAACCGATTGTCATCACGGACAATATCATTACATCCTACAATCCTTCCACAGCATTCGATGTTGCCTTTATGCTCTTGGAAATGCTCACTTCCAAAGATAATTGTAAACATGTGAAGGAGTTGATGGGTTTCCATTAAGGTTGTTTTCCGCTCCAGTCACTCGCTTTCCGCGGGCGTTCGGGGAGCCTTCTCGGCTTGAGCCTCGGGGTCTCCTTCCAACCGTTCCAATCAACTTCAAGTTTTCTTAGAAAAAAACTGCAGGCAAACTCGTTTTTTTCGAGTTCATCTGCAGTCAGGGGTTCCGAATGAATTCGGAACCTTTTTCACGTTACTTCCAATAAGCCAATGAACGGGTTTTCATGGATTCACGGAACTGTTTTGTTGATTCTGGCAGGACTTTATTCGTTGCATAATCGATGATGACACCATACTGGCGAATGACATCCAGACTATCCAGCTCGCCATTGGCGAATTTATCTTCGACGCTTTGTATGTTTTCCTCAAGCCATTGTTTACGGTTGTTCCTGATATACGACCTCGCTTGTTCTGTTGCTTCAACATCTATTTCGAATAAATCGAGATCTTTATCGATTTCCTTGATTACGACTCCATAATCTTTTTTGGCTCGCTCCATTGAAACATACTCATCGATCACATCTTCCAAAACATCTTCGGGACTTCTTTCAAGCGGATCTCCCAGTCCCCCGCCCCCAGCGGATGGGCGTACAAAGGAATCTCCTTGCTGCACTTTCACATTTGAGAAAATCGCACCTAAATAGCGTTCGTCTTCCTTGCCCGGATTCAGCCATGCTCCATGCGGGGAAGAAGGCAGTCCCCCAAAAATCCCCCATGTTATTGAACGGGAACGGTCACAGCAATAGGACATGACGGTGTTTTTGACATTCGTGAGTGTACCGCCCTTTTCTACACCGCACCCGCCGCGGTATTTCCCCGGCCCGGCAGAGTCGGTGATGATTTCATGCTTCATCGTCACGACAGGTGATAATCTTTCTTGCCCTTCGCAAGGCTGTACACTTAGGCCCAAACCGAATGTCGGCGAAGTGGCATTCACACCGTCCCGGTCATAGCGGCCTCCATGACCGCCGGCCATCCAGTCATACCACATGAAGTATTTATCTTGCTCCTGGCGTTGATCCCAACCGCCGATAAGTAAATACTCCAGGTTAAATGAGCATGCGATGGCTCTTTCCGGCATGATATTGGACCAGAGTTCGAAGCACGCACTCATGATTTTTTCATAGGCCCCTGAACAAAAACCGGTTACGGCAATCGGAGCCGGCGCATTGACGACGGAGTTTTCCGGGAGCTCGATCTTCACCACCCTGTAAAAGCCGGAGTTCAGAGGTATTTCAGGAAAGAATGTCTTGGTTCCCGAGTATGCAGCTGATAAAGATGCCCCGAAACCGGCATTCAAAAAGCAGCCGATATAAGAATGCGATCCTGAAAGATCATAATGGATCTCGTCATCCGTGATGGTCATCTTAACACGGATCGGAATCAGGCCGTCCCCGGCTTCCGGGTCCATATCAATATAATCAACGGTTTCCCAGGTTCCATTCGGTAAAGCCGCAACCTTGGCCCTTGCCAAGCGCTCCACATAATTCTGCACTTCCGCAAAGGCAGACAAAGTCGTATCGATTCCATACTTCTCGATGATGGCAAACAGCTGGCGTTCGCCTACCTTGGCCGCTTCCACTTGAGCCCGAAGATCGCCGACACGTTCCTCAGGGACGCGCATGTTCGAAACGACCACATTGACCACATCTTTTAGAAATGTTCCTTTACTATATATCCTTAGCGGCGGAATCCTTACTCCCTCGCCGAAATGTTCCTTGGCATTGATATCGAATGAGCCAGGTGTCGAGCCGCCCATATCTGCCCAGTGGCCATTCGTCTGCATGAATGCAATGAGCCTGTTACCATGAAAGACTGGCAAGAGAACCCTTGTATCATTGAAATGAGTACCGCCCCGATACGGGTCATTGACCAAGAATACGTCCCCGGGATGGATATCACCCTCGAAGTCCTCGAGCACCGCCTTTGCCGTTAGATGCAGTGTCCCAACATGGACCGATATATCCTGCGTGCCTTGCATGACTGTATTCCCTTCTGCATCACAAAGCGCACAGCTGAAATCCCGATTATAAATGACGAAGGAATAGCATGTCCGAAGGATTTGTTCAGCCATCTGATCCACAAGGTTAACGAAGCCATTTTTTATCACTTCAAATGTCACCGGATCTAAACTTGTTCCAACTCCAGATTGGTCCATTAACTGTTTATTCGACAATGAGATCCACCTCTTTTTATTTATTTTGGGAAAGAATCAAGTTTCTGTATTTATCAACTTTTGCCGTGAAATTTGGCGGAATGACAGTCGTTGTATCAAGCTGATCGACTATGGCAGGCCCCGAGATTTCAGAAAAGGCCGGAATGAGTTCCCGGTTATACACGTTCGTAGTCACATACCCTTCCTCTTCGAAATAGACATCACGCGTTTCTTTCAAGGCATCAGCAAGTGTGCCCCCTGGTTCATAAGTCGGGAACTCAGGTTTTGGCACAGTTCCGATAGCCGTAACGAGCAGCCCGTATATTTCCACGGTCTGTTCTTTATCGGAGAAAGAAAATTCCCGTTCATGCTCTTGATGGAAACGGTCAAGTGTCTCTTCCATTGAAGAAATCGGGCAATCGACTTCTATCGCCAATGAACGCCACTGTCCCATATACCTCATGTCAATATAGCGCACCAATGTGGAAGCTTCCTTAGCTACCCCTTCTTCTTGCAATAACGCCGCGGCCTCTTTTTCCATTCCGATGAATTCCTTCTCTAAATCCTTTAATGATACATCCTTGACATTCTTGACATAGGTTTTGGATATATCATGACGAACATCGACCAACAGGCATCCCATTGCGGCGGCAACACCCGGGTGCGGCGGGATGATGACAGTCGGAATATCCATTTCCTTGGCCAGGTACGCCCCATGCAATGGGCCTGCCCCGCCGAAAGCCACAAGTGCAAAGTCGCGGGGGTCGTATCCCCTTCTGACTGAAATCAGCCTTAGCGCATCACACATATTGGCATTGGCCACCCGTGTGATGGCATTCGCCGCTTCTTCAATCGTATAATCGAATTTCTTGGCGATCTTATCCACGACTTCAATCGCTTTTTGTTTATCAAGTTCCATTTGTCCGTCCAATAGTTTTGTGCCAAGTCGTCCCAATACAATGTTCGCATCGGAATTGGTCGGTTCCACGCCACCCCTGCTATAGCAAGCAGGTCCAGGAACCGCTCCTGCACTTTGAGGGCCATTGCGTAATGAACCGCCTTCATCCACCCAAGCCAAGCTTCCTCCTCCTGCCCCTATCGTCAAGATTTCGATACTTGGGAAACCGATCGGATATCCATACTCGATATACCAATCTTTAGTAATCCGCAAATCACCATCATGCATCAAGGAAATATCCGTGCTCGTTCCTCCCATATCCAGCCCGATGGCATGATTGAACCCGCAAAGCTGGGCGATATGTTTACTGGCAATCGCACCTGCGGCGATTCCGGAACTTGCAAGCCTTGCCGCATAACGGGGTACCGTTTGGGATGTCATTACCCCTCCGCCGGAGTGAAGCACTAATATGTCATCCTCATACCCCCGTTTAGTCATTTCACCTTCAAGGGTTTTAATATAGTTGCTGACAGTCGGTCCTAAAACCGCATTGACGATCGTCGTACTCATGCGCTCATGCTCAAAAATCTCAGGAAGGACTTCACTTGAAATGCATATATAAACGTCCGGGAGCTCCTCCTGGATGATTCGTTTCACTTTCGCCTCATTGCTTCCATTTACATACGAGTTCATGAAGCAAACCGCAATGGATTCGGTACCGCGCCTTTTTAATTTCCTTGCCAGTGACCGTACTTCCTCTTCATTGATTTCCGTCAAGACATTCCCTGCAAAATCGATTCGCTCTTCCACTTCAAAACGGTCTCTTCTTTGGATATACGGTTTGGCTACATCATCATATGTATCCCATAACTCAAGCTTGGTTCCTCTGCGGATTTCCGATACATCCCGAAATCCAGCGGATGTGATCAATGCTGTCTTTGGCAATTTCCTTTCAATCAAGGCATTGGTGCCCACTGTTGTACCATGGGAAAATACTTTAATATTTTCACAATCTATTTCCGCCTTTGCAATTCCATCCAAAATGCCGATTTCGGGATTCAGAGGAGTCGACGATGTTTTCGTGATGGAAATTTCCTTCGTGCTTTCATCAAAAACGAACACATCCGTAAATGTTCCCCCTACATCAATTGCGAGCCTAGTTTGCTTCGTACCTATCATTTAATTCCCACCTCTGCTACAAGATTTAAAATAAATTCATACCTTTTGACATTGCTTCGTGCCCATTTCACCGCTTAATGGAACTGTGTGAAAGAGTGTCAGCCAGCCGCTGGATTTTCTTAGGCCAAAAAAGGAACAAGATGAATGATGAAATAAAAAAACCAGTCATATCAATAAGAAATCATTGATATAACTGGTTTTTGATCTAGGTTTAGCTTCGCTGGGCAGCGAAGTCTATTAGATTCGACAGTTATTTATAGCATTCATCTTTTAAATCACCAAGTCCCTTTAAGGCGATGACAGAGTAGTATTCGCTAGATAAAAACTCCCTGTTCACTATGGCTATATACTTTATCTTACGTCAATCCATCATAAAGTCAAGGTTATTTTTAGAATAGTCAAACAACTTTCAGGATTAAGAAGCGTACAAAAATCAGTGAAATCAAGTACCCCTGACTGTTTCTCCATGCTTACACAACATGATTATTTATCAGGTGTTTCCGATGTGCCTTCCTCACTGCTTTTGAGGTAAACTTCAGAAATTCCATTCATCCCTTCCAATAGTTGTGCTTTGGTATATTCCATACTGCCAACCAGTTTATTACCCCTCTTATCATCATTCTCTTCTGTAAGTGTAGATTCTGAATCAGTCACATTTTTCACCTCCATCATTTAGGATGGCAAATCAAGATGGATATATGTATGACAGGCGATGTTGTTAGACACCCTCAAAGGCCATTTTAGGTAAAGAATGGAATCTTCCAGCAGAATCTGTACTTAAATAAGCGAGAAAAGATTATTTTATGAATCTTTTTTTAAAAATCAGCTGTTTTCATGGAACTAAAGGGATATACTATAGTTTAGCTTTTATTACATTTTTGTTAGTATTTTTCTTGCCACACATTGTGTAATATTTTACAAGTTTTTCTATTTACATCAACAAAACGCTTATTGCAAAGGAGAATTGGATATGTCAGAAACGATTACCCAATCAAAAGCTGAACAACTTAATGCCAGCCAAAAACAATTAGATGTACTGGACCAATTATTAAAGCCTGAGGTTCAGGAATCATTGAACACTTTAGTTGAGCAGTTACCAAAACTAACTGAATTAGTGAATATTTTAACAAAGTCTTATGATTTCGCTCAATCGGTTGCGACTGATGATGTTTTGAAAAATGATACGGTCAGCGCCATTTCAGAGATCGCGACACCTGTAGTCCATTCAGTGAAAGGGCTTGCGGCTACTGCCATCGAAGCCAAGGATCGTGCTGAAGTGAATCATGACGTGATCGGTCTTTTTGGTCTGTTAAGAATGATGAAAGACCCTCAAGCACAAAAACTTTTCCGTTTCGCCCAAGCTTTTCTTGAAGTCTCTTCAGAACATAAAAACCAAAAATAATTTGAAAACTTTCAATCAGTAAGGACGGGGGATTAACTATGTCAAAACAAATCGTCATCTTAGGTGCAGGTTACGCTGGATTGCTATCTGCCTTATCCGTACGTGAATATTACAAAAAAGATGAAGTACAGGTTACAGTGGTGAACCAATTTCCAACACACCAAATCATCACTGAATTGCACCGTCTTGCAGGCGGATCCATTTCTGAACAAGCCGTTTCCATTCCGTTGGAAAAGCTTTTCAAAGGAAAAGATATCGACCTTATCATTTCCAAAGTGAAGTCTTTCTCCGTCGATAACAAAGAAGTGAAACTTGCCAATGGTTCCACTTTATCTTATGATGCCCTGGTTGTTGCTTTAGGAAGCCAAACAGGATTCTTCGGCATTCCGGGACTTGAGGAAAACAGCATGGTCCTGAAATCCGTAAACGATGCAAACAAGATTTACAAACATATCGAAGATCGCATCCGCGAATATGCACAAACGAATAATGAAGCGGACGCAACCATCGTGATCGGCGGCGGCGGATTGACGGGTGTCGAGTTAATCGGTGAAATCGTGGACCATTTCCCTAAAATCGCCAAAAAATTCGGAGTGGACTTCAAGGACTTGAAAATCAAGCTTGTAGAAGCTGGTCCAAAAATCCTTCCGGTCCTGCCTGACCACTTGATCGAACGTGCGATGACAAGCTTGGAAGCACGCGGCGTTGAATTCTTGACAGGTCTGCCTGTAACGGGTGTTAAAGGAAATCAAATCGAATTGAAAGATGGACAAACGATAACGGCCAATACGCTTGTATGGACAGGCGGAGTTGCGGCTCTTCCTATCGTAGGCGAATCAGGCCTTGAAGTGGATCGCGGCAAAGCGACCGTTAATGAGTATTTGCAATCCAAATCCCATCCTGACGTATTCGTTGTCGGGGACAGTGCCGTTGCGTTCCCTCCAGAAGGCGGCCGTCCATACGCCCCTACTGCACAAAATGCTTGGCAAATGGGTGAGCTAGTCGGATACAACCTTTATGCAGCCTTTGAAGGCAAGAAACTTGAAGAATTTTCACCTGTAAACTCAGGTACACTTGCGAGCCTGGGCCGTAAGGATGCGGTGGCAACCGTTGGGGCCAATAACACTTCCCTTAAAGGCCTGCCGGCTACATTGATGAAAGAAGCAAGTAATGTTCGCTATCTATCACACATCAAAGCCCTATTCAGCCTGGCTTATTAATTCATTATCGCCGTGATCTGTTCACGGGTACATGCCCTTTATTCCCATTTGGGAGTAAGGGCATTTTTCATTTCGAAAAGGCGGGCACCCGCTATAGGGTTCCCGCCATCTTTCACTTTATATCACGATCTTCGATGTCATCATTTTTAAGAATCCATTTCGAAAGATCGAAATGGATTCTTTTTTACAGGGATATTTGAACTTACATTTTATTCGGCGCAGAAATTCCCAATAAACTTAGCGCATCCTTTAATACAATCGCTACAGAAAAAGCGAATGATAGCTTCATTTGTTTCCATTCATCTTCAACCAAGATTTTCGAATGTGCATAATACTTATTGAATGCACGCGATAAATGCAGGCTGAATTTGGCGATTTGAGAAGGATCGGCTTGTTCAAATGATTTTTGGACAATGATCGGGTATTGCTCCAACAGCTGGATGACAGGCCACGCATATTCTCCTAAAGCTTCAAAAGTGATTGCCTGCTCTTTAAATTCACCTTTTTCAAGCAATGAGGAAATCCGTGCAAATGTGTACTGTACATATGGACCCGTTTCCCCCTCAAAATTCATCATTTGCTCTAATGAAAAATCAATATCGTTCATGCGGTTATTTTTTAAATCATTAAAGATGACCGCCCCTACACCAACCTGTCTTGCAACCAGTTCCTTCTGTTCAAGCGCTTGATTTTTTTCTTCAATATTGCGCTTCGCCGTTTCGATCGCCTCTGCCAATACATCCGCTAGCAGCACGACTTTCCCTTTACGTGTCGACATTTTCTTGCCGTCTTTTAACATCATGCCAAATGCTACATGCTGCAAATCTTTTGACCAATCATATCCCATTTTTTCAATGACGTTAAAAAGTTGCTTAAAGTGCAGGGATTGTTCATTTCCGACAACATAAAATGTTTTCTTCGCCCCATACTGTTTTTTACGATACATGGCTGCAGCCAAATCACGCGTCGCATAAAGTGTCGCCCCATCGGTTTTCGTAATCAGACAAGGAGGCATATCTTCCAATTCCACGACATAGGCACCTTCGGATAGGGAAAGCAAGCCTTTTTCTTTTAGCTCCCCGACAACAGCATCCATTTTGTCATTGTAAAATGCTTCGCCGGCATAGGAGTCAAAACGGATGCCCAATAAATCATAAATCGTCTCAAATTCTTTTAAAGACGCATCCCTGAACCATTTCCACAGCGCCAGTGCTTCCTCGTCCCCATCTTCAAGCGACTTGAAGCTGGCGCGTGCTTGTTCATTCAACGATTCATCCGTTTCAGCTCTTTCATGGAACTTCACATAGATTTTCAATAATTCCTGGATCGGCGCAGCTTCGATGGCCTCTTTATCGCCCCACAGCTTATACGCGACGATCAACTTGCCGAATTGCGTGCCCCAATCTCCCAAATGATTAATACGCACGGCATTGTAGCCATTTTTTTCGGCAATGTTAGCCAGTGCATTCCCTATGACCGTTGAGCGTAAGTGTCCCATGGAAAAAGGCTTGGCGATATTCGGGGATGAGTAATCAATCACGACATTTTCCTGTACAGGCTGCAGAGAACCATACTGATCCTTTTCCTTTAATATCGTTTGCAGCACGTTTTCCGTCACCATCTGTTGATTGACGAAGATATTCAGATAACCACCCACAACGTTCACTTCTTGAATCAACTCGCTGTTCAATTGCTGGGCTATTTCAGACGCAATCACTTGAGGCGATTTTTTGAATTTCTTTGCAAGAGTAAAGCATGGAAAGGCGACATCACCTAATTCCATCAATTTAGGCTTTTCCATTAATTTTTCTATATCACTTGCTGGCATTTCATTGTTCAAAGCAGTTGAAATCAATTCTGCAATTGGCTTATTCATCGACATTTTCCCTCCTAAACAAAAAAGCCCCCGCCTCTAAATAAGAGACGAGAGCATGAATTCCCGTGGTACCACTCTAGTTGCCACAAATTGTGACCACTTTCCATTGTTAACGAGGTGACTCCCCGATGTTCCCTACTAAACGTTTCAAGAAATTTCTCCAAAGTGCGCTTCATTCATCCGTCCTGCATTAGGCTCCCACCATCCCTAACTCGCTTTCCATTTCGAAATGAACTACTCTCTTCATCACAGAATTTTCAATATTATAATTTAATCCATCGTACACAATTTAAAAATACGTGTCAACAGGATTTTAGAAACAAATCCTAACCAGCCGGCACCTTCATTTTATCCTTGATGGCCGAAAAATATTTCCTTACTGTCCCCATTGTGTCGCTTTGCTTATTGGACGCTTCCATTTTGGATTGACCATCGGCCAACAGCCCTAACACTCCCATTTCCCGGTCATTATTGCCGGGAGAATCATCTATAAGTTCTGGGGAGTAAATTCGCTTGCCGCCCATTATGCCGCGAATCGAGCAGGCTAACTCTTCACCCGGGCTATCCTTCAATAAATAACCACTTACATTAGCTTTCAATGCAAGTTGAAAATGACCAGTCTTTCGAAATGTCGTTAAAATGACCACTTTGCATGCATATGACTTTAATGCTTCTGCTGCCTCAAGTCCGCTCATTACAGGCATCTCCATATCCATGATACACACATCAGGCTGTAAATGGCGGACAAGGGCCATCGCTTCTTCCCCATTGCTGGCTTTCCCGACAATCTCTATATCTTCTTCAAGATTGAGTAGAGAACTTATTGCCTCTAACAGCATTTGCTGATTCTCTGCAATGACAATTCGAATCATTTTAAGTTCTCTCCTTTATCGAGTTCCTAATATGAAGCAAAGACTCCCCAAAATCCAAGGATTATGAAGGGAGTCTGGAATGATAATGACCGTTACAGTTCAGATTTCACTTGAACGGGGACACTTTTTTTCGTTAAATATTTAATGTCCTTGAAGCTGACAAAATTCTTGGATTCCTCATCCCATAAACGGAAACGGAGTGAGCGCAAGCTTGTCGCAAGAGTGATCGTTGGAACGTTCTCTAAAGGCTCCGTATTATTGTGCGCCATTTCCAATTTATAGTTAGGTACCCTTGGACTTAAATGATGAACATGATGGTATCCGATATTGCCAGTAAGGAACTGCATCAGTTTTGGAAGCTTATAAAAAGAACTTCCTTCCACTGCCGCCAATACATATTCCCACTCCTCATTCACTTCGAAATAAGAGTCCTCGAATGTATGCTGGACGTAAAACAGCCAAATGCCCACTGAACCAGAAATCATGAAGATGGAACCTTGTACCAGAAGGAACGACTGCCAGCCTACTGCCAGGCAAAGCAATGCCACTAAAGCGACGATTATTACATTCGTCAAATACGTGTTCATTTTTTCCTTCTTTCTAGCGCCTTTACGGTTGAATCTGTTTTTAAGAAGGAAAACATAAATCGGTCCCAAACCAAACATAACAAATGGATTGCGATAAAAACGATAGGCAAAACGAATTCTAAGCGGTGCAGCCAAATACTCATCCACCGTAAGGGTCCAAATATCCCCTGTACCCCGCTTATCCAAATTACCGCTTGTTGCGTGATGCACAGAATGATCATGTCCCCATTGATCAAACGGGAATAAAGTCAAAACACCCATGATCGTACCGACTATTCTATTCGCACGGCGGTTCTTGAAAAATGAGTGATGCGTACAATCATGAAAAATGATGAATATCCTTGTCAAGAAGCCAGCAGCAAACACAGCTGGAATTAAAGCTAACCAATAAGAAACGGAAAGACTTATATATGCTAGGTACCATAAAATGATGAACGGCACCAAGGTATTGACGATCTGCCATATACTTTGCTTTGTCGTTGATTGTTCAAAAGGAGCAATTTGTTTTCTCAAGTTTTTCGTATTTTGCAAGGTCATTAGTCAATTGCACTTCCTTTTATTTGTCGTTATTTCATATTATAAAGAAAGCAACCTGAATTTATTAGTACCAGGTGTCATGACTAGAAGATGACAAATGTCATGTACAAGTATTTTCAACGGCAAGCGTAAAAAAGGCCAACCAGTAAAAACCGATTGACCTGTTCATATGAGCAGGATTTCGTTATCTTGAAATAACAGGCATTCTACCTTTAAGAACATGACTGTTAATATCAGGCTTATATTCCCAGCAGTAAGCAGAAATAATCCGCCCTACCATAGAGTGGAACTGCAACACAGAATCCTCATTAGATCCACTCTTTTCTTCTATATAGGGCCTTTCCACAATGTACCTCTATTTTATGGCGATTCTCCATAGTAAACTAGTAAAGTTAAATTTTACAAAGGGGAATAAAATAATTGTGAAAAAATTCTTTGGATGTTTTATTATATTAAGCCTTCTTTGTGCATGCCTCTTTCCAACCAGTGGTAATTCATCAAGCAAAACCCTTTACATAGGTTCTGTTAAAGTGGACAATACAAAAGTTTTTAGTTCTCCTAAATTAGGTTCCACTCAATTAAAGCCCTTAAAAAAGGGCGAGGAGTTTCCCCTCATCTCTACTTCCGTTGGGGATTCCGCGGGGCCTATCATCCATAAAGTAAAGGCTGGTAACACATTATGGAAAGTAGCAAATCAATATGGTGTTTCACTAAGTGAGCTACAAAAAGAAAATAAATTAACCTCGACCGAAATAATGGTTGGCCAAAACCTGAAGGTTCCCCAGAAATATAAGATCCATAAGGTTGTATCAGGAGATACATTGTGGAAGATTTCTACTAAATATAAGGTAACCACAAGTGATTTGACGAAATTAAACAACTTACATACGGTTACCCTTAAAGTTGGCCAAAAATTGAAGATTCCTGATTATTACTACCAGGTTCAATTGCTTGATGGTAAAAAGGGATGGATAAAGACATCCCAGATTCAAAAAAAGGCGCAAAAACCTATCGTCATGGGCTGGACGCATAATGGATCGAAAGAAAACTACACCCAACAAATTAAACAGCCTAATTTAAATGTAGTATCTCCCCGTTCCTATACGCTGAAGGATTCAGGTAATTTCGTTTCCGTTTCTGCGGATGCAAAATTCGTCCAAAACGCCCATAAACAAGGAAAACAAGTTTGGCAGCTTATCGGCAATCAATTTGACCCTGTTTTAACTGGTTCTGTACTAGGCAATACAAGAAAACGCCAGAAATTAGTTTCAACTTTACGTGATTCACTTGTTAAAACTAAAAGTGATGGAATAAATGTAGATTTTGAAAACATCGATCCAAAAAACAAGAAGGACTTTGTACTTTTCATAGGCGAACTGAAAAAGGCACTAAAACCGCATGGAATTAAAGTATCCGTGGATGTCACCCGAGAAAATGAAGACCCTTTTTGGTCAAAAAGCCTGGATAGGAAAGCTCTTGGCAAAATAGCAGACTACATCATCATAATGGGTTATGACGAGCATTGGGGAGGGAGCCCAGTAGCCGGGTCCGTTTCCTCGTTGCCCTGGATCAAAGAAGGAACCAAGCTTTTGATGAAAGAAGTACCTGCCCATAAGATCATATTGGCCGTTCCATTTTATACGAGAGAATGGGTAACCGATTTATCGACCAAAAAAGTGAAAAGTCATGACCGTACCATGGCTGAGGTCAACAAAATCATTTCATCTCATAAACTTAAAAAGGCATGGGATAAAAAGACTCAACAAAATTACGTGGAGTATACTTCCAAAGGGGAAAAGCATCAAATATGGATAGAAGATAAAAAATCGATGAAGCTCCGTATTGACCTGGTAAACCAAAATCATTTAGGCGGTGTATCCGCTTGGTACCTTGGATCAGAAACCCCTGACATTTGGGATGTATATCATTTTTAATAGATTGATAGAAAAACGATAAAGAAAAAAGGCCTCACATTGTGTAAGGCCTTTTTTCGATGACATCCTTTTCAGTCGGTCTTGTCGTCTTAAGTGAATAGAGCACACCGATGAATATCAATGAAATGCCCAAGATTTGAATCCTGTCCGGTTGAAATCCTGAAAGCAGAATATCCAAAAGGATGGCCACTGCCGGATCGACAAAAATCATGAAAGATACTACATTTGTAGGCAAATGGCGGATACTATTAAAAAACAGAAGATACACGACGCCTGTATGGATGATGCCGGTAAGTACCGTATAAAACCACTCGGAAGATTTTAGTGTTGTGTAAACTGAAAAATCGACAAAAGGAATCAGTAATAGAAATCCAATGAACATTTGCAAAAAAGTGGTCGCGTATACACTGGTCTTTGAAATGCTCTTTCCTAAAAGCATGGTTGCCGCATAGAAAAATGCAGCAATGATCCCATAAATGATCCCTTCCCATTCAGGGGTTGATGATCGAAATCCATCTGTTCCCATAATGAATAATGTGCCAATGAAGCAAAGGGTAATGGCCAGGATGGAGAATAAGCCCATTTTCTCCCTGAAGATGAAGCTCCCGAAAATGAGTACAATGATCGGGGCTAAATGATAGAGCGAAATGGCTATTGTCACGGATATCAGTTCGAAAGATTTAAAAAGGAATATCCAGTTTAACAAATTGGTCACCGCGCAAAAAATGATGAGCATTACCTCTCTGGAATTCCATATTTCGTTCTTGAAATGGCCTGTAATCATCCATGCTGCACATAAGAATACGGCAGCACAAATGCAGCGAACAAAAACCAGTTCCAATGCAGGAAGTCCTGATAGTTCAGAAAAGAAACCGACAGAACCAAAGATTGTCATGGCTAGAGACAGTTGAAAAAGTGCTATTTTATTCATTTAATTTCCCCTCATAAAATTTCCATTTTTTACATTCATACTATCATTTCTCTGGCATGCCGTCACGAGTAATGATATTTGCCCACATTTGATTGGGAATCATTAATGTACATCTGCTATCACGCGGCAATGTCGTCATGATCTCGTCTTCCCTTCCTTCTTTTATTTTGGCGGCCCAGTCCGGTTCCATCAGTAATTCTCTTCCTAATGCGAAAAGCGGTATATTTTTCTCAAGCACAGCATTTGCTTCCTCTGGAGTATGAATCGATCCAAGTGATATGAAACTGGTCCTGCCAGCGATGATATCGCGGAGAATTTCGGTCCTTGTCACTCCCCTGTTCAATCCGCTTCTAGGCATGGACCAGACATTTTTAACAGAAAGATGTAAATAGGAAAGCCCCTGAGTTGCCAATTTATCTACCATTGCAGCTGTATCATCCATTTTCAATCCGCCTTCTTCCGGTTCTTCGGGGGAGAAGCGATACCCAATAACGAATTCCTTGTCTGCGTATTGATCACGGATCCGCTTCACCTCCGAGATGACGGCAAGTGGAAAATGCATTCTATTCTCCAAACTCCCTCCCCAATGATCTCTCCGTCTGTTAGAGTGGGGTGAGAAAAACTGCTGAAGGATATATCCATTCGCTCCATGGATTTCCACGCCGTCGAATCCTGAACGAATGGCATGGCGGGTGGCTCTTCCAAAGTCTTGAATAGTGGATAGAATCTCGGTGTGGCCCATTGACCTTGGAATATACTCCCCGCCCATTTCTTGATAAACGCTTGCAATGATTCCGCTCGGACTAACCATTTTTTCTCCGCCTGTACAGCTTGGCAGGCTCTCGCTTCCGCCATGATGAAGCTGGAGAATGGCTTTTGCACCTTTCGATTTGATTGTTTTTGAAAGCTTTGTGAGTCCAGCGATGCTTTGTTCATCATACACTTTCATTTGCCGGGGAAAGCTTGTTGCAACAGGGGAAATGGCGGCAGCGGCTGTAATGAACATCGCAGGTCCATCTGCCCTTCTTTTATAGTAAGCTAATTCCTCGTCAGAAACCAAGCCATCTTCTTGACCTGAATAAGTGGTCATTGGCGCAACAACAATCCTGTTTTTAAGAACCGTTCCATTAGAAAGCGTGTACGGTGAAAAAATTTGCCCGTATTTCCGTTTCATCATTTTTCATCACCCATTCGTATATTATTTTTGTGATTTTATTGTATTCCCGACCACTTCATAAGTAAAATGAATGTTTTTCATCATTTAGATTAGAGTTTCTCATGTATAATCAATTAGAAGGAAAGGTGTGGGGCATTTGAATTTTTTTCAACTGGAAGTATTTTTACATGTTGTTGAACACGGAAGTTTTACGAAAGCGGGAGACCGGATCGGACTGACTCAATCAGGCGTCAGCCATAACATTACAGCACTTGAAACGCAACTTGGTGTGACTTTATTAAAGCGTGACCGAAAAGGTATTACTCTCACGACTGCGGGAGAACAGATCATTCCACATATGCGGGCCATCGCCGCCAACCTTGCACATATCGAACAAAAAATTGCAGCTGTGAATGGAATGGAAATCGGGAAAATAACGATCGGCAGTTTTCCAAGCTTCACTGCCAGATTCATACCTTTGCTGTTCTCTGCCTTTAAAGAAAAATACCCTAATATCGATTTGCTGATTCATGAAGGTGGATATGAGGAAATCTTAAAATGGATCGAAGAAGGAACAGTGGACATCGGCTTTGCAGCAAAACCGGTGAAGAACGCGGAATTCATCCCTCTGCTAAATGATCCTTTATCAGCTGTCGTATACGAAGGCCATCCACTTTCAGGGAAAACCGTATTGAACCTAGAAGACTTCGTTGAACATCCATTCATCATGCTGCGATCTGGCTGTGAAACACTCATAGAAGATAGATTCCTGGAAGCCAAGATAAAACCAAACATTTCATACGACATAAAAGACAATCAAACCGTGCTCTCAATGGTAGCAGGAAAATTAGGCATCACGATTATGCCCGACCTGGCTTTACCGGAAAAACCCGAACGCATCAAAAGCCTGCCCTTGAATCCGGAACTTTCCCGGGAGATAGGCTTGGTCATGAAATCATCTAAACACCTTTCACCCGTCGCAAAGGAATTTACAAAAGTCGTTCAAGACCATTTCATCGGGTAATGAGCTGACATGATGAAAAAAAAGACAAGAACCCCCTTTTCATTAAAAAGGGGATTCTTGTCATGTCAGTGATCATCCAAAGAATAGGTCCAGCAGATTACTGCCTGCAGATGATTGCCTATTATAAAACTCGGAATAACCGCAATTCTTGCAATACACAACCGTAAATTGATTATTCTGGACATCGAACATTTTTGACAACCCTGTTCCTGTCATGGCTACATCCTTCTTGGCAGCATCATTGCTTCCGCATTTCACACAACCTTTTTCACTCATAATCCTTCATCTCCCAAATTTATAAAAATAATAAATGCCGCTAAATACCGGCGCTCCCCAGCACCGTACCCAATTAAATATACGGATGGAACGGAAATAAATTCCAGTATTCGATGAAAAATATACACCAGTTATGCAAATTTGACGCTAACACACCCGTCCCTTATTCAAGGGGCAATTTTATTTTGGCTAAAAATGATAAAGAACGTTTAAAGAAATTCAATAAACTGGCGAAAAAGCAAAATATCAGCAGAGATAGTTAAGAGGGAATAACGCGAAACTTTCAGAATAAATGAGAAAACGGCCAAACCCCTTTTAAGCGAGGACACTCGAGAAAAGCATTACAAGACCTCTGCATCATCCAACCGTATTTCCGCAACCCTTCCACCTTGAACACACCAAAATTCTAAAGTGATATTCCGTTTATGGTCAATGTAACCGATAATATCCGCCCCCTGTTCATAACTTTTATAATAATGATCTCCATACTTCGAAAGAACGTCCGCTTTCTTACTTCCTAATTTAATGCCTTTGCTTGTTTGTAGGGGGTTGTCAAATAGATCGTCATCCGTACTTGAAATGATTAACCGCATGATTTTCCCTTTATCCTCGTCTGTATTGATAGAAGCCGTTTTTAGCCCGCCTTTCCAATAATAATAATCATATGCATTATTATTATCTTGATCGATGGGTTCTCCATATTCCCTAATGAATTCTGGACTCGATATGTTATCCAAAACCTTAAATCCCCCGATGGATTCATCTGTCAAATCTGTTGATTTTGTCAATTTTTCAGAGAATGCCGAGAACACATAGAAACCTAATGCCGCTCCAATAATAAGTACAATTATTAACTTTCGTTTATCATGCATTTTTCCCATCTTTGAATCTACTCCATCTCCATCTGATTATTTCCGTAGATCGCTATCTGTAAATGGAGCCACTAACTAGCGAACAGGTAGGAACTGATCCCCATTATGAGCCCTCCGACTATCCCGATCACTACGCCAACAACCGTCCATTGTGAAATGATCATGCCTAATAGAAATAAAGAGAATCCTATAAGCCCCATTGACAGAACCTTATTTTTTTTCATTTTACACCCCAATGCACTACTAATTATCCTCATATTATCTTATACGGATAAATTTGGATAAAAGTTTCACTTTATCAAGCTGCAACTGAATGTTGCATAAGAAAAACCGAAATCAGCTACTGATTTCGGTTTTTCACTCTATTTAATTCGTGATATCTTTTTTCTGGAAGAAGAAGAAAGTTAGCGCTAAAAAGATAAGATAATAGATTCCCAGTACACCCATCGAGAATCCTAGTGTAGCTCCATCGAACATTTCTATGGTTCCGGAAATATATCCCCTTAAATCAAGGTGGGGGAATAAGACGAATTTTAACCACTCGTATTTTCCGATGAATGATTGAATCACCATATTTAATGTCGAAGATGCAAATAGGATGAAAATGGATATACCAACTGCAAGTGCTTGGTTTTTAAATAATGTGCTCAGCATGAAAGCGATGGTGGTGATGACCAAGAATCCTGGTATCCAGTAAACGATCATGTCCACGAAATATTCGCCGACCACCACCGGACTGAATTCACCGAAAGATGCGGGATCCATGATTTTGTCCGAATACGAGCCATTGCCAAAGAATATGATGCCGATTAGATAACTGAAAATAAGCAGGCTCGCAAGTAATAACGCTGCAAATAATAAGGAAGTAATATATTTGGAAAGTAAGATCTTCCAACGTTTATAAGGCCTGATCAAAAGTTGTTTAATGGTGCCATCCGAAAATTCAGAGGAAACGAGCGAGCTGCAAACAATAACGACGAATAAAGTGACAAATGAAGTTAATGATGTAGTCCATTCCGCCATATAGGTCCAATTCGTGTTCAAGTCAGGGTTTATATCATCAGCCAGCATTTGCTTGTTGACATTGATCTCTTCCATGATCATGGCTTTTTCATCTTCACTGATTTCCTTAGCTTTCAAAGCCTTTTCCTGTTCTTGTATATCTGCCTTTAACTCTTGCTTCCAATCTTTCCCCGATTCTTCGGGACTTAGTTTATAATCGATGACTGCAGCCCCTAATGCTGCCAATAAAAGAAAAGCGATGAATATAAAAGTTGATACTTTTGAAAAGATTTTCATCCATTCATTTTTTACTAAGGACATCATACAGACTCCCTCATTTCCTGCTCAGTGATTTCAAAGAATTTGTCTTCCAGTGATTTTCTAGTGATGCCAATTTCATAGACATCCAGTTGATTTTCAATAAAACTCCTATTAATATTGGCCGTTTGTTCACGAGTGGCCGATACGGAGATTGTCTTCGCATCATATTTCAAAACCGTAATATCCCCAAACTGTTTTTGAAGGATTTTTTTAGCTAGCTTCCCATCACTGACAGTGAATGAAACTGCATTGATCGTTTCGGTTTTTTCATCAACAATATGTTCTTTCGTATGTATCAGTTTTCCCTTTTCGATAACGGCAAAACTATCACACATCAATTGCATTTCCGATAGTAAATGTGATGAAATCAATATCCCGACGCCTTCACTCGCCAGCACTTTCAAATAATCACGAAACTCTCGAATCCCTTGTGGATCCAAGCCATTCGTCGGTTCATCAAAAATCAATAACGACGGTTTATGTAAAATGGCCTGTGCCACGCCAAGACGCTGACGCATCCCTAATGAATAGGTTTTAACCTTCTTATCGATGGCATGATCCAGTTTGACAAGCTTGATGACCTCTTCTATTCTCTCATTGGATATGTCATTGGATGACATTCGGGCATAATGCAGGATATTCTTTCTGCCTGTCATGTACTTATAGAACTCCGGGTTTTCAACAATGGCCCCCAATTGATTCATCGCACCTTCGAAATCATGATCGAGGTCACTTCCATTGATCATGACCGTACCGCCCGTACGATTGATGAGACCTGTGATCATACGGATGATAGTGGTCTTCCCTGCACCATTCGGGCCAAGCAAACCAAATATTTCATTGCTTTTTATTTCAAAGCTAACATTGTCCACAATGGTTGCTTTTCCAATTTTTTTAGTTAAGGATTGAACCTTAAGAACCGATTCAGACATATAATACCTTCCTTTTTCATTTTTTCCAAAATCACACAATTCCTACATTACCATATTATGCATATTATTACTATACTGATATTCTTCCATATGGATATATGCACAGCTGCAATCAATAGATTTGAATTTTACCGGTCTTTTATTCCATGATCATTTCCCATCCGATCCTTATTGCGCAATAACATCAAACTCTCATTAAAACCTTCCGCCGGCGTCCGCTTCCCGCCCCATTTTCATAAACCCTTCCATCACTTTTTTCCTCTAAATAGAAACAACTCCTATGTACCGTTTTCTTTTAATACGTTTTTGTATGAATAAAGTTTCAGGGTTATTTGATCTTATTAGGAAATTTTACTCATAATCACAGGTTAAGCAATATATAAGTAAAGCCAAGAGAAATGGCAAGACCTAATGAAAAAAGAAGGATTTTTCTAACAATAGAAGGTAAAAGCTTATATATCATCATCAAAATTACATCGATGAAATTCGTGGGTATTCCGGAGCCGAACTCTTTGATTTCTTTCTTTTTGCCAAAAATGGCGAACCACATTACAAAAAGACCGCATAAAATAAAAATGATGGAAAAAATCTTATATCCCATAGTATGCCACCCATTTCCTCATAGGTTTAACGATTTTGTTTTATCTTATCTTAACTGGGGTTTCCTGATTCAAGTTTCAAAATGAATTCTTCAACCACTTCCCCTCTTGCATGGGAATATCCTTTGTCTTCATCGAATCTTTCAAATCCGCACTTTTCCAGCACCTTGATGGATGCGAGATTATCCTTGGCTGCGCGAGCATAAAGTGGGCGGGCTTTGATTTTCGGCAAAAAATGGAGAAGTGCTTCTGTAGCGATTCCTTTACCCCAATATTGCTTCCCGATCCAATAACACACTTCAGGGTTGCCAAACTGTTCAAACTTGAGAATGCTGCCGGCAACACATCCGTTGTGGATTATGGTCATTTTTAGAATATCCCGGTTCGATAAGATGTTCTTCCAGTGTGTCAAAAAAGCCATTTTGTCTGATGGATCCTTGGATGTGAAAGCAGCCATATAGTTTGCGGCAGGATCTAGTTGCTGCTCGAAAAGGATAGGCAGATCACTCTCCTTGACCTCCCGCAGCAGGACTCCTTCGCCATTGGTTTGCACTCCCATAATGTCACTCTCCCACCCATTCATTAAAAACCGGAAAAACCGAAGACGCTGCCATCTTCGGCGTGGTTACTTTCCTATATCATACTATAATTTACTACGAACGCTTATGGCTCAATATGCTTGATAACGTCAGACAAGCTCTTATCCCTCATGGACCGGAGACGTAAATGATGATTTTCAAAAGCTAAAGCCTCCGTAACCGGATTTGGAACGATTACACACTTTAAACCTGCAGTCAGGGCCGCTTGAAGCCCATTTAACGAATCTTCAAATGCTACGGCTTCTGTGGGCCGAATGCCCAGGACTTCGATTGCCTTTACATACAAATCAGGCGCAGGTTTTACTTTTTCAACATCATCCCCCGTGATAAGAACTTCAAAATAGTTTAACAGTCCAAGTTCCCCTAAATGATGAGTGACCCACTCTTTTGTCGAGCTTGAAGCGAGGGCGATTTTATATCCATTGTTTTTTGCTTCGTCTAAATAATCCTTCACACCTTCACGTGCCAGGGATGTTTTCATTTTGACTTCATGAAGGCTTTTTGCTCTGGATTCAATTTCTTCGATATTACAACTTTCCCCCAGCTGATCCTTGAAGTACTGATTAAGTTCCGTATTATCCGTTCCGATACATTTTACGAAATGTTCAAGAGGCAAATCAGATTCATAAAAAGCCATCGTTTCTTTATAAGCCTCATACCAAGCCGTTTCTGTGTCTAAAATTAAACCATCAAAGTCGAAAATAACTGCTTTAATCATAATGATTTCCTCCTTTACCGTTGAAATGGAATTTCTATTAACATAAACGTACATGAATGAATTCCCTAGTTCAACAAAACGGTTCCGTTCGTTCCACGGGAAACTTTTTCATTTTCCATAATTAGTTAATCACTAAGGATATGGTAACCCGATGTCCGCCTCATTTCTTTTTTATATGTTACATGTTTTAACAATTACTTAGTGCCTTCGCGGTGTTTTTCCTTAACAGCGCCTAAAAGAATGATAGTTAAACGAATGGTTTAATTGCAGGAAACAACGAGGAGGATAAACATGAAGAAAATTTTATTAACGATCCTAACGGCTTCTGTATTCATTCTAGGAGTATGCATGCCAACAAAAGGCGAAGCCGCTGATTTGGATCGCACACTTTCATTTGGAATGAGTAATAGTGATGTTAAAGACTTACAAGAATTATTACTGACAAAAGGGGTTTTTCCCTATCATGAAGCAACAGGTTACTACGGACCGATTACAAAAGAATCCGTAAAGAAGTTTCAGGAAAAATCAAGACTGAAAGTCGATGGAATAGCAGGAACACAAACCAATCAGAAAATTCAGGTACTAAAAAGCGGGGATATGGGAAGACCTGTAGCTGAACTGCAAAGATTATTGAAAGCCTGGGATGTTTACACATCAACGATCGATGGCATTTATGGAACAGGTACAAAGCAAGCCGTCATCAACTTTCAAAGGCAAAAAGGATTATCCGCTGATGGAATAGCAGGTGCACGGACCTTCAGTAAATTAAAAGAAAGAGCAAGTTCAGCAAGCTCTGCCGTCAAAGAAATAACGGTAACAAGTACAGCATATACAGCGAGCTGCGAGGGATGCTCAGGCACTACAAGAATGGGCGTTGACCTAAAAAAATATGATGATGCCAAACTGATAGCAGTCGATCCGAACGTGATTCCGCTAGGCTCCATCGTTGAAGTCGAAGGCTATGGACAAGCAATCGCTGCAGACACGGGCGGTGCGATCAAAGGAAACAGAATCGATGTATTCATCGCGAGTGAATCGGATGCTTTAACGTGGGGAAGAAAGCAAGTGAACGTGAAAATAATTAGATGATGCGTGACATACACATCGTTTTCATATAGAAATGGATACATAACCAAACCGCGAGAGCATGTATTGAATCAATGCATGCTCTTTCGGTATGATCAAACCAATTTGTACATGATAATATCATCGACGTATTCACGTTCGCTCATCTTGAATTCCTTTATTTTACGGCCCTCTTCAACAAATCCCATCTTTTTATACAGTGATATGGCCCGCTGATTTGTTGAAAAAACTCCCAAGCTCACCTTTTCTATGAACGGATTTGCTTCTGCCCATTCCAATAATGCTTTTATAAGCTCTTTTCCAATTCCATACCCTCTGCAATCTTTCCTGATCATCATTCCAAATGAGCCCTTGTGAGACATTCTCTTCCTATTTTCAGATTGAAACACTATCCATCCAATGACCTCGCCATCTATTTCGGCCACGATGATGGTTTCTCGTTCATTTTCCAATAACCTTCGTATCCAATCCCTTTGTTGTTCTGGTGTTTTATCGAACTCCTCCGATACCGCAATAAAATACTCTCCTTCGGAAATAACGGAATTCTGTACATCCAAAACCGCTTCCGCATCCTCCAATTCACCAGTCCGAATGATGTGATTTTTCATTTCTGACATTCCAATCCCCCTTAATGAACCATGTTCGGATCGAAGTGAACAATAGGACGGCTTTCGATGATTCTTTGTTCGATACTTTTGACCGTTTTGTATAATGGACCATCCGCATTCTTCAAATCATACTTTTTATGAAAAAAGTTATATAACGTTAAATCCCTTAACTTTAAGAATAGAGGAATCGTTTCGTATTCTTCAGGTGCCATGATATTTTCCGTCTCATAGCCTTTTATGAATTCCCTCATGAACTTGGCGGCATATTCATCGAGCCCTTTTATTCCTTCACGTTCCAAGCTCCATATCAGATAGTACAGAGGTATGGCCAAATCGCTGGCAAACCAGTGGTAAGAACAGTCATCAAAATCAAAAACATGTACCTTCCCCTCATGAAAATGGAAATTGCCGTTATGTATATCAGAATGGATCAATCCAAAATTATCTTGATGAACTGGAAGGGCATTTACTTTCTTCTTGATTAATTCTTGTTGGTGCATCAATTGCTCTGGAACATTGGATTGGTAGAGTTCAGCATTCAATAGTTCCTCTTCATGCCAATCCAGCCTTTTATATTTTGTTTCCGGCTGATAATTTTTTGTTTGTTTATGCATTTGGCCAATCGTTCTTCCCCATTCAAAAAATAAAGGTTCACCGAAATTTTCATCGGTGACTTTCATCCTTGCACCAGGAGCTTTTTCAAACAGGCAACAATAAAATTCCGTACCATCCGAACCCTTAACAATTTCAACCAAGTTATCTTCTTTCGAAGAGAGTACCTTAGGAATTTCAGCATTATTATTCTGTAAATATTCAATCCACTTTAACTCAGCAAGCACTTGACCTATTGTACGATGTGATTGATGTGTCATTCTTAAAATGTATGGCGTTCCATCCCTGTAAACCTCAAATACATAGTTCTCTGCATCTCCAAGTTTTACTGGATCCCCAGCATTCACTTGAAAAAGATGCCCGGCCAATTTCACCAATTCCTTAGAAAAAATCCGCTCTACCGATGCTTCCATGATCGTCACTCCCATTAATGATATTGCTAAAAAAAAGGCTGTTTTCGCATACTTTGTTGCGATTTAACAAGTAAGGCGGTGTGGTTGATTTCCCCTCCAGATGCACGCTTTCCGCGAGGCGGGCGGTGAGCCTCCTCGGCGTAAACGCCTGTGGTGTCCCACCTGTCCCGCTGCTCCCGCAGGAGTCTCGCACTTGCGCTCCAATCACCCTTAAATCGTTTCGTTTTAAAAACAACGATCTTTACGAAAAGAGCCAAAAATAAAAACGATTTATACTATGCTTTATACGATACCAAAATGCCTTTTCCCTTTATTTGTATATCATTCTTTTTTTAATCTTTATGGTTACAAGGGTAAAGAGATTTTCTCAAAAAAAAAAGCGCCCTATAGGGGCGCATACAAAATCAAGTTTCCTTTTCTTCTTCATTCGCTATTTTATTGAACTTCAAGATCGTTTCTTCGATTACTGGATTATTGAATTCCTCTTGGATGGCTGATTGTACAAATTTATCTTCATCATTCATTTCATCCCAAGCATTAACTCTGTAATCTGGATCATTATTATGCTCTGAACCTTGAGTATTTGATTTGCCGTTTTGTTCCTCGTTATTTGACAACTATCTTCACCTCTTAAACATAGTGGAGTTCGTACCAATCATAAGCAGAAAAAGGTAACTCTTTTAAAAATCTTCCTTGATTGAAATGGGTGAACCCGTTGAGGTATGTTGATTAACCCAATTCAGCGACACCTTTGAAACGGCATTCCACTCAGGAATTTGGGCTTTATGTTGTTCCACCCAGCTCATGCAATATTGCGGGTCTATATTGCTTTCTTGCGATTTCGCCAAGAATGACTGAATGGTGGTTTCGGTACAGTTTTCCCATGATCCACACGTATCCTGCCAAATATGTTCCATTTTCATTTGTATATTTTCGTTAGCCATTGGGTTTCCTCCTTAAATGAATGTTACTTTTTAATATCTTCATTAAGTATGTCCAAGGCTAAATAAATCATTACAAAAATTATTAAATAAGGCTTTTCAGCAATCTGAATCACTTATTTGACTCGTGAATTTCGCCGATTTACGAGTGAGTTTCCTCAATTACTCGTGAAACGGCGGGCATCGTTTCTCCTGATTCCAGATTCCAATGCCAAGCTTGTAATTCAACTCCCACACCGTAATTCCATTTTTTACTGTATTGCTTCGATCATATTGTAATCGCTTGCAGCAGGAATCGATGGGAATCAGGATGTTTAACCGTACTTTTTAACGGCTACAGTATGACTAGAACAATAGTTTAAGAGGAGGAGATTTTCTTTGAATATATATGAACAGCAAAAAAACGGTCAGCCCGGACAAACGCAGGATAGACAGCCTGGGATTGAATCTGAGATGAATCCACTTCCGATTCAGCCAAAGGATTACATAGGAAGCGGTAAGCTGAAGGGCCGCGTTGCCTTGATAACAGGCGGAGATAGCGGCATTGGACGTGCGGTTGCCATTGCTTATGCAAAGGAAGGCGCCCATGTGGTTGTGAATTATTTAGATGAGCACGGTGATGCCGAGGAAACGAAGCGGCTGATTGAAGCGGAAGGCGTTCGCTGCCTCTTGATTCCAAGTGACGTTTCCGTGGAGGCGAATTGTAAGGATTTGATTGCGAAGACGTTGGACGAGTTTGGAAAGCTGGACATCCTCGTCAATAATGCAGCGGTGCAATTCCCGACGGAAAACATTGAGGATATCACGGACGAGCAATGGGACAAAACGTTCCGCACCAATATTTATTCCGTTTTTTACATGAGCAAGCACGCGGTTCCTCATATGAAACAAGGCAACTCGGTCATCAACACAACATCGATCAACCCATATAGAGGACATGCAACATTGATGGATTATACAGCGACAAAAGGGGCAATCGTCGGATTCACACGCAGCCTTGCACAGAATGTGGCTAAAAAAGGGATCCGGGTCAATATGGTGGCGCCGGGCCCGATTTGGACTCCGCTCATCCCGGCGACGTTCGACGAACAATCCGTTGCCGAGTTTGGTACCGAGGCACCACTTGGCCGCCCTGGGCAGCCTGCGGATCATGCAGGCGCCTATGTGCTGCTGGCATCTGATGAGGGTGCTTATATAACGGGACAGTGCATCCATATCAATGGCGGGATTACGATGTCCTCATAAACCCAAACGACCGAAAAGCATGGTGCTTTTCGGTCGTTTTCATTTCCATTGCTAATTTCCAATTCCGGGCGAATTCATTAATACTATTCTCCAACCATCCGGATCTTCAATGGTAACACCGGATTTTTCCCAATATGGATTTTCCGGTGAAACCGGTTCATACCCCATGCCTTTCAATCTATTCGTGATATCCTCAATGGTTTTACGTTCAGGAATATAAAAGACAAGCAGATTATCTTGTGTTGGGGCAGGACAAGGACTGCCATCTTCATGCTGGGTAAACTCCAGATGATAGCTGGAATCAGGAAGTCCAATCATGATGCCGTCATACCCTTCATGCCCTTCAAAAGACCCGATCTTTTTCAAGCCTAAGCCTTCACAATAGAAACTTACAACCTTTTCAAGTTGATCAGTAGGACGTGCAACCCGGATTTGTGCTACTTTCATTTCATTCGGCCATTTACTTTCCATTGTCCCATCCCTCTCTGTATTGGTTTCCCATCCAAATATAACCCCTTATATTATGAATCACATCCGGTATAAAACAATACCTTTATATCTCCCTGCTCCCCCTTTTACTCCACACAAAAAAGGCTGCCGCAGCAACCCCTAATATTCTGTTCATAACCCGCGCTTAAATGAACCTTTTATTATCTGACAATCCCTCCTCATCACTTAACATATTGATGAATTTTATTAAAGACGCGGGAACATACTTTTCTTTTCGATAGATGAATACTGTTTTGACTTTTCCGTATAGATTCGGAAGGGAATGTTGTCTAAGGCCGTTTTGTTCATGCTTTGCAATAACACTTTGTGGAAGCATACTTATACCTAGACCAGCTGCGACACACCCGATGATTCCATCTATCGTGCCAAATTCCATTATCTTATTGGGTATCATCTTCTCTTGTTGTAACCATCGTTCAAACTTTTCCCGATAAGCACATCCTGAATGAAAGACAAGCAGCGTCCTTGTTTGAATATCTTTGATAGAAGATATTGGGGGATGGGCTGTATCTGTAATGAGAATTAGTTCCTCTTCGAATGCTTCTTTCTGAATGAGGTCAGGGTGATCAATGGGTCCGGCCACAAATGCTCCATCCAATTCATTCTGAAGCACTGCTTGAATATTTTGTTCAGTGGAGCCTGTTTTTAAAGTTAAATCGACTTCTGGAAAATCTTTATGATACTTTGAAAACAAGACTGGTAAGCGAACAGCTGCGGTTGTTTCCATTGATCCAATATGTAACGGACCTCTAGGTGTTTGATCATCATTCATCATATTTTTGGTTTCTTCTATGAGATCGAATATTTTTTCTGTATATGTTAGCAACATGCTTCCTTTGTCAGTTAATGCAGTGCCGCGATTATGTCTATAAAAAAGAGTTGTTTGAAGATCCGATTCCAACTGCTGTATTTTCATCGTGATATTTGACTGGGCATATTGAAGTTCCCTCGCTGCTTGAGAAATACTCCCCATCTTAGCAACACTCTGGAAAATTTTTAATGAATGCAAATCCAAAATGATCTCTCCTTAGTTGATTTATCTTTTAGCCATCATTAAAAATGATATCAAATATAAATATTAAGTATTATACCATATAGCAAAGAAAAGATATGCTTATCATATCCTGCATCTGATTGGACACTCTAAAACCATTATTTATTTTGAGGGGAGATACAACAAATGCCATTATTACGTTTTGATTTGATAGAAGGAAGAAGCGAAGAAACGTTAAAAAGATTATTGGATTCAGCTCACCATGCGATGGTGGAAGCTTTCCAAGTGCCTGAAAGTGATCGTTATCAAATCGTTCATCAGCATCCGCCGCATGAGCTAATAATCGAGGATACCGGACTGGGGTTTAAAAGAAGCAGAGACCTAGTGATCATTAGTATTGTAAGTAAAAAAAGAACCGAAAAACAGAAAGAAACCTTATACTCACTTCTTGCTCATAAACTTGAATCGGACTGTGGAATTTCTCCACAGGACTTAATGGTTTCTATAACGGAAAACAGCGATGCTGACTGGAGTTTTGGACGAGGGGAAGCACAGTTTCTAACAGGTTCATTATAGCTCTTTAATTGGAGGGGAATCTTTGAAAAATCAATCTTATCTTTTTTTAATAGGGGGAATATTTTCTTTGATCATCGCGATGGGGATTGGAAGATTTGCATATACTCCCATTCTTCCACTTATGCAAAAAGAACTTCCTTTATCAAATACAGTTGCCGGTTATATAGCATCCAGTAATTACGCAGGATATTTGCTTGGAGCCATTTTAGCAGGTGCCCTTCCTTTTAAGAAGTATAGAACCATTTTGTTAAGAATAAGTCTAATCATCAGTATCTTAACCACTGCACTGATGGGTCTCTCATACTCTGATTTACTTTGGAATGGACTTCGCTTCCTATCAGGGTTTGCCAGTGCGTTTGTGTTGGTCTTGGCCTCCGGTATCGTGTTAGATAAACTTGCAACGATAAGAAAAACCAGTTGGTCGGGGATCTTTTATGGGGAGTAGGTTTGGGAATCTTTTTATCCAGTCTATTGATTCCGAGTTTAAACCATTTATTTCAGTGGGAAGGTACATGGATAGGACTAGCTGTTGCGAGTGGAATTCTTGCTATCTTTGTATGGATCTGGCTCGATGAAGCCCCTAACGTTGTCGAGAAGGAAAATAAACAAGATACGATTGGAAAAGTGCCCCCCGCTAAATGGCTTATATGGTTGATTATTGCCTATGGTTTAGAAGGGCTGGGTTACATTGTCACCGGAACGTTTATCGTATCCATCGCTGAAAAGACCTCATACTTTCATAGCGGTGCTACCTTAGTTTGGATGATGGTGGGATTGTCTGCGATTCCATCCTGTTTCATCTGGTCTTTACTAGCTAAAAAGTGGGGATCCATTAAATCTTTAGTGCTTGCAATGGCTCTGCAATCCTTGGGTATCGCAATGCCAGCCTTTTGGATGTCAAAAACTAGTTTCGTCATAAGTGCTTTATTATTTGGAGCCACGTTTATGGGTATCACCACCCTGGCTACAACATTGGGACGGGAAATGAATCCATCTGATAGCAATCGGACTATTGGCATACTTACCGCTATTTATGCTATTGGACAGTTGATGGGACCAACCCTTGCTGGGGTTTTATCCTCACTCACACATGACTTTAATGCTGCTTTTATTGGCACAGCAAGTGTTGTCTTCTTTGGGTCCATTTTGCTTTCAAGCGGGATTCATTTCGAGATCAACCCTAACGTTCATCCATCCAATATAAAAAAAACAGAAGAGAATTGATTAGGATTAAAATAAAAATTTGGGGGAGTCATTGATGTTAAATAATGAAATGATGAAGCAATTGAGGATTAAGAATCCCATTATACAAGCTCCTATGGCTGGCGGGATCACCACTTCGGATTTAGTAGCCGAGGTTTCCAATGCCGGGGGACTTGGAATGATCGGGGCAGGCTATCAGACACCCATACAATCAAGAGAGCAGATTAGAGAAATCAAGCAGTTAACGTCAAACCCTTTTGGCATCAATCTATTCGTGCCAAACGAATTTAACGTAACCCCTGACGCAGTCCAATCAGCTAACCAGCGTTTACACAAGATTCGTAAGCAATTACATTTAGAACAAACAGACAGCTTTGACATTCCTGAGTATGAAAAAATCCATGAAAGTTTCATAGAACAAGTTAGGGTGGTCATTGAAGAAAATGTATCTATTTGTTCCTTTACGTTTGGTATTCCCCCTAAGGAAGTGATGGCTGAATTAAAACAGCATAACATCACTCTTATAGGAACAGCTACAACGGTTAAGGAAGCCGTTGCAAATGAAAAAGCGGGAATGGATATGGTCGTTTTGCAAGGCAGTGAAGCTGGCGGGCACCGCGGGAACTTTATGGATGGTCATCAGGAGAGCCTAGTAGGTTTAATGTCACTTATCCCGCAAGTTGTTGACAATGTAAGCATACCTGTAATCGCTGCAGGAGGAATTATGGATGGAAGAGGATTAATGGCCTCCCTCTTCTTAGGAGCACAAGGTGTACAAATGGGCACAGCTTTCTTGACCTGTATAGAAAGTGGGGCACATAAGGTACATAAAGAAGCGATTTTGAATGCGGATGAAGACCAGACAACCTTTACTCGAGCTTTTTCTGGAAAAAGGGCAAGAGGCATTAAAAATAAATTTATTGCCGATATGCTGGAGCATGAATTGCTTGTACCCGATTTTCCCGTTCAAAACCTATTAACTCAAGAAATTAGAAAAACGTGCAGTGGACAGAATAATCCAGACTTCATGTCACTCTGGTCTGGACAAAGTCCAAGACTAGCCAAGAGTCAAACCGTTGAACGATTAATGAAAGATATCATGTCTGAAGCTAAAATAAATTTACATATGCTGACGCAGCAGCTCACTGCTCTTTAATACATCCAATGTTGTCATTACGGTCACCAGATATTCCTGGTGACCTTTTTTGAATCGTTTCACTATATTACTAGCAAGTGAAGAAATAATACTTTTTAGCTCTTCACTGCCCAAATAGTTCCACAAGAAAAAGCTTCCTTAAGACAGCTCCGATCTTCAGCTAACGCACCTGTTAGTTTAAGTGTACTCACTCACAAACTTTAAATTTTCATTCTAAATCTTATTGCTGAATTACTTAAAGTACCATTTTAATGCATTCGTGTACAATATTTTTCCGGTAGCTTTTTCATCAAATAGACGCTGAATCAATTCAATGTCTGCATACTCAAAGTGTCTTTTCGCCCTTGTAGAAGGCAAATCTGTTCCGAACATAAGAGCGTCTGGGTTAATATCATAAATTGAGTTTAAGGCATTCTCAATATTCAATTCTACACGACCAAAACCAGTAGCTTTAACTCGAATGCCTTTATCCACCATCTTTAATAAATGAGGTAATCCTTCTTCAGATAATCCTAAATGGTCAATTGATATCGCAGGTAATTTTTCAATAGTTGATGCAATTTCGGGTAACGCTTTTGAATCAATATAAAGCTCGCTATGCCACCCTACTAAATCATAAACTCTCCTAGCAAAGTAATCGAGCTTTGATAAATCTTCTGAACCGCCTCGTTTTATATTAAAACGTAATGCTTTTACCCCATTTTTATTTAAACTTATAATCTCTTCGTCCGTCACAGTAAAAGGTAATTGCGTAACTCCACAAAAAGTTGGTCCCATTTGTTTAAGGGCTTTCAATAAATATTCTTGGTCAAAGCCTTGGAATGACCCAGATACAATCGCTCCACCTAATACATTCAAATCAGCAGTTTCATTTTGATAATCTTCTACAACATAGCTGGGTGGCAAATATCCTTGGTTTTCATTGATAGGAAAATCAAAATCAATAACATGAAAATGTGCATCAAAAATTCTCATTTCAAATCCCCTTTCTTTTCTTTAACATATCAAATATGATACATAAATAAAATCGCGGGTTATTTATACAAATTCATAAGTTTATCTTATGGCAATAACCTGCCCCATTAGTGCCATAAGAAAAAGCTACTTCACAATCTTTAGTTTTCGCGTTAAATAATCCTTTTACTTCTTCTTAACATATATTGTTGAGAACCTAACTAAAAGGAGTGAAATCACATGAGATATTTCCCACGCCAGGGGACAATGAGTCCACAATCCCCTCCTCCAACATTCATACCACCAAAACCTTCTGTGTCCTATATCGTGGACTGTCTATATCAAAACACTTATGTATGGCTTATAAATGGCAGACAATTTTGGTTTTACCCTACTCGTGTGGAATATGGAGAAGTATCTGGATATATATGGAACGGCGCTTTCTGGCAATTCTACGGTATTGACCCAAGACTTATAGATACTGTTGCCTGCCCTCCTATCCCTACATTATACTAAAATCCTAAAAAAGCCTTATCTCGAATAGTCTCAAAATAAAAGATCGTCCCTATCTTTTAATTTTGGAGGTATTGTATGACAACTTTTTATTCATTTCATGGAACTGTCACGGTGATTAGTGATTTTTTTACAGGTCAAAATGGTGAAGGAGAAGGTTGTTATAAATTATTTACAATAGAAAATGAATTGGGTTCAATAGTAAATTTCGTGGTTTCAACCTCAACTTACTTCGTTGACCATGAAATGGTCATAGTAGGAGATCGCGTGACAGGATATTATGATGGAGATTTACCTGCTATTCTTATTTACCCTCCACAATATCAAGCGCTTGTCATGGTAAAAGATAACCCAAATCAGAATGTAAAAGTTGATTATTTTAATAACCAATTGGTGAGTAATGATGGACAATTACAATTAAAATTATCTCCCTATACCCAAATATTATTAACAAATGGGCAACTCTTTTCAAGATATCCAGGGAACCGAGATTTAATTGTTTTCTATGGACCTGCCACAAATAGTATCCCTGCTCAAACCACACCCTATCGTATAATCGTTTTATGTTGAGCACATTCTTATTTCAACCAGCAATAAGAATAGGTATTTAAAACTCGTTCAGTTTTTGGCGAGTTTTTTATTATATTTTGTTCTTTCGATAACCCAATAAAATTAATATTCCTTTTTCAACTAAACTGCCTCGTTAGTGCCATAAGAAAGAGGCTCCCGCAGCAACCCCTGTTATTGAACAACGCCCCTGTTGGTTTACGTACAGTCCTTCACAAACTAACTTTTGAATAAGAAAAAGAGGTGAGGTTGTCAGTCCTGAAACTAAGTTGATTCAAAGACTTTGTCATCGAGTTAAATTACAATTAAATATAAAGATTAAATCTCCCCGGCTCTTTATGTTGTAACTTTAGGCTGACTATATAATTACGTTTTTAATCCTGCATAAGGTTGCTGAGTTATCCATTGTTTTGTAAACTGAAAAACCTTTGAGAAATAGGGTGTTTCCCTAAATTAGATTTGAATGGATTCCCTTGGACTGATCGTATTTTGGAGATCAGTCCTTTCTTATCAATAGGGTATTTGGCCAATAAAGCAATGCATCCAACTAACTTAATAGCTCATCTTTTTACTCACTCTTTTGCAGCTTGTGAAATAGCATTTTATCAGAATTACCTTTCTTAAATAACTGAATCCGTTCCCTTCGCTACAATAAAGTCAATGAAATATCGACTTGTAATCGGTAAAATACTTTTCTCTTTAAAAGCTATGCTTATAGTTCGCATGACTTGTGGTTCAATCGATTTTGTCACAATATTATATTGTAAACGTTCTAATATTAATGAAGGCAAAATGGAGAGACCTAGTCCCTGCTCAATCATGGACATGATGGCATAATCATCTTGTACACGATATTCGATTTTCGGTTCAAATAGGTGGCGGTGAAATACATTAAGAGGTTCACTAACAGCCCCTTCATCTAATAGGATATAAGGCTCCTCTAATAATTCCTGTAATAGTACTTTATCACGCATTGCCAAATGATGTTTTGAAGGTAAACATGCAAGCATTTCATCTTGTTGAATAGGAATCATTTCAAGTTGTGTCACTGCATCCGGATTCACAAAACCAAAATCTACTACCCCTTCTTTAATTAAGTTTTCAATATCCGTATAATCACCTAAATTGATTTCAAATTGGACATTGGGATACAGTATTTTAAATTCCTTCATCCATTGTGGTAACCAGTGACATGCCACACTCGAAAATGTTCCAATTCGAATAGTCCCTCGTTCTAACCCTTGCATTTCCTCTTTCTTTTCATGTAATTCTCTAATTGCATGACAAATACTTTTAATGAACGGTAAATATTGCTCTCCATCTGGTGTCAGTGTTACTCCTGTCCGTGAACGAATGATAAGCTGCGTTTCCAAGTCAGCTTCAACTGTATGAACAAGCTGGCTGACAGCTGATTGCGTATAACCAAGTTGTTTTGCTGCACTTGTAAAACTACCCGTTTCAAGTACCGCAAGAAGTGCGAAATAGGCATTCATGTTAATCACCTCCATATTAGTAAATCTAATAGTTTTATTAAAAACATTCGTTTCCCTAATAACAAAAGGGGTGCTACGATTATACCACTTATATAGGGAGGGAGATTGACATGACACAAAAACAAGCTAATATTCTATTAGTCTTCGTTACAATGGGATGGGGATCATCTTATATATTTACGAAGTTCAGCATAGGTGAAGTTCAGCCATTTATGCTTGTCGCATTTCGATTTATTATTGCATTCATTGTAATGGCTCTATTGTTTTTTCAAAAAATACGGCATGTGCATCGGCAAACGATCCAAGCGAGTGCGGTTTTAGGTACTATATTATGTGGTGTGTTTGCTACATTTGGCTTTGCCATGCAAACCACCAGTGCCTCAACAGCTGGCTTTTTAATTACGACAACCGTTATTTTCGTTCCTTTGATCATGATTGTCATCAACAGGAAATTACCAGTGCGCAAAGTTATGTTAGGCACTCTCATTACGTTCACAGGACTCACTTTGCTTTCATTGAAAGATTCATTCACTTTTGAAATCGGGATACTTTACTGTTTATTAACAGCCTTCTTATATGCCACCCATATTGTAGCAAATAATTATTTTGCACGAACCGTTGATGCCTTTCAGCTTGGAGTTTTTCAGCTTGGGTTTACAGGGATACTGGGGCTAATTGCATCATTACTTTTTGAGCCATTTTCATGGCCGATAGGTGCTGTTAGTTGGGCAGCCATTGTCAGTTTAGCAATCATTTGCTCTGCTTTTGGATTTGTCATTCAATCAATAGCCCAAAACTACACAACTCCTGAAAGTACTGGCTTTATCTTTTCCTTAGAACCAATTGCCGCTGCAATTTTTGCCTTCCTATTCCTTGGTGAAAAGATGGTCATGCAAGAATATATTGGTGCCACGATTATTTTAATCGGTATTTTTGTTGCCAATCATACTCCGAAGAAAAGGATAGTATATGATATGAATTGAACGTCGCAATCATATAAGAGATGGTTGAACACGGTTAGTAAACTTGTTCTCTGCTAAAAATAAAATAACCTTCAATCAGATTTTTGATAGAAGGTTATTAATGGTGCTTCTGTTCATGATTTTCTTTTATTTTGTCCTTTGTTTGACTAACTGAATATCGAAGCATCCTTATATATTAGATATTTTTGGGTTCACTATGGGTCAGTACGGATGTGTGCTTTAGTTACTTCAATTCCAAATCCCACCGTTCTTCCACGATTCTTTGCCCCCACAATAATTGTTCCTCTTTTGTTTCAGTGATTTTAAATCCAAATTTACCATATAATCGCCTTGCTACCGGCAAACTACTCACAGTCCATAAATACACTTGGTCATATTGTTGTTCTTTGCAGTAATTAAGCAGTGTTTGTACTAATTGTGTACCTACACCCTTTCCGCGAATGGATGGCTCGACAATGAACCACCTTAACATAGCTGTTGCTTCATTTTCTTCGACTAAACCCACACAACCTGCAAATTTTCCGTTATCCTCTGCAATCCAAATTTTTTTGATTTGCCCATCAAAGGAATCGTGGAGATACTCTAGAAATGTTTCATCAAACCCATAATTATCACTATAAAAAGCTCTTTGCTTTTCAATAATAAGTTCTTTGTCTTCAGCTGTGTATTCATCTCGGATGGAAATGGCAGATTCATTTTGTTCCATATACTCCGACAAAATCATTTCAATTGTTCTCATTGATTCGATTAGGTTTTGTTGTTTTTCCATTTCTAAATTTTTTAGAAGAAATTTGACTTGCTGTTCGGCTTTTGTCTCCAAATCGTGGTAAATAATCTTCCCTTTTTCTGTTAAATGAATAAAATATGTACGACCATCTTCCTCCCATTTCTGCTTATAGATTATATCCAGTTCTTCGTAACGTTTTAATATTCTACTTACATACCCACGATCTAAATCCAGTTCTTCCTGCAAAAACTTTGCTGTACAATTACTTGTACTATTAATTTCAAATAAAATCCTTGTTTCAGTTAAAGAAAAAGGACTATCGTACACTTGCTGGTTGAGCAAACCAAGAACTTTAGTATAAAACCGATTAAACTTCCTCATTTCAGATACGATTGGAACAGTAGGTTGCGTCATACATAAACAACTCCTTAAAATCAAAATGATTGACTCTGGCAACTATAATGAAATCATAATTCAATATGATTGCTTAAGTCAACTATTTAAATGAGTTTATTATAGTATTTTCATATGAAATATTACACTTAAACAAAACTGCCCCGATAGTTCCATAAGAAAAGAGCTAACTTTACTGTAGCAGCAGCCTCAATTTAAATTACTCTTTCCCAGATTTAAACGGGTGAAAATTACATGCTGTAGCATGTGAAAATTAGGCAGATGCCAGGCCAAAAAAAGTAAAAAGTGGCTCCATTATTATTTTAGGATTTTTTTTATTAATCAATAATTAACATGTCATACGGATGCTGTCCCACAAAACGCGGCTCCCATGGAATCTCGATGGATGACCAACTAGTGCCTTTATCGGAAGAATAATAAACACCCTTGTTACTAAATAAGTAAAACTGTCCTTCTGGAGATGATTTTAATACCGGTATCAACGTACCTTTAGATTCAGGTAAGCCTGACGTTACCTCTTCCCAAATTCCGTTTGCTTTTTTTCTATAAATAATTGATTCACATTGTCCACCTTCATATATATGTGCTGCATGTGGATTTTGGGCTGTTGCAATGACCACATTATCTGGATCATTTGGATTAACTGCCATATGATATGCATAATGGTGATTCAGTCCTTCGGTAAGGTAGCTCCATGTCTTACCACCATCATAACTTTCTGCATATCCATGACCTGGCTCTTTTAGAAATGAGTCACCTAACACCGCATATAAACGATTGGGCACATGCTTATGCGATTTTAAAATGTGTATATCATGAGGATCATTTCCTTCTTTATATTCACTCCAAGTTTTTCCTTCGTCTAAACTCTTAATTAATCCCCCAACCTCAATCGTTGTATAAATTGTTTTAGGATTAGTACTATCCATTTCAATCAATTTCACATGGTGTGTATATGTTCTTTGTGGAAAAAACCATGAAGGTCGAGAAGGAATTTGATTATAATCAGTCAATAAGTCAAAGCTATCTCCACCATTCCTTGAAACAAACAAGGCACTTGGCTCGGTTCCTACAAAGACTATTCCATTACCGTCCTCCCCTGTCAGTGGTGAGACAGCCAAGGCTGTTACAGAGCGAATCGCGGGCATATCAATGGGAAATACATCACCAAAAGAAGGTAGCGTTCCAATGGCTTCCCATGAACTTCCGCCATCTACACTTCTCCACAATCCTCTATCAAAAGTGCCGCAGTAAATTCTTTCCTCATTGTTTGGATCACAAGTTAATGTAATGGGGTTTGCGCCTTTAAAACGAGAAGACACATTCCATCCTGCACTATTTCTTTCTGCAATCACAAGTTCTCTATCAAAGGCTAATATTATTTTTCTCATGATTAACCCCTCCGTAATCATCTCAAATTAGATTGGATTTTTAATAAATTCATGAATTCATTTCCATGCCACCGGATACCGGGACATAAGTTCCTGTCATAAAAGCACTTTGATCACTTGCGAAAAATAAGGCAGCACGGGCAATATCCTCAGGGTTTGCAATTCTTCCTAATGGAGTAAACATGGCTGCTTTTTCTTTTTCTTCTGCAGGGATATGTTTAGTGGCATCTGTTTCGACCATACCAGGTGAAATTGTATTAGCGGTAATATTATATGGTCCCAATTCTTGAGCCAGATACCGTACAAAGGAATTAATTGCTGCCTTTGCTGTTCCATGTGCAATGAAGCCATGCATAGGCTGGTGGCTTAAACCACTTGAAATGAAAACTAACTTCCCGTATTTCTGTTCTTTCATAAGCGGTAATACTGATTTTGTTGAAACGAAAGCTGCTTTCACTTCCTCTTCAATCTTGGTTCTGAATTCATCCCATTCCATGTCAAAGAAAGGTTTCATAGCAAAGTGGATGGCTGCGTTGTTTACCAGAATATCCACTTTTCCGAAATGTGAAATAGTTTGATTTACTAGAGAATTCATTTCATCTTGATTTCTAACATCTGCTTGAACAGCAATGGATTGTCCGCCATTTTCACGGATGAATTCTACTACTTCCTCTGCCGCACCCACATTATTGGCATAGTTTACAACTACCTTAGCCTCATACTGAGCGAATAATTTGGCTGTAGCAGCTCCAATCCCCCGGCTTGCTCCTGTTATAATCGCTACTTTTCCATTCAGCATCCTCTATCTACTCCTTCATTTAGCTTTTGTAATTAAAATAATATGACACAAGCAAGAATTGTATGCTATAGCATGTATAATGCAAAAAATTTTGTTCCTTATAAATAGCATGCATCCATAAGGAACAAGTATTAGTAGCGTGTATCATATAATTTGTTTAATAACGATTTTAATTGATGGATCTCTTCTTCGCTTAGATTACTCGTAACGAAATGATGAGCATCTTTAACCACAGGCAGGATCGTTTTTTTTATATCGTCACCTTTTTCGGTTAAGAAAAGGTAATGTGAACGCCTGTCTTGGTCATTATAAGACTTCATTACAACCCCTTTTTTTTCCATTGACTGTATCATTCTTACGACAGTAGTTTGATCTTTATCAATGGCTTCTGCCAACTCTTTTTGAGTAGTGCCTTTTTGGCTGCAAAGAACACTAATAATGCCCCATTGTTCTGGGGTAACTTCATAAGGTTTTAACCTCTTGGTAAAATAATTGGTCATTTTTACATCCGTACGATGAATAAGATACCCTATTAAATCTTGTAAATCCATATATCACCTCTATTAATTAAGATATAAGATAAAGCTAAGCATATTACTAAATCTTCCACTGTGGATTTATGGATAACATTAAATACATGCTATAGCATATATTTTTAACCAAACTATTTTAATTGTCAACTTATATACCTGTTAGTTTTCAGATTCAAAATCAATCCCATACATTATAGAAGGAATGACTAATTTGATAAATTCTTCTGGAGGTACCTTACTATTCCTTCTCCATTCTACAGATGCTCCGTAGATTCCCCAACTTAACATGACAGCAGTAATTTTTAGAGATTCATCCTCTTCAGTTCTATTTTGTTTTAACAACATTTTGTAAAAAATGATTTCGAGCTGTTCCCTAATAATACGGGCAATGGTATCTTGGTATCCTCTATGACAACGATTGGATAATGACTGTTGAAAATTTGTTATAGCTTTAAAAATACTAGCGAAAGCTTCTTCATTCAGTGCGTCATTTTGATAAATATCATAATCCAAATCAACTGATAATACTTCTGATAATGCCTTCTCTAATAAGTCGTATATGTCTTCAAAATGATAATAAAAGGTTGCACGATTAATCATGGCCTCTGACGTTATATCCTTTATCGTAATATCCTTAAATTCCTTTCCTTCTGAAAGTTTAATGAAGGAATCCATAATTAATTTGCGGGTACGTAGAACTCGAGGGTCCGTCTTTGATTGCGTCATTTTGTTGTCACTCCTATTTTTTCAACAATTTCTTAAATGTGTTGTATAAACGACAAATCCACAGAACTATTGGTGTTGATGCTTATCATTATGACTTAAAATTCAATTGTAAGGCAAATATTATATTGCCTCTTTGAAAAGCAAACAGTACGAACACAACCGGCACTAAGTCACTTTACGGATTTTGAAAATATGATCTTTAGGCCTGCGAAAGTAATTACAAGAAATGATCAAAAGCGTGGGAAAAGAACAGAACATTCCTTCTTTTCCTCGCTTATCCTTTATGTATGTAATCATAATATTGAATAGAGATGAGGGAAATGAATTGAAGAACAATAATAATATGCTTTGTGATTTAGAAACAGGTGTATGCGGAGTAGCTGACAGTGAGGAAATGGAGGTCATTGGCTTTAATCAACCGAAGAAGTCAATTAATCTTTATTATGTGACCGATCCTATCTGTTCTCATTGCTGGGCAATTGAACCGGTTCTTCGTCGTTTTGTCGAACAGTATGGTGATTATTTTAACTTCCATACGGTTATGGGAGGCTTACTGGAAAAATGGCATGACGGACCAATCGATCCTGCAAACGGAATTTATAAACCAGCCGACGTTGCTGGTCACTGGAGAGAAGTTGGTGAATATTCAAGAATGCCAATCGATGGTACTTTAATGATTGATAACCCAGTCCACTCCTCCTACCCGCCTTCTCGCGTATTTAAAGTCATTCAAAAAAATCATAATGATGCACTTGCATTTGAATATTTGCGCCGTGCAAGAGAAGCACTTTTCGCATTTAATCAAAATATTTCAGATAAATCCGTTATGATTGAAATCGTAAATAAACTAGGACTTGATGGAGAAGCCATTGTAAATGAGGCTGAGCAACTCATCGGACAACAATTATTGAATGAAGATTTTGGTCTAGCTAGAAGCTTGGGGGCCAGAGGCTTTCCTACTATTATCATAATCAATGATGAAAATAAAGGCGTAAAAATTGTCGGTGGTCGTCCCTTTGAATACTATGTTGACGGATTAAAACAAGTTCTAAATACAGAAGAATTGCAACCAAAACAACAACCTTCCCTTTCTACCTTGCTTGAAAAAGAAAAACTTCTATTTTCTAAGGAAATTGAAGTAATGTACGATGTTGAAAAATCAGATGTTAATTCTTTTATTGATAAAGAGCTTTCACCAGGTCGTTATCAAGTGAAGGAAATTCTAGGGGAATTCTATTTAACAACCACTAAATAAAAAAAGGAGAATGACCATAGCCTATGTTAAATGAATGGACTATTAAATGACACCACTTAACTCGTCATTTAAGTAATACCCATAGAAAGTTTCACCGGATTGTTGTAACGTGCCAGCTGTATCTTTTAATGGAGTTATTTCATAAAAATGAAATAACTCTGCCTCTACATAGGTAGGTAATTGAATGCTTAATACATCCTCAGCTAATTTAGAATTAGTTTATAAAAGAAAAACTACCCATGTACATATTCCTCCATGGTAATGAATTTATAATCAAAACCTGAAGAGAATATCGATAAAATTCTTAAGAATTCTTAAGTTTCACGAGTATATGAAACGATCTTATATCTATAGAGATCACTTTTAATATTATATAACGAGGTACATGGTCCTTGAATATGACCTTATCTTTCGAGTGATGGTTCAATAAAGAGAACTGATGTCGATATATCAGTTCTCTAGTAAAAATTTTTTTCTATATTCTTTCTTTGTTATATGAGAAGAAATATATAGTGGAATCAAAAAAAATCAGTCCCTACTGAACCTTCCCATTATTCTCTTGGTTATTCTTTTCTGAAATTCGTCTTTGATTGGCTTTCGTCTCAGCATTCACATGGTTTGCATCATTTGGTTTATTTTTTTTAGAACCTCTTGCATCATTACTCATACTCATTCACCTCCCACGGCAGCTTATATACGTATGTTAGCTTACTCTTGCCTCCAAATTTTATACGCCTCACCTGGATGTGGCACATCGCTAACTAGCAAAAAGACATCCCGTACAGACCGCGGACAACATTATTTCAATCACACAAAAAGAGCAAACCCGTTTAGAGCCCGCTCTTGTAATGATTCAAAAATATCCCCATCAAAACTTATATCCCTTCGATGTTCAAATTCAATTGCACCCTATACACTACGTGAAAACTGAAAGAAAGCCTTATAAATGTATTCAAGATAAGTATATGGTTTTTTTGTTTTTTTCTTTTGGCTAACTTGAAAAGAACTAATAAATCTTTCCTCATAATCTCACGATGCTTAGATGTTAAAGTTAAAAAAAAATTCATGTATATCTTCTTATTGAACAGTATCCCAACATTCTATATGTTTACAGTTGATTTGAAACCATCGGACTAATAAAGTAAGTAAGTCTATGTATAAAAACGTATCCACATTCTAATCAGACCGTAAATATCCATTTAGGTAAAATTTATCTATTTTTTTACTATATACTAATTCATTTTATTGTTGCAGTTATAATCTCGGATAACCTTTTAATATAAATAGGGATAGCCCAATTACTATCCCTAACATTACTTATGATTTCGATTAACGAGTTCTTCCACCTAATTGTTGTTCAGCCATTTGCACTAAACGTTTTGTAATTTCTCCACCAACAGATCCGTTTGCCCGAGATGTTGTATCAGCGCCTAGTGTAACACCGAATTCACTAGCTATTTCGTATTTCATTTGTTCTAGAGCTTGCTCTGCACCATTAACTACTAATTGATTACTGTTGTTATTTCTAGCCATGTTGTCAGCTCCTATTAATGTAATGTGTTGCTAATCATAGGTTTAGATATTGTTAAGAGTTATATACATAGAATTTAAAGTAAATTAAGGAAGTGATAAAGTAAATTAAAAAACTCACCTGTAGATCAAAAGTGAAGAGCGCCGTAAACATTGAACCCACCGGGTTGCATGGTTTCAGAAGCTCCAAAAAGAAAATAAGCCTAGGCAGGTGTGAATCCTGCCAGTGAATATCTGTAGAGATGTGTGTTCACCCCTAGCTATCTTACGAAATGAGTGCGGGTACGAATCCCGTCAGAAGCTTTCTCCTTCTATTGGACAGATTTTGTCTTATGCGACATAAAAAGCGTGTTCGTCTTATGGAACTAAACTGCCCTGTTAGTTCCATAAGAAAAAGAGCTGCCGAAGCAACTCATACCGAAAAAAATTCCATTTAGTTTTTATGTTTATCCAATCCTTCTTCCTTAATAATCCCTTCTAACGAGATTCCCCGGGGCAAATCAGGGTCTCCATCTGCACTAAACGTTTCACTGCAAGGTGTATTTGTTACAGTAAAATAGGTGCTGGTATACTCGTAGTCATCTATTTGTACACCTTCCGAACCTCCAAGATTAATGCAAGAATCATCAATTCTTTCTTTATTTCCTTCTTTATCTATATAAAAATATTGATTATTGATAATCCCTTCTCTTTCAGGAAGCGGGCTGAGTGTGTATCCTTTTTCATTAATTCGATAAATATCAAAGTCTTCACTTTTTTTAGGTATTGGAGCATCCTTGATATTGTACACCACTCTAACTTCACCCTCATACCCTTTTGGAATGAGATATAATTCATTTGTATGCTTTTCAAACAATGGCCCCGAGACAGTCATTGATCCATATAAAGCCAAAGAGAATAAGATAACGGTAGATAGCGTGTTCGTAATTATTGCCTTGTTCGCCGGCTTTATCCCCCTGTTGTGTTTTCTCATTCTCTGCCATTCTTCTGATAGGAAGAAGAGCAAAGAACAGATGACCGCATAAATACCGAGTTCTCCTAAAAATATGGAAGGCAGAAAACCGAACACCAGATAGAACAAGGATGCGAAAATGAATCGATTCTTTTCGATCTTCATTGTTACAAAATCCGAAAGAAAGGAAATGGGTAACCCGTAAACAACATTGCCTATGAAGGCATATACCATCGCGAATATAAAATAGATTGGAGAACCGGTTCGAAGTTCCACCAAAAGAAAGAACCCTCCGAGAATAAGGCTGACAATCAAGACTGATTTAAGCTTTGTGGAAAGCATATCTTTCATTTCTATTCCCCTTTTGTTTTATCATCTTTACATTTTTACATAGAGCCTTAAAAATCATTACATCTTTATCTCCCTTTATAGAGTCCCCAGTCCTCTTAGTGAAACCTTAACACTAATTCCATTTATTTGGTTGCCTGTTAAAAATACCCTCTGAACTAATCTTCCCCTCTAACCACACAAAAAGAAAGGCTGCCGAAGCAACCCTTTTTATTGAAGCACAGTGTCTAATCATTCATTTTTCCAATGCCATATTAACAGCTTCAATGGCATGGATTTCGGCCGTATCAAATAATGGCACTTCTGAATCCTCTTGTTTGACCAGTAATCCAATTTCGGTGCAGCCTAATATTATTCCTTCCGCTCCTTCATCCACTAACCCCTTGATGACCTTTTTGTAATGATCTCTTGATGATTGTTGGATATCCCCTAAACATAATTCTTCATAAATTACCTGATTGATCACTTTCCTATCCTCGTCATCTGGTATCAAAACCTTGATACCATTGGACTCGATTCGTGTTTTATAAAAGTCTTGCTCCATCGTATATTTAGTGCCAAGTAAACCAACCGTGCTGATGTTGGACTTTTGAATTTGTTTTGCGGTTGAATCAGCAATATGTAAAATCGGTAAACTGACTTTTTCTTCAATATATCCGAGCACTTTATGCATCGTATTTGTACAGATCAGAAGCATTTCTGCACCTGCCTTTTCCAAAGACAGAGCTGCTTCCCCTAATAATTTACCGGAACTATCCCAATCTCCTTCAGCTTGATAACGTTCGATTTCTTCAAAATCTATACTATATAAAATGCACTTGGCTGAGTGCAATCCTCCCAATTTGGCTTTTACTTCTTCATTAATGAGTCGATAATATTCCAGCGATGATTCCCAGCTCATTCCGCCAATAAGACCAATAGTTTTCATGGGCTTTCCCCTTTCATTTAAAAATAGCTTACATATCAGTCGAAAAACTCCATATGTGTTTTTTCTTGTTTGTAGTAATCTATTCTGTCTTGTAAAGTACCTGTATGAAATTCGAACTTATGACCATCTGGATCCGTGAAATAAATGGACTTCTTATCTTTTTCATCCCTTGGGCGTCCTGACAGGATGCTTACATTCAATTCCTTTAGCATCTCGTACATGTTCATAAAGTCAGCTTCTTCTATGGAAAATGCTATATGTGTGTATGATTGGCTTATTTCATTACGGGGTATATCCTCTTCTGCATTCAGGGCAAGCCACATTCCATTCAAATCAAAATAGGCAGTGTTTCTCCCCTTAACTAACAATTTTGCATCAAAAACATTTTGATAAAACTCGATGGATCTCTCTAAATTGGAAACTGAAAATAAAAAGTGATTCAAACCTTTTATAGACACCCTACCACCTCATATTAAGATTGCTTTTTTTTAGCCACTAGACGCTTATACAGAGGATATCCGAACATGTAATACCCTGAAAATGACAGCAGGATTAAGGATAAACCGGTCATTGTGAGGATACTGTATCTATACCAATCGCCAAAGAAGGTTCCATCATGCAACGTAATGAGGAACGTCGAATAATCTGGATTTGTGGATAACACTTTTCCCGTACTCACATCTATTTGAACACCTTGGCCGTTATTAAAACGAACCTGGTACACATTTGCACTTGGTCTATATTCAATTCTGAATATATCTTCAACCGAGTCCGCACCCGGAAGATCCTGAGACGTGGCAATGGATACGACCCTCCCCATAGGTATCGCTTGATCTGGCCCCGCCTCTTTCCCCGTCCTTAACTCATCCGCCACTCCGAGTGGTAACATATAAACAAGCACGAGTCCTGTGACTGCGATGAACATAAAAAAAATAGATAAAACCAATCCAGTCCATTTATGTATTTTTCGGCTTAATTGATACAGCTTTACAGATTTCGACATTTCAACACCCCTTGACTATTTTTCAAAACGGTAAAATTCATACAATTATAAATTTTTCTTCATAACCACCCGATCTTCATTTACAACATAATCATTTTTCAGATAAAATGCTTCTGCATGACCGTCATTAGCTGTTAATAAATATAGACTATTAATCTCTCTTTTCTGCAGTTCATCTTCTAAAGATTGAAGCATCTTTGAGCCGTGCCCTTTACCTTGCAATTCATTATTCACACAAAGTTCTGCCAAATAATAAGTTAAACCTTGATAGGACACCTTACTATTTCCGGCAACAAAACCAACTGGATTGTGATCAACCTGAAATAAAAAGCCAAGAAATTTAGGCGTATGCAATAAGTCGGAAAGTCTCTCTTTCGCCGTTTCATAAGTCCATCTTTCATTCCATGGTTCCTGATTAAACACGTTCATGTAAAGTTCGATACATAGCTCCAGATTTTCCGAAGTCAGTGGCAGCATTTCTGTCATATTCATGCTTCCTTTCTAATTTCATTAAAATTTTGTATATTAATCCAAATTATATCTTACCTTATGTGAACGAACCTGTTTCTATAGAACCATAAAAGAAGAACTGAAATCATCTAAAATACCAGACAACTAAAAAATCATGGAGGGGAAAACAATGAACAGATTGGATAATTATGAGGTTCTGAATCAATTGAAATACATTGATGGCATTACCATTATCGATAATAAAGGGACAATCTTATTTACGATCAAATTTAATCCGCGATTTCACTCTGAAACTCTCGAACGGGAGGAAATATTAGGAGAAAGCTTATTTTCTGTCTTTCCCACGTTGAATGAAAAATCGAGCACGTTATTAAATGCCCTGAAAACAGGTCGCCCCATTTTTAAAGGCAAGCAAGAAATTGTTGATTTCATGGGACGGAAAATTGAAACCGCAAATATTTCCTTACCAATCAGGGCCCATGGGAAAATTATCGGAGCAATTGAATTGTCGAAAGAAAGAAGGAAAGAAGATTCCATTCCTAATAATGTAATCGAGATCAATTCAGAACTGTTTAAAGGCGATAAACGATTACTGGAAAATATTCGGCCGGAACGGGCCAAATATACACTGAAAGATATTATTACTGATAACGAGGAAATGAAGAATTTAAAGCGCTTAACCGAAAAAATCGCTAAAGGAAGCTCACCCGTCTTTATATATGGTGAGACGGGAACAGGAAAAGAACTATTCGCCCAATCACTGCATAATGCCAGCAATCGTGCAGAAAAGCCTTTCATTGCGCAAAACTGTGCAGCCATTCCGGAAGCCTTAATTGAAAGTATTCTGTTCGGTACAATAAAGGGAAGTTTTACAGGAGCAGAAAATAATCCAGGTTTATTTGAAATAGCGGAAGGAGGAACCATTTTCCTGGATGAGATCAACTCGATGCCCATTCATCTCCAGTCCAAGTTATTAAGAGTACTGCAGGACGGATATATTCGAAGATTAGGAGATAGAAATATTAGAAAAGTTGATGTGCGTATAATCACGGCGTCCAATAAACGCCCTGAAGATTGTGTAAAGGATAAAGATATGCGGCTTGATTTATATTACAGATTATGTGTAATGACGCTCAATATTCCGCCATTACGTGAACGTAAAAGTGATATTAAGCCTTTATTGGATTTTTTCATCTCTAAATATAATGTGCTGCTGCACAAAAATATTACCAACGTATCCAAAGAAGTCTATGACTTTCTCCTGAGGTACATCTGGCCAGGGAATGTACGGGAATTGGAACATATTGTTGAATTTGCGATCAATCAAATAGATGAATGGGAAAATACGCTTAAAATGAAAGACATTGAAGAGCGTGTGAAAAATTTCATTAGACATAGTGAAGAAGAGTTTCAGATTGAACCATTAAAGGATGCTGTTGCCAGATTAGAAAAGATCATGATCGAAAAAGCCATCCATCAAACAAAAAACAACGTATCGCAAGCAGCTAAATTACTCGAAATACCAAGGCAGACTTTGCAAAATAAGATCAGATTATACGAAATAGTGCCCAAAAGCTAACAATGGACCAATAAACGCTGGTGAAAGTGCCCAAAATATAACATCCATTGCTTAAATTTTAACATTTTAAGTATTTTCACTATCTGAAATCGACATTATCATAATGCGAAACTCTTATTTTCCTGCAAAAAACAGCGGAAAATGATGAGATCTCTTGGCATACTTCTTGCTTAGTTTACAGATGTGACACAAAGCATTTCCTCTCTATAAAAAACTAGGAAGAAGGGGTATTGTATGAAAATTGGGATGCCGAGGGAAATAAAGGTTGGAGAAAACCGCGTTGTATTTACGCCAATAGAAACTGCTGAGTTAGTCGGAGATGGGCATTGCGTATTGATCGAGACAGAAGCTGGTTTGAAAGCTGGATTCACTGATGAGGAGTATGTGGAAGCAGGCGCACAAATCAGACTGACCATGGACGAGATATATAAGGAAGCTGACTTTATTGTGAAAGTAAAGGAAATTTCACCGGAAGAATATGAGCTGTTGAGGGAACATCAAATGATCTTCGCCTGCCTCCATCCGGCTTCAAACAGAGAAGAAGTGGACGTATTATTGAAGAAAAAAGTGATTGCCCTTACGGCAGAGGATTCCCATAGATACGGTTCCCCGAATTGTGAAGTGGCAGGCAAATTAGGCGCTTTAATGGGAGCTTATCATTTACTTAGTATAAATGGAGGAAACGGACAGCTTATATGCGGAGTCGGCGGCGCACCGGGAGCGAATGTCCTGGTCCTTGGTGCGGGAATCGTCGGAAAGGCAGCCACAGAAATTGTTTCCGCATTAGGTGCTGACGTTACCCTGATGGACATCAATATAGGTGCATTAAGGCATTGCCAAGAAATTTTCCCTAAAAATGTATCCACAATGATCTCCAATCAACAAAGCATCAGGAAAGTCCTTCAAGATATAGACTTAGTCATCAATTGTGTAAAATGGCCAAAACATAGAAAAGATCATTTAATTACTAGAGATATGCTAAAGATCATGAAAGAAGGTTCAGTGATCGTAGATATCAGTGCGGATGTAGACGGGGCCATTGAAACCTATAAACCGACAACACATGCAGACCCTACTTATGTGTTGGACGGCGTCGTTCATTATGGAGTCGATAATATACCCGGAGCTGCACCACATACTGCCTCAAAAGCCTATGCTGCAGCTGTGCTGCCCCATATCCGGTCCATCGCGAACAACGGTGTAGCCGAGGCGTGCAGGAGAGATGGATTCTTAAGAAGAAGCTTAACCGCATATAAAGGCATTCTTACACATGAAGAAACATGTGCCATTCAAGGCAGGGAATTCACATTGCCGGAAGAGGCACTGTGTTTGACGGATCGCAATGATCTCGATTTTGTACCTCGTGCTACGACAACAAAATTACCGATGAAAATGAGTTAGCCTATCAACCATTTAAGAAGAAAGAAATGTTAAGGGGGGAGAAAAATCCATGAATGAAGTTGAAAAAAAGGTTTCACTCAAGGTGGCATTGCTGACGATTCTTGTATTGATAACGGTTTTATCAATCGGGAACGGCATTTTGAAACTGCCTACTGATATCGTATTCATTGTCGCAACGATCGCCATTTCCATCGTTCTGTTAACACAGGGGTTTAAAGGCAAGGACCTGCAAGAATATTTCGTTGATGGTTGTAAGAAATCATTGCTGGTCGTTTTGATTTTAATGAGTGTAGGAATGGTTATCGGTTCTTGGATTGTTTCAGGGATCGTTCCCTCGATTATTTTTTATGGGCTAAAATTATTGTCTCCCACCGTGTTTTTAGTATCAGGATTTCTGATATTATGTGTTACCTCATTTTTTATCGGCAGCGCTTATGCATCAGCCGGAACACTTGGGGTTGCATTTATGGGCATTGGCTATGGAATGGGAATACCACCGGCATTAACGGCAGGCATGGTTGTATCGGGAGCCATATTCGGAAATAAGATCTCTCCATTTGCCGATACTACAAACTTGGCAGTGGCCGTGACGGGGGTTGAACTCACGAGCCATATTCGGTCCATGCTTTATTCCGTTCTCCCCATACTAGTCATCAGTACCATTTTGTATGGAATTCAAGGAATGAGGTTTTCCCATAATTCGTTGGATGTGACCAAAATAGATGCAATTACAGATACGTTGTCTGAACACTTTGTGATCAGCCCCTTCTTGCTGCTTGTTCCGGTCATAACGATTTTATTGGCTGCCAAGAAAGTTCCCCCATTAATTGCCTTGTTACTATCAGCATTAGGCGGGGTGATTGCTGCTGCTTTCATTCAAACCAATTATGATATAAACACCATTTTCACTGCACTATCTAAAGGATTCCAAATACAAACCGGTGTCGAACAAGTCGACAACCTACTTAATAGAGGCGGTATAGCAAGCATGATGCCGACTGTTACCCTATCCATTTTAATTCTCGGCTTTGGAGAAATATTACAAAGAACAGGGATTGTAAGTGCCATCCTGGGCAGCATTAAGAATGCAATCAAAAGTGCACGAAGTCTTGTTTTAACAACCTTATTCTCAGGATTGGTGACAGATATGCTGACAGCAAGCCAATATATGTCCATTATATTGCCTGGTCAAATGTTTAAATCCGCCTATAAAAAACATAACGTATCGCTAACCGTTCTTTCCAGAACGTTAGAAGATGGCGGAACCATGTTTTCCTATCTCGTTCCTTGGTCGTTAACGGCCATTTATTTATCAGGGGTACTGGGAGTCTCGACTTTGGATTTTTTCCCTTATGCTTATCAAGCCGTCTTAACACCTATTCTTGCCATCATTTACGCGCTGACAGGCTTTGCCATCTTTAAAGAGAAAGGAAACGTGAACGAGGATAAAGAAAACCCGGAAGAAAAAACGTTCATGCAGAAAAAGATAAGCAATGAATAATGACACTTTAGCTGACAATCCTGCTATATAATGTTCCATGAAAAAAGGTCGACCAGTAATTTATACTGGCCGACCTTCTTTCATTAAGAGTAGGTTTCAGTGTAATTTGATAACTGTTTCACGAATAAAACTCTATCTTGATTTAGTCCGTCATAGTCAGAGTGGACTGAAACACCATCCATTAATCTATCTCCCGCTTCCATTTCAAATCCCATCTTGAGATGATAGGCAATTGAAGATTTGTTGACAGGAGACGTTACACAACGGACAATCTTGCGTCCATTTTGATGAACGGCATTAAAAAACTGATGGTATAAATGCCTTCCGATATCATTTTTTCTGTATTCAGGATGAACGCCAACAAAGTGAATATATGCCTCATCGGATTGAGATTGGGATAGAATCCCTATCAGGAAACCGACTATTTCCCCTTTCCTTTCGGCTATGAAACTTGTATTTGTAAAATGATCAAAAAATAACTTCGGTAACATATCAGACATTTGCCTTCCGCCCCACCACTCATTGATCAGTGGCGATATTGCATAATAATCGGACCCTTTCACTGAACGAATTTCCATCCTTCTCCCCCTTTAATGATGCAACTAAACCAATTTTATCATTAAGGTGATTTTCGCGTTATTATTTCTATACTTACCTGGCCCGTTAGCTGCATTAAAGAAAATGCTGCCTTAAAGTCAGCTCCGCTCTTCAGCTAACCCACCTGTTAGCGGAAGTTTGCAAAGTTATTTCCAACCGACAACATTTGAGAAAGTTTCATAATCACATCCAGTGATATACTGAAACTCTTTTCCTGTAAGCCTTTCATATGATTCAGTTGCAATGGAAAGCAATGGTTCGAATGTATTTTCCTTAGGCATAAGTGCAGGGTATTCCAGAACCGCATTGAAAAAGCTTTCTCCTTTAGCAATCACTTCACATCGAAGGTATAAAAACACATCAGGTGAGAAGTAATCATCCTTGTTTTTGCTGTATGAATATTCGCCTATGTTGTTTGCGTGTTCCTTTGTGTCCAATAAATAAAGTTTGTAGGACATGGCTTCTTCAAATTGCTTAATATTCCTTACTCCCATTTTCCCAAGCTCTCTAACAGCCACTTCTATGACTTCATCCTCATCATTAACTGACTCCCAATCCAGAAGAGAAATTATGTACCAAAAGGTTTCATCTGTCATCATCTTTCTTGGTTTTTGCGGTTTTTCCATTAGTTGTTCAATCTTTCGCTCTCCCTCTAGTATTTCTTTCTCAAAGTTATCTCTGTCATTGATCCAACGCCACTCATAAAAAGCCTCCATGCCTGTTGTTTCATCCCAGTTACCACCATAAATACTTTGTTTCATTTTTTTAGTCCCCTGAATGATCCCAATGTAAATAAAAGTTTCAGGAATTTTACCATCGAACCAACAAATAGCAGGGGCGTCTTCAAAATAAAAACGGTTTTGCAGAAGAGTTTTACTTAAAACATTATTTTCAACCACTGGGATAGTCTCCCCTATATATGGGGTGGTAGCAAGCAGAAAAGAGTTTCGGTCGCAGTTAACAATCCTTAATGCTCCATATCTCCCATCAGGGAGTTTTACCGCATATACATCCCCAACTGATACTTTTTGTTTTTTTATCCTTTTTTGATTCACCAATTGCTCTTCCTCCTAATTTACAAAAGAGTTTTGAATTATTTGACGTTACAAATGTATATAAGAAACTGGATATGTGTAATCCATATGTGTATAATTCACCAATTCATTTTGAAATCCTTGTTGAACTAACCTGCCCCGATATTCGCATAAAGAAAGAGCTGCCTTATAGACAGCTCCGATTTTAAGGTGACGCACCCGTATAGTAAAAGCATGTAACGGTTCAGCCGTCACCCTTCTTCATGTTAGAAGTCTTCATTCCACGTGATGTAGGAGGCAGCGGCCTTTGATTATCGCCTTCTCTTTTCAGATTAGTATTGGAGCTTAAAAATACGGGTCTTTTTTTTAACGCCCACAATGGCCTCCTGAAGAATGTATCGCCCAGTCCTTCCGGTTTAAGAGGAGCAAATGGTGACATATAAGGAACTCCGAATGAACGCAGGCTGCATAAATGGACTAGGACGACAAAAAAGATTAAATTCATACCGTAAAAACCCATTGCACCTGCGCAAATGATAAATACGAACCGCAGCAAGCGAGCCGCAGTTGCCATGGTATAGGAAGGGGTCGCAAAACTTGCGATGGCCGTGATCGATACCATGATGACCATTGCCGGTGAAACAACTCCAGCCTGAACTGCCGCCTGCCCAATCACCAGAGCACCAACAATGGACATAGTCGCCCCAATGGCTTTGGGCATCCTTAGGCCTGCCTCTCGCAAGAGTTCAAATGTTATTTCCATGATGAGTGCTTCGATAACTGCCGGAAAAGGAACGGAGTCCCGTTGTGCTGCAAGAATGACGAGCAGCTTTGTAGGAATCATTTCTTGATGATACGTTGTAGCTGCTACATAAACAGACGGGGCAATTAGCGAAATAAAGAAAATAATAATACGTAAAATACGTATAGATGAGGCTATATCAAAGCGAGCATAGTAGTCCTCGACAGATTGAAAGAACTGAATAAATATCGCAGGCGCCACCAAGACAAAAGGCGTTCCGTTAACAAAAATGGCTACCCTTCCTTCAAGGAGATTGCCAGCGACCTTATCAGGTCTTTCTGTATGATCGAGGGTAGGGAATGGGGTCAAAACCTGATCTTCTATCAATTGTTCAATATATCCCGATTCAAGAATACTATCGATATTTATTCCTTTTAAGCGCTGTTTAATCTCTTCGACGATTCCTTTTTTTGCAATCCCGTTTATATACATAATAGAAACATCCGTCTTTGTCACAGTACCTATTTTCATCGACTCTATCCATAAATCCGGACTTTTAATGATGCGGCGTACCAGGGCTATGTTTGTTGCATTCGATTCAGTGAACCCTTCTCTTGATCCACGGACCACCGAATTTGTGCTTGGTTCCTGAACAGAACGCCTATCCCCCCCTTTTGTACTGGCAACAAGGGCTATGTTTATGCCATCAACAAAAATGACGCTATCCCCTGATAGTAATGACAAAAATAATTTTTCCCAGTCCGTGACAGTTTCTACACCGCCGAGTGAAACCACGTCCTTAGAGATCACTTCCAGCACTTCATGAGGAAGTAACTTTTCTTTTAGATGAGGATTTTTCATGATGGATTCAATTAAAAAATCCGTAACACTTATATTGTCTATCAGGCCCTGTACATACAAAATAGTCACCTTAATCTCACGGTTTTGACTAGTTTTCAGCGTTCTTATAATGATATCCGGGCTGCTTCCTGTTTTTTGCTTCACGATATCCAGGTTGGCTGTTATGGAGCTCTCAATATTTTTGGGAGGTTTCATTCTAGATTGATCTTTTCCTTTTTTGTCTACCTTTTGCTTCTTGCGTTTCTTCATTTGTCCTTTTTGTTTAAAAAAAGAAACCATGGCACCGGTCCTCTTTCAATTCTATTTCTTTATATTCTGTCCCAAAAAATTGTTTTTATGGATAACATCATTTAAATCTAATTTTAAGGTATTCATTATGGTTCCATAAGAAAAAGGTTGCCGCAGCAACCTCCCTTTTTGAAGTAATGCACCCGTTAGTTTAAGTACAAACCTTCACAATCTCCATTGAGTAAACCCTATTTGATCATAAAACAAAAAAAGACACTCACTATTTCTTTGACATGATTTCTTTCATTTCTGCATTAAATGCTTAATAAATGATACTCTCAAAAGGTTTAACTATAAATTTTATATTTTTCTCCTTTTAATAAATATAATTTAAAATTAGGGCATTAATTCCTTCTAGAACTGCGCATTGCTCTCCGGCGGTCGTGCAGTACCATCAAGATAATTATTCCCATCATCACTCCCAAGACGCTGCCCAACTCGGTGGTTAGTACATATGCAAGCGGGTACTCTAGAGCAGGTTGTGCATCGGGGCGAGTGGCGGACAAGCGGTTAAAGAGGTTATAAGAGAACAGCATTCCCGACGAGATCCATGCTGCTGCCATAGGAGGGAGGAACCTCTTCGACCCGCGGCAGGTGGTCAGTACCAACAAACCCCACGCCCCCGCGAAGGCCCACACACCGGTACTCAACGACAATAGGTGCCACCATAAATCACGGTTACCCAACATAGCTGGGTTGATGCCAATAGTTCCACCAACCGCCCAGAATAGCTTAATAAATCCAAGCAGGATACAGCCAGCCGCGACAAGCCTAGCCAAGCTGATTTGCAGTTTCCGGCTGTTGCCCGGGAGTGATTCAATGTCTATTGGGTCAGCAAATGCCTCTGGCCAACGCGCTTTAGCGTATCCAGCTAAGGCGAAAGGTAAGCAGATGCCGGCTCCAACCAGTGAGACCATTACGAAAATCTGCTCATATACCCAAACGTTGGCAGCCCCTGCCTGCTGATCGCGTATCATAGCAGCAGGACCAAGCACAGGTGCCAGCAACAGCATAGGAATAAGTAAACCAGTACCTACCCAGACGGGCAAGGCAACCAACCAGGCGGGCAGTCGCTCACCCCATTTCATGCTAAACGCCAATGCTAACAGGATACCAACTGCAGCTAGAACCATTGTTACTGCGTTTGCAGTGCGCCAACTTGGGTCACCCATTTGTTCGGTCGGCATGAAAAGACCGAATGTCCAGGCGATTTTAATTAACAGATAAGGCATTACCGCTATAGCGGCACCATAACCCCAAAATCTACGCTTTTTCATCAAATGTGAAATTGGCTGCTTTTTCATTACTGTCATGAAGTCACCTCGGCCGCCAGACCAGTGAGTTCGTAAATCCCTATCTCTACAATGAACAGAGCGATTCCAATTAAACTCTCATGTTTATTTCTATTTATAACTATAATAAACACCCCTTAAGAATTTACACTGTTTTAGTTTTAATGAATCATAGACTTTTCATGAAGATAATCATTTCCCTATTTCCCCCATTATGCTCATCATCAATACCCTAAAAACTGCTCTGTTCGCTTTAATTTTAACATAATATTCCAATCAGGAATCCCATATTCTAAAAAATTGATACCAGAAGATTGCCTTCATTGACGACCTTCTTGTGTTCTTGAACTATCCTGCCCCGTTAGTGCCATAAGAAAAAGCTGCCTTATAGACAGCTTCGATTTTCAGCTAACGCACCCGTTACCTGAAGAAGAACATTGTATAAAACTACCACATTGTTACGAATAAAAAGTAAATCTTGATTTTATAAAGAAGCACCGTTCAGAATATGAACGGTGCAACAGGTGTTGGCGATTAAGGGTTTACTATTTGTAAACGATAAACATCTCGTTTTTCGAGTAGCTGCTCTGTTTGTTGGCTACAATATTTATAATGATCAGTGTTAATATGAAAAGCAAGTGCCTTTTCATCTTTCCATCTTTCGTAAAAAACAAAAGTATCTTTATTTTCAACAGATTCATGAAGAGTATATTGAATACAGCCATCCTCGACTCGAGATGCTTCAACCAAATTTAATAACTCAGTTCTAAGCAGTTCACCTCTCCCCGATTTAGCTTTTAAAACTGCATTGATTATAATTTCGTTCATTATTCTCCCTCTCCTTTACAAAAATGTAGTTCAGAACACTCACTATTGTTTCTTTTTATCGAAAAGTAGCCATAATAGTGTAACAATCGCTGCAAGCATAACCATTAAGAATCCATACAAAGGTGTATGCGCTAGCGATTGATGGCGAATAATAAAGCCTCCAATATATGATCCTAAAAATATTCCTATGTTGAAAGCGGAAATATTCATTGCTGAGGCCATTGTAATAGCTGATGGCACATATTTTTCAGATAGCAGTACAGCATATAATTGCAACCCTGGAACATTCATGAACATAAATAGACCCATTATCAGTACCATAATTAATCCGATAATCGGTGATTCAAGAGCGTAGCCAATGCCAAGTAACGCTAATGCAAGACCAACAAAAATAATAAAGATTAAGCGAAGCGGATCTTGATTAGCGAAATGGCCACCTAGTGTATTACCAATAGCTACGCAAATACCATAAACAACTAATATAATGACTACCGTATGTGGCGAATAACCCATATATTGTTCCAAAATAGGTGAAACATACGTGTAGACAACGAAGGCACCTCCGTATCCAATTGCTGTAATGAAAAGTATCAATAACATTCGAATATTGCCTAATACTTTACCGATATCACGTAAAGAGATTGGATTACCTTTCGATAATTGGTTGGGTACTAAAAAAGCATTGCTAATTAAACCGATAATCCCGATAATGACGATAAAGATAAACGACATACGCCAGTCTGTTACTTGTCCAATAAATGTACCAAGTGGGACACCAGTCACAGTAGCTAATGTTAATCCTGTAAACATAAAGGCAATAGCACTTGCTCTTTTATTTGGTTCAACTACATCTGCCGCTATGACAGAAGCGATGGACATAAACACACCATGTGATAATGCTGAAATAATACGTCCTATTAACAGGATAGAGAAAATAGGTGCTATAGCTGCGGTTAAGTTCCCAACTATAAAAATGGTCATAACAAGCAATAAAACTGTTTTCCGACTAAGGCGAGATGTTAAGGCTGTTAATAATGGAGCCCCAACAGTGACGCCGAGTGCATATATAGAAACGGTTAAGCCTGCTGTGCTTAAAGATATACCAAAGTCATCTGTAATTAATGGTAAAAGCCCGACACTGATAAATTCAGTAGACCCTATACCAAATGCACTGATTGCAAGTGCTAGCAAAGTTAATTTAGCACTTGGCTTTTTTGATTGTGACATACTGCTAATATCTCCTTTGATTTTTTTCATCATGTGTAGTAATATTCATACATACCTAAAAGATCTGTAGAGTACTTTTGGTTACTTTTGAATATTATGGGGGTTACTATGCAAAAAATTTATAATATTGGTGTTGAAGCTACGCTTGAAGTCATTGGTGGTAAATGGAAACCAGTCATTCTTTGTCATTTAAACCACCATGGTAAAATCCGAACAAATGAGTTTCGACGATTGATTCCAGGAATTTCACAAAAAATGCTCACAAGTCAACTAAGAGAGTTAGAGCAAGATGGATTAATCCTTCGAAAAGTCTTCAATCAAGTACCGCCGAAAGTTGAATATTCCTTAACGCCATATGGACAAGAAATGGAACCTATTCTAAACATGCTTTGCACTTGGGGCGAAAAGCATGTTGAAGTATTACAGGTTAAAGGCGAGGATGTAATTTTAAAACAACGTGATGAAATAGCCATGCAGCAAACATCGTAATGAAAGGAGAAAGAGACTGTCAAACACAAGACAGTCTCTTTTCCTTTTAATGCTTATAGAGCAAAGTCGTATTCATCTGGATTTGGTCCAACACGTTGTTCAAGATTCATCGCATTGATCATAGCCATTTCTTCGTCTGTTAGATTAAAGTCGAAAATATCGGCGTTTTGCATCATGCGTTCTCTACGCACAGATTTTGGAATAGTGATAATTCCGTTTTGCACATCCCAGCGCAAAATAACTTGAGCGTTTGATTTTCCATATTTTGTTGCGATTTTAGAAATGGTTTCATCTTCAAGAAGCCCACCTTGCATTAAAGGTGCCCATGCTTCAAGTTGAATTTGATGCTTGTCACAGAATGAACGAAGCTCAATTTGTTGCAAGCGTGGGTGGAATTCCACCTGATTCACAACAGGTTTAATACGGGCAAATGATAATAAATTTTGCATGTGTGACACAGTAAAGTTACATACACCAATTGCTTTGATCTTTCCTTGATCATATAGGTCTTCTAGCGCTTTCCAAGATTCAGCATATTTATCTTTACCTGGCCAATGAATAAGATAAAGATCTAAATAATCTAACCCTAGTTTTTGCAGGCTCTCTTCAAATGCAGCAATGGTTTCATCATAGCTTAATCCGTCATTCCATACTTTTGATGTAATAAACAGGTCTTCACGCCGTAAGCTATTAGAGGCTAGCGCTTGTTTAATACCTTCTCCTACTCCTGCTTCATTGCCGTAAATAGCAGCAGTATCGATGCTTCGATACCCAACCTCAATAGCGTTTTTAACCATCTCAGCAGTAGCATCATTCTTTACTTGAAAAACACCTAAACCCATACCTGGCATTTGTAGGCCGTTATTTAATGTGATTGTATCTTGTAAATGATTAATCATGTTGAATCCCCCAATTGTTTGATTGCTTATTGCTCCTTTATTATGATGCCTCTATAGAGTAAAAAGAAGTACGCACATTTTTGTTACATAGAAACGTTAAGGTAACTTTTGTGAGTTGACAAGGGTTAGAGGCAACTAAATCTCTATTTCAATTTCAATCACCATCTTTTTATTAGCCATTTTCCTAATTATATAACCAAGAAAACGTGGGCAAACTAGTTTCTTATTGAACTAAACTGCCCAGATCGTTTAAGTACATGCTTTCATCATCTCTATAATTTTTTAACATAAATATCAAAAAACCATCTATCTAAACTGGCAATGTGATTTTAATCAAACTTTTTTACAAATTATCAAACTGGCTTCAGCTAGTAAAATGCCTAGGATTGGAGAATATCGAGGGTACCCCATTTAATCCTTGGAGGAATATGAATAGGAAAAAAGTAAACAGGTCACTTATGGTATTTATAACCATCAAGTGACCTGTTTTTACACTATGTTGGCTGCACACCTATGGCTATGGGGCAGCGCCAGGAAAATGCGGGTTTACAACGTTAAGCTGTTCCAGGAAGTGGATATCGTTGGTGCAGCAACGATACATGTGTTGAGACAAGTTATACGAGACACTAGTAAGCCTTGTTTCAGGTAATATTGCCTCCATTGCAACAGCTAGACCCTATTGATACAAGGAATTCTATCTTAACGTTATAAATTGTCAAAATCCTGACGTTACTCTTCATAAATTTTAGTGAAAATAGATTTAAAATGACCGAAGATACTTGACTGCGGTCTCAGCATATATCTCGGCAGATTCTATTAAGTTCTCCACTGAAACCTGCTCATCGTACCCATGGATGGTGTATTCCAGCCCAGGACCGTAAAGGACGGTATCAATGCCATGGCGCCGGAAGTGACTGGCATCACTTGAACCAAGCAAAAGTACGCTGAAGACGGGTTCCTCCATTCCGAGGACACGCTGGATTCCCAGTTCCGTGGCCCTCACAATTGGACGATTCTCTAAGGTCCAGTTCGGGTTAGTGCATGGTTCCATTGGCTCTACAACCGCACCTGGCGCTGCAGCACTAACAAGATTCCTGGCGACATCAAGTACAAACTCGGAGTTCATACCGAATGGAACCCTGGTATCCACTTTAATGATACACTTGTCTGCGACAACGTTCACATTTGTCCCGCCCTGGATTACACCTGGATTGTAAGAGGGTCGATAAAGTAACTGTGACAATAAGGGATTTCCTGGATACTGAGATAGGAGCCACTCAGTATTGTACAAAAGTTGACAAGGCTCTGCCGGAGAAGTTACCTTAAGCTCCCATAGCTTCGTTAGTGCTTCGACCGCGGCTGCCCCTCTTCGTATGGCGGAGATTCCATAAAGCGGGTGCAGGCTGCCATGATCTGTCTTACCTGGTATGATCACCTCCATCCATGCCTTGCCCTTTTCGCCTGCATTCGGATGGTAGGGGTCCGTTGGTTCACCAATCAGGCAAGCATCACCCTTAATCAATCCTTGTTCCAGGAGCGAGGCCACCTCCATGCCGCCAGTCTCTTCATCCGGAGAGGCAATAACTCCCAGGCTACCTTTCAAATTAAGAGTGGGGGCGAACTCCTGAAGTAGTCCAGCCACAAAAACCAGTGATGCCAAGCCTCCTTTCATATCGGAGGCTCCCCTCCCCAAAAGCATACCCGCTCTGACTTCTCCTGAGAAAGGATCGAAGGTCCAATGTGAACGATCTCCTGCAGGTACGACATCTGTATGTCCACAAAATAGAAGCCGTGGACCAGGTACCCTTGTTAAGGGAGCATCACAGACCACGGTAACCAGCGCATTTTCGCTACGGCGGTGCTCGGTAATCAAGAACCCTTTTGCTGCTAGGTATCGGCTAATATGGCGCCCCATTTCAGCTGACCGCTTCTTAAACTCGGGCGATGGATTTTCAGATGGAATTCGAATAAATGAAGCAGCAAGTTCGACTAATTCCTGTTGCCTTGACCTTATCAACTGCCGGATAAATCTGGTACTCATATAAATACATCCCCTCCATGTCCGGCATTACACATTATTTCTATACTATTCTATGTGCTGTTCTAGATCATATTTCTGGGGATAAAGGTGGGGAAATATTTGATACGTGTTAAAGTCGCGTTCAATGCTATAGGTAAACTTAATAAGCCAAAGATGCATAAAGAAAGAGCTGCCTTAAAGACAGCTCTGATCTTCAGCTAACGCACCTATTAGTTTAAGTACATTCTTTCACAAAGATAATTTTGCTTATTGAATAAGAAACTCATTCATTACAGAAATCCTCCCCCTGTTTGTTGCATAAAAAAAGACCGTCAAATGACAGTCTTGAGTTTTCAATATTGCTCCAGTAGTTTAAGAAAGTTTAAAGAATTATGCCTGATACGTCTCCTTTCAATACTTCTTTTTCATTCTGATTTTTACATAAAAAGGATGCTACAAAAGCTGTCCTATTATTTTCTTGCCTTTCGTATTTCTCAATTTTAACTTTACAAACTATTGTATCTCCCGTAAAAACAGGTCTTAAAAACTCAAAACTCGTACTACGAGCCAGTACGTTATTATCTCCAGCTACTTTTGTTGGCAGAGTTGCCGTTAATAACCCTTGAATGACAAGTCTTCCTTGTTCATCTGGGGTTATATGATGAATCCCTTCATCACCTGAAATCTCAGTAAATAATTCAACATCTCTTACTGTAAAAGTTCGTTCAAACGTAATTATGTCTCCTACTTTAAATGACATATTAATCTCCCCCACTGTCTGGTTATTAACAATGTAAATATTATTATTTAAGGTAATATATTCCACAAATATTCAAGGAATCCTTCTTCCACTAAACTGCCCCGTTAGTTCCATAAGAAAAAGCTGCCTTAAAGACAGCTCCAATCTTCATCTAACGCACCCGATAGTTTAAGTACATTCACTCACAAACTATTGGGTTTCAACTATGTTTATTCATTAGGATAAAGAAAGGACGTCTATGACAGTCGTATTCTTTTATGAACAAAATAAAACCAGATTAGTTGTATTATAAGGATAAACACAAATGCAACACCTAAAATTATAAATGTAATAATTCTGATTTCAGGAGTTTGAACAGCCCCTGCTCCGTCTACTTGTCTTGTTCCAATAACGATAGCAAGTATGGAAAAAATCACTAACCATAAAACATTTGCAACCCACCAAAGCTTCATCCTTCTACCTCCTTTCCTCCACTAGTAAATACTATACATATAGCAGTACGGAAAAATAAGGTAAAAGTTTCAAAAATCAGGTATCTTTATTAAGCTAACCTGCCCCGGTAGTTTCATAAAAAAAGCTGCCTTAAAGACAGCTCCGATCTTCAGCTAACGCACCCGTTAGTTCTATAAGACTTATTGTTAAGTAGACAAGTGAAGGAGCGAGTAGGATGGAGAAAATCATTAGAAAAGATAGAAAAACGCCAAAAAGGCGTTCAATTTAATCATTTTTATTTATTTTACCGTCGTTCCCCTTGTCAATACCAGTGGCGTTATTAATTATTTGTGGAAACAAGTTTAACCCCTGATCCAAAGCATTCATTGAATCGGCTTTTTGGCCGAGATTTTTTGATTTTTCTTGTTTTTTCATTTTTATCGCCTCCTAAAATTAGGATTCGTAGTAGATCAAAAAATATTCCAAAGTAATTTTTAAATGATTATGTTCCACAGTTCGAATAAACTATGCTTCTTAAACCAATCTGCCCCGATAGTTACATAAAGAAACAGCCGCCGCAGCAAACTTCTTTTCAAGTAAAGAACCCTTTAGTACAACAAAATCACTTAACTTTATTATACAGTTCAAATGACTCATCAAAGCCATCCCATTCAAACGTAGTCTCCTTATTTTTTATATACTCGATGGAGTCTTCCCTTGGATGTTTAGCTACATAATCCGGCTCCTGAAAAATAAACATATACTGAATGATACTTTTGAACAGATTAGAAAGGAGAAATCAGTTTTGACAAAATATCGAATCATGACCTTCGATGGCGGCGGCACCTTAGGTGCTTTAAGTTTACAACTTTTGAACAGATTGGCTCGGCAAAACCCAAAATTAATTAGTCGAACCAATGTTTTTTCGGGAAATTCAATCGGTTCATTCACTGCCCTTGCGTTAGCAAGTGGAAGATCGCCGAAGGAGACATTCCAGTTTTTTAAGGATAAAATCCTGCCGGCATTCAGCGTTTCCCGACCAGGGGGACCTGTTTTTAACCAACAGTTACCATATTCCGGTTTCATTAAAGCGGTACGAACATTTTTCCCACCAGATCTTCTCCTCAAAGACTTAAAAAGACGAATTGTTGTCCCTGCATTTCACTTATTCTCACCAGAGCTGAATCGTTGGACACCGGTGTTATTCCACAACTTTCCCGACTCTCCCTATTTAAATGAGAAAGCGAGTGATGTAATACTACGGAGCAGCGGTGCTCCCGCGACGCAACGAGCCTATCAAAACTACGTGGATGGGTATACAGTAGCAACTAACCCCAGTACAGCCAGTATCGCGTTTGCCGTGGGGAAAGCCAAACAGCCGTTGGATCAAATTGCGGTATTATCCATTGGAACAGGGGAAGAGCCGACTCGATTAAGAAGAGATACCAAGGGGTGGGGGATGGTGAGTGCAGATAACATCCGCCCCGAAAATATGAAGAACCTCCCCCCAAATTGGGGAGTTCTTTTGGACCGATCGCCAAATGAACCCTTACTGCCATTTCTTCAGATAATCTCTAGTGGATCCGGTTACTATGAATCCATGGTCAGTTCCGAGCTTTTAGGAAATCGTTTTTTTCGGTTAAATCCTCGGATCCCTAATTTATCCAAAACGGATCCTTCTTCGGTTCCCATTGTCATTTCAATTGCTAACAAAACAAATTTACAACCTGCCGTTCAATTTATAGAGAAAAACTGGAATTAATAAATTTATCCCATGAACCTGATTGAATTTTTGTTATTATTGCAAGCATTTGGATGTTTTATAAAAAAACAGCCAGAACCTGGCTGTTTCTATTTATTCAGTTCTTCTTCAACTAACCTGCCCCGATAGTTCCATAAAGAAAAAGGTTGCCGCAGCAACCTCCCTTTTTGAAGTAAAGGCTCAAAAAAATCACTTAACTTTATTATGCAGTTCAAATGACTCATAAAAGTCATCCCATTTTACAGTTATTTTTATAATTTCATCTTTACTTACTTTTGATCCGCCTTCTGAACTTCCACTAGTTGTAAATACTTTTTCACTAGGTGGATCAGTGTATGTCTCTGTTTTATTCCCGCTTCCAGAGATGGTTTCATAAGTGTATTCAAGTTTTTTCATGAAAGACAGCTCTTCCAAAGACCCCTTATATTTTAATACAAGTTCATAGCTATCTTTGTTAGAATAAGCTGTTTTACCGTCGTCTTCATCCCATAATTCGGTTCCTTTATAAGAGTATTCGGCTTTCCAATGTTCGCTTTCTCCTATGAATTTATAATCATTGTTAATGGTTTTCGGATTATTATCTTTGTTAGCCGTGTTCGAACCACAAGCTGTTAAAACCATTATTATAAATAATACGGAGAGTATTTTTTTCAACTTAACTCCTCCTCAATGGTCAAATTGAATCCTTTTTTTAATTTTACCATTTAAAGGTATTTTTGGGATGCTATTGGGAAATTTTTCATTCTGCTATCCTGCCCCGTTGGCTGCATAAAAAAGAAGAGTTGCCAAAACAACTCCCTTTAAGCTTCTGCAGCCAACTTTTTGGTTTTATCGGCGGACCCCCAATTGATGCTACATATGTTCTGAGATCTTTCGCTTCATTAATACTGCATTTCCGTACATATCTCCCCAATCTCGCATTAGGTTAATAATAGGTTTTAATGTTTCCCCAAAGGGAGTAAGAGAATATTCAACTTTTGGAGGAATCTCCCGATAAATTTCACGATGTACAATACCATCCTGCTCCAATTCCCGGAGTTGTAACGTTATCATGCGTTTTGTGGTATAGGGCATAAGCCTCCCTAACTCGTTAAAACGTTTAGGGCCGGAAATTAAGTTATATAATATGATCCCTTTCCATTTGCCCCCTATCACATCTACTGTAAATGCAACAGGACAAGCAGTGGTATCAGGGCACTTTTCCGTTTTAAAGTCCTTCATATTGACACCCCAATCTTTTAAGTATCAAATTGTATACTATATTACACTTTTTATCCTATCCAACAAAAATGTGCGTACTTTTCATTTTATATTATATAAAGTATCATTGGTTTTGCAAGAGAAGACTAAATATTCTTTCTTTTCATAATAGGTGATGAGACATTTTCCAAAAAAATAAGCGGGAGTGACTAAAGTGAAAGCACAAATTATTCAATCTTTTGGAGGACCCTCCGTATTTCAATTTAAAGAGATTTCAAAACCTGAACTAAAACCTGGACATGTACTTATTCAAGTCAAGGCTACAAGTGTAAACCCCATTGATACGAAAGTCCGTGCTGGTGCAGTTCCAGCCGTTTCCCCCGAGTTTCCGGCGGTATTACATGGGGACGTTGCAGGTTTTGTCTCTGCAGTAGGTGAAGGAGTAACTGAGTTTAAAGTTGGCGATGAAGTGTTTGGATGCGCGGGTGGTTTTAAGGGAACTGGCGGTGCACTTGCAGAGTTTATGCTAGCGGATGTCGATTTACTTGCCCACAAGCCGAAAAATTTGACGATGGAAGAAGCAGCTGCTTTACCATTGGTTTCCATTACCGCATGGGAAGCATTATTCAATCGGGCAAATCTTCTCCCTGGACAGAATATACTGATCCATGCAGCGACCGGCGGTGTAGGACACATTGCCATTCAACTGGCGAAATGGGGGGGCGCGACAGTCTATGCAACCGCCTCTTCGCAAGAGAAGCTGGAGATTGGCACGCGCCTTGGTGCAGATGTAACGATTAATTATCGAGAAGAAGGCGTTCACGACTATGTACAGAAACATACAGACGGAAAAGGATTTGACGTTGTGTTTGATACGGTAGGAGGAGAAAACCTTGATCGCTCCTTTGAAGCGGCCGCTGTACATGGAACGGTGGCAGCCATCGCTACCCGTTCGACCCATGACCTCTCCCCAGTGCATTCAAAGGGACTTTCTCTGCATGTTACCTTTATGCTATTGAAGATATTAAACAAGGACATGCATAAGCATCATGGAGAAATTTTGAAGAAGGTTTCCCGGCTGGTTGAAGAAGAGCAGCTGCGTCCGCTAGTGGATCCAAACATTTTTACGTTTGATGATGTTTCAAAGGCACATGAGTACATGGAGTCAGGCAAGGCGATAGGAAAAATAGTTCTGAAAAATAATTGGTAATATCATAAAACCATTGAAATGCGTCAACAACTTCATGTTCATTTAAAAATAGGCGGCACGGCGAAAATCCCCATAAGATTCTCACTGTACCGCCTGCTTTTATTTTAGCTATTTCCGGTTGCATCCTCTTTTCTTCATTCCAAAATCATATTCAACTGGTTGATTATTACGAAACTTTATCAGTTGCTTGTCCAGCTATATCAACAATTACGCTGGATTCTTTTTTAGTTTTTGCGATTATTAGCCCAATCAAAAAGCCCGCTACTCCTGTACTTATCCATCCAACTCCATGCTCGAATAGTGGAATGAATCCAAACATCCTATTGATTTCATTTGTTAAGATATGCGCTTCTTTTAAAGCATCAAGCAGAGCAACCATCCCTACTCCTGCTACTGTACTCACATACACAGACTGATATCCTTTAAACAAGTTATTGGTAAATATTAAAGCGATTAGAGCAATTGCCAATGGATAAAGCAGTAGCAATATTGGAGAAGCAAGTGTTAATACAGTATTCAATCCAAAGTTTGTAATAATTGTTCCTATGATAGAAAAAGCTATAATCCATTTTTTATAGCTAACAGACGGAGCAATTCGTTCAAAGTATTCAGAAACGGCTGCCAGACATGCCACATTTGTTGTAATTCCCGTGAGGAAAATAATTGTTCCAATGATATAAATTCCATAATTCCCAAACAGAGCAATAGCACTCTCGGCTAAAACTTCTCCTCCGTTTTCCTTTAACCCAATTGCATCTACACTGGAAGCACCTATCCAAGCCATTGAAACCTGTAAAGCAATTAACCCAATAATTGTTATAATCCCTGCTTTGATAAATAGCTTGGAAACTTCTTTTTCAGATTTTAATCCTAACGAACTAATTGACTTAATGAAAATGCCGCCAAATATAAAAGCAGCTAGTACATCCATTGTATAGTAGCCTTGCGTAAACCCTTTTAAGAATACACCATCTAAGTATTCCTCTCCAGGAGCCCCTATTTTGCCCATAGGTGTTATAAATGATTTTATAATCAATACTGCCAGCAATATTGAAAAGATGGGGGTAATAATCTTCCCCAGGTTATCTACCAACTTTTTTGTATCCCAGGATAGTAGGATCGTCAATAAAATAAATAACACTGAAAATACAAGCAGATACAGCCTTTCATTTGCTGCACTTTGAATTAAGGGATTTAAACCGATTTCATAAACAACAGAGGTTGTCCTAGGAATAACGTAAATAGGTCCCAACGTTAAAAAAAGTAACATTGAAAAAATAGTTGCAAAGCGAGGATGAACCCTTCCTGCGAGCTTTTCTACAGTGCCTCCACCACGGGTTAGAGCCACAATAGCTAATAAAACCAGTCCAACACCTGTTATTAAAAATCCTCCCATGGCAAGCCAGGTATTCGTTCCGGCTTGCTGGCCCAGCATTGGGGCAAATATAACATTCCCTGCTCCTAAAAACATGGCAAAGAGCATTAACCCAATAGACAACACTTGCGAAAAGGGAACCTTTTTATCCATTGTTATTCCTCCTTATTGTTATGAATACAGCGGGAAAGACTGAAAGAGCCATTCCCACTTTTCATAGGGAATAATCGTTACATTTTTCTTTATACTTTCGTTGGTTTCTTCTTGCTTAACCTTCCTAATAGAAAGGCACCCGCCCCGATCCCGATCAGGGTATTCGTTTTTTTGTTGAATGTCTGTTTAGCTACTAAGTTAAGGTTTTGGGGACGCTCCGCCAAACGGCGCATAAAGTATCCATACCAGTCCACTCCAAATGGAACATACGTACAAAAATTGTATCCTTCCTTGGCTAAACTCAACTGCATATCCTTTCTGAATCCGTATAGCATTTGGAATTCATATTTCTCTGCCGGTATGTTGTTCTTTTTCGCGAACTTTTTCACATGATTAATGACTTGGTGATCATGTGTAGCAATGGACGTAAATTTACCGTGAAGGAGATGGTACTCGATCAACTCAATGAAATTTTGGTCAATATCTTTTTTGTCTTGATATGCGACATTTTCAGACTCTTTATAAGCGCCTTTTACGATTCTTAACCGGTAATTTTTATATTTTGTAATCATATCTTTCGCATTATAAAAATAAGCCTGAATAACCGTTCCAATATTATCATAGTCTTTGGAAAGTTCATCAATTAAATCAAATGATGACTGAAGATGACCATGATCTTCCATATCAAAATTAATAAATACATTATATTTGTACGCGTTTTCAACAATTTCCGATAGATTTTCAAGGCAGAAATTATAATCAATATCCTGGCCCAGTTGAGTAGGCTTTAAGGAAATATGGGCATCTAATTGATGCTGATAAATTGCTTCAATAACGGCAAGAATGTTTTTTTTCGCCTGTATGGCTTCTTTCTTTTCAAATACAAACTCACCAAGGTTATCGATTGTTGCAGAAATGCCATTTGCATTCAATTCTTTAACACTCTTCACCATTTCTTCGATATTCGTTCCTGCTACGACAGACTGGGCACCAAGTTTAAGCCCCCATCGTTTTGCACCGCTATTAAGCATCTTATTTTGTGAAAGCATAATAAAAAAATCTTTTGTTATTGTCAAAATAGTGACCTCCATCATTTTGAACTGGACTTTTCACCAATTCAGTTATATTTAGCGTTAATTCCGGAATTTAACTTAAAAACAAACATAAAACACTTTTACCTCTTATATGTATACAATTCACAGAAGAGAGATTTCGGCCAGCGTTTTGCATTGAGGTACCATATTGGTTTCGGACAGCCACATGCAGTGCTTCACACAAAATTGTTGTCTGGCCATTATAAAGATTTAGCTAACTGATAATCGTTAAAGTAAATGACTTCAGTAAGGAATTTACAGCCCCGTACCTTTTCAAAAGTTGATTTTGCTTCTTGTTCTGTTTCAAATTCAAACATTTTGACATTTTTATTGGAATGGATAGTGATAATCCACATTAAAATTCCTCCAATTCAAATCATCTTATCCTCGTAAATAATAAAGCCATTAAACTTTGTATCTAACCAAGCTGCGTCATCTTTACTGATAAATTACTAAGCGAAGACCCCATTTTTTAGCGCTTTATTTAGATCATTATTTTGAGAGGCTTAGAGATAGAATTTTTCGAAACGGTGCTATCCCTATAAAAGACAGCATAAAAGCTGCCTCTTTTCTTAAATTGTTTCACTAATCGTTTTTGCCTGCATGTGTAAAATAAGATAGTCAGGTCCACCTGCCTTGGAATCTGTTCCTGACATGTTAAAACCACCAAATGGCTGGTAGCCAACAATCGCTCCTGTGCAGCCACGGTTAAAATAAAGATTTCCTACATGAAATTCTTCTTTTGCACGCTTAATATGATCAGGGTTATTTGAGAGTAACGCTCCAGTTAGCCCATACTCCGTATTGTTCGCTATTTCCATCATGTGATCAAAATCGCGGGCTTTACAGAAAGCCAAAACAGGACCAAAAATTTCTTCCTGCATAATGCGTGCTTTTTCATCCACATCAGCAAAAATAGTCGGCTGAATAAAGTAGCCTTTAGAATCGTCCCCTTCACCGCCGGTTATCAACTTGCCTTCATCTTTTCCAATTTCTATATATTTTGTAATCTTGTTAAAAGAAGCTTGATCAATAACTGGCCCCATGTAGTTATTCATGTCTTCTGGATTACCGATAGATAACGTGTTTGTTAAAGCAGCTGCTTTTTCTAAAACTTCGTCATAGACATCTTGGTGTACAACTGCACGTGAACCAGCCGAACATTTTTGCCCCGAGAATCCAAATGCTGAGTACACAATCGAGGATGCTGCTAAATCTAAATCAGCATCTTTATCCACTACAACAGTATCTTTTCCACCCATTTCAGCTATCACACGCTTCAACCAGATTTGGCCTGGCTGCACTTTTGCTGCACGTTCATAAATACGGCAGCCAACCTCACGTGAACCAGTGAAAGATACAAAGCGGGTTTTAGGATGATCAACAAGGTAATCACCTACTTCTGCACCACTTCCTGGAATGTAATTGATTACTCCTTCAGGAAGACCAGCTTCTTTTAATAGTTCCACAAATTTTGCTGCTATTACAGGTGTATTATTCGATGGTTTTAAAAGAATCGTATTTCCTGCTACGATTGCTGCCGCCGCAGTTCCAGCCATAATCGCCAACGGAAAGTTAAATGGCGAAATGATGATCCCTACACCAAGTGGAATATAATTAAAAGCATTTGCTTCTCCTTCTCTACTTTGTACAGGAGCCCCCCCTTTTAATTGCATCATTTGGTGTCCATAAAAAATCAGAAAATCAATCGCTTCTGCCGTGTCTGCATCTGCTTCTTTCCATGGCTTTCCGGCTTCCTTTACTAGATAAGCAGAAAATTCATGTTTTCTTTCGCGGAGAAGCTCTGCTGCACAAAATAAAATATTCGCCCGTACTTCAGGGTCTTCTTTTTTCCAAGTATCGAAAGCAATTAGAGCAGCTTGCATCGCCTTTTCAGCCAACTCTTTATTTGCTTTGGAAACACTTCCAATTACTTCTTCCTTATTCGCTGGGTTAATCGAAATGATTTGTTCATCTGTTGTAATCGACTCGCCCCCGATAATTAAGGGGTAGCCTTTCCCCATCTCTGTTTGAACAACTTTCAATGCTTTATTGAATGCATTTTTATTTTCTTCAATCGTAAAATCAGTGAATGGCTCGTGCTTATATTTTTCTTTTAATGTAGTATTCATAGTCATGTAGTTTCTCCTTTATAGATAATAAGTTCGTAAACATCTTCCTGTTGCATTAGGCATTTTCCAATACAAACTGTTGATTCAAGGTAAAGCCTTGTTGATATGGATCGGTTTCTTCTAAAGCAAATCGATGTAATCCGGTAACCCAGGCTGCCCCTGTAATCTCAGGAATAATAGCATCGAAACCCGATACTGTCGTTTTCCCAACTACTTTACCTGTAAATCTGGAATCGATGATACTTTCTTGAATAATACTTTCACCAACTTGAAGATCCAGGGTGGCTAATTTCGCTGAAGTACCTGTGCCGCATGGAGAACGGTCAATTTGTCCGTTGCCAAAAACAACAACATTACGATAATGATTCTTCTCCTTTTTTAAGCTGAATTCTATAAGGTCCACCGTGCAAATATTGGGGTTTTGAGGATGCTCAAAATAAAATTGCTCATTAAGTATTTGTTTTATTTTCATACCAAGTTTGGATAAGACAAGCGTTTCGCTTGTTTTCAATTCCAAATTAAATTGTGACGCGTCTACAATAGCAAATATACTGCCGCCAAAAGCAATATCTAATTTGATCGTTCCATAGCCTTCAATCGAAATATTCATATCTTTTTCAAGAACAAAAGATGGCACATTCCGGAACGACACTTGACTAACTTTCTGATCTTTATATTTAACTGTACATTCTACCTTGCCTGACGGTGTATCAAGAAAAAACAATTCCTTTTGAGGTAACAAGCCAAACTGTATACCTGCAGTAATGGTGCCGATTGTGCCATGACCGCACATATTAAGGTAATCACCGCTGTCCATAAATATTATGCCCGCATCACAGCCTTCCTGAGAAGGTTCACAAAGAATGGCCCCGAACATATCCTGATGACCGCGTGGTTCGTTCATTAATAAATTTCTTAGCCAAGGTATTTCTTTTTTAAGATTATTTTTTTTTTCTATCATTGTATCTCCTGAAATTTTTGGAACCCCACTTACAATGATTCTTGTTGGCTGACCCATTGTGTGGGTATCGATTGTTTCTATAAACTTAGAAAAATTGATCATCACTACACCTTCTCTTTTTTCACAAAAATTTGCGTTCTACTAGACATATTGCAATTTGCATGCCAAAAAATTTTTTCAGCATTACAGCGATTAAAAAAACATAATTAAATATAATTCATCCTCTTTTATATACCGTATATGTTTCTTATTTTGAACTGATAGAGCTGGGTTAAAGGGATGGTACAATGGCAAGATTAATACGTAATAATAAATAAAAAAAATCAATCTCTACATATACATATTGAATGGACTTCATTTTTAAAATATTATAAAAAGTGTAAATATTATTTACATATTGTAAACCCTGTAAACTTACACAAAAGAGCTGTAAAGGGAGGCAGATCAATATAGCGGATTTTAGTAGAGATAATATCCTTTTTTATTTAGAAGCTATTTTAAAAACCAGTAAAGATGCAGTCACGGCTGTGGATAAAACGGGGCGGGTTGTTTACTGGAATGAAGCAGCAGAAAATACTTATCAAATTAAATCAAATGAAATAATAGGGAAAAACATAGAGAACTATTTTCAAATGAAGGATATTAAATTGTACGAAATATTAAAAAGTAAACAGCCGATATTTGACGTTTATCATCAACCTCGGCCTGATAAGCATATTTCGATCAGTTCTTCTCCTGTTTTTGACCATGGCGGCAACCTGATTGGCGCCATATCGGTAGATCGTGATATTACAGCTACCGTAAAACTAAATGATAAGCTTTCCGTTACAAACTCAAAGCTACAAGATTTAAAACAGCAAATCATTAATCAGGCTAAAAACTTACCTTTCTCCAGCATAAAAGGCAGCAGCAAAATGATTAATCAGATAAAGGCCTCCGCTATTAAAGTGGCAACAACGGACGCAACAGTGCTGATATTAGGAGAAAGCGGTGTAGGAAAGGAACTTTTTGCACAGGCCATTCATGAGTCAAGTTCTAGAAAAAGAAAGCCATTTGTTCCTATTAATTGTGGTGCAATCCCTTCCCCTTTATTTGAAAGCGAATTCTTCGGCTATGAAAAAGGTTCGTTTACAGGAGCTGAAAAGGGTGGGAAAGCGGGAAAATTAGAAGAAGCAAATGGCGGTACACTATTTTTAGATGAATTAGGAACAATGCCTTTAGATATCCAGGTTAAATTCTTAAGAACGCTTCAAGAAGGAGAAATATATAGAATAGGCGGCACAAAAGCAATCAAAGTGGACATAAGGGTAATAGCAGCTACAAACAGCATGCTAGAGGAAATGGTGGAAAAAGGGGAGTTCAGGGAAGACTTATATTATCGTCTAAATGTGGTTCCCCTTCATATTCCTTCGCTTCGAGAGAGATTAGAAGATGTTCCGGAGCTGGTAAATTTATTTATAGAAGAATTCTCTATAAAATATCAAAAAGAAATACAATTCCTATCCAATGATATCATGGAGTTATTTTCCTCATATCACTGGCCCGGTAACATAAGAGAATTAAGAAATTTTGTAGAAAGACTTGTGGTCATGACTGATGACGCCGTATTACAAGCCAGTGATATATTGAATATCCTTCCACAAAGGGCAAAAAAAATAACGTTTGAAAATGATAATATCACCTTTCAAGATGAGATAAGCTTAATAGAAAAAGAACGAATAAAACATGCATTAGAAAAGACGCACGGCAATAAGACACTGGCAGCTAAGGAATTAGGATTTTCAAGAGTTACTCTATACAAAAAGATAACGAAGTATGGACTTTAACATTAATTTCGTCCTGGAAACCATATTACACTTGCTGAATTTAGCGAATGCTACCCATCGTTCTGCAATAGAAAATGGAAAAGCAAAATAAAGTTGAAGGATAAAAATAATTTGTATTATTAGGGCATCCTATGGGGTGCTCTTTATTATGCAATCAAAAGAACAATGCTACTTATCGTATTCAAATTTTTCGTTTGTAGTTATTGAGGTAAACTGCCCCGTTAGCTCCATAAGAAAAAGAGCTGCCAAAGCAACTCCCTTATTGAAGTACAGAAACCATTAGCACATCATTAAAATTATGTGACGAAGGACCTTCTATCAACCAACTCCGCCCCCTCCTGCCAATGATTGCACATCATTCGTCTATTGTTTTTCAAACATTTTATTCTTTAAAAAATCCATAAAAACAGATTTGGTTTTACCTTTTAAATAGATAAAGTCTATACTAATATTCGTTTTCACGGGAGGAGTCATTTCTACTCTAAATAACTCTTCATTTTCTATTTCCTTCCTTACACAATGCTCAGGTAAAAAGCTAATGCCTAGGCCTTGCAATACTAAATTTTTAGCCGTTTCCATATTGTCAACTTCTACATATATATTCGGATTTACACCATTGCTTTGAAATAGACGATGAATGATGAGCCAATCGATGGATCCATAATCAAAAAAGATAAGAGGCTGTTTACTTACATCTTCTACCGTTATTCTTTCTTCTTTTAAAAAAGGATGATTGGAAGGTACAACAAGGCTAATAGGATCATTATAAAGACGAATTGATTCTACTTGAGGGTGGGTTTCTGTTCGTATAATGCCAAAGTCAACCTCTTTATTAAGAACCTTGTGTAAAATATCTTTAGAATGACCTGTTATTATTTTGATTCTAACATCCTTGAACTTAGATTTGAAAGCAGGCAAAATATCAGGGAGAATGTTGTTGGAAATGGACAAAGCACTCCCAAGTACCAGCTCAAAAGGTACAGTTACTTGTTGTAATCCGTACTTTGCTTCCTGATAAGATTGAAGAATTTTTTGTGCGTGCGGAAAGAAATATTCTCCCTTTTCAGTTAAAGAAATTTTATTTCCGTTGCGATGAAAAAGCTTTAAATTAATTTCACGTTCAAGGGATTGAATCCGTGCTGTAACAGAAGGTTGAGTTAAATAAAGAGCCTCTGCTGCTTTATTGAAACTACCCAGTTGACAAACATAAATGAAGGCTTCAATATTTTCAATATTCATTTTTACTGCTCCTAATTTCAGTTCACCATTACGTCTATCTAATTCACCCAATGGCTTTAGCTGATTCTGTCTCAATAGCTGTTTTAATAACCGTCTTGGCTAAAATTTCGGTTGGGTCAATCATACAAATATTTTGGGATGATTTAAGTACAAGAGGGATTTCTGTACAACCTGCTATTATAGCTTCTGCCCCTCTTTTCATTAATTTATCAGCTACTCTTGAAAGGTAAAAAAGCCCCTTCTCCAAATCATTCCCTTTAATCGCATATATTCCTTCCATCACTTCTTTTTGCATTTGCCTATCAGGCTCAATGGCATTAATATCGTACAATTGACAACTTTGTTGATACAGTTTTGTACTGATTGTTCCATCAGTAGCCAACAAACCTACTCTCCTCATATTATTTACATTTAAAAAGCGAGCGGTTTCTAAAGGCATATGTAGAACCGGGATACTAACGGATTCCTTTATGGATTTAAAGTAAAAGTGAGCAGTATTGCAAGCCACTGCCAGAAAATCCGCACCAGCATTTTCTAGCCTTTGTGCCGATTGTACAATAAAAGGAGTAGGATCTGCACCCTTTCCCAAAATAGCTGTTGTTCGATCAGGTATTTGTGAATAATTGTCCGCGATAATATGGATATGATCCTGGTCTTTCTTTGCAGGTGTATAAGAAATTATTTTATTCATTAAATCAACAGTTGCTAATGGTCCCATTCCCCCAATAATCCCAACTACTTTTTGCATATTCTTCACCACTTTTATTTTTAATTTTATAATATAGTTTTTTAAGTACTTCACTTTATTATAATTTTTATACGAAGTGATGAATTATAGAAAGAATCTATACACTAATAGAAACAATGAATTGAACTTTACTAATGATGACATTTCTCCTCAAGTCCATCCGAACTGATCCCTGCACTTGCACGATCCTGCCCCTTTTAATTCCATAAGGCTGTTTTCGCATACTTTGTTGCTATTTACCAAGTAAAGCGGTGTGGTTGATTTCCCATCCAGATGCTCGTTTTCCGCGGTGCGGGCGGTGAGCCTCCTCGGCGTAAACGCCTGTGGGGTCTCACCTGTCACGCTGCTCCCGCAGGAGTCTCGCACTTGCGCTCCAATCAACCTTAAATCGTTTCGTTTTAAAAACAACAATCTTTACGAAAAGAGCCTTCCATAAAGAAAGAACTGCCTTTAAGGCAGTTCCGATTTTAAGCTAAAAGTACCCGCTAGTGAATGTCTCATTCCATGTCTATACAAAATCAAAAAAGTCTTCAAGATGACTATTCATGCCACATCTTCATGACGTTCAACAATGGGGCGGGAATAACTTTCCCCCATTCTTCTGATGCAATGATGCTGCTTAACGTTTCATCAAAATGTTGGCGGCACCTGCCGAATGCTTGACTGTTCGGTTTGAGCTTTCCATTCTCCCTGACGGAACTCTTTTTCCCACTTCGAAACCACAATACAAGCAAGAACATGTCCAGGAGTATTACAAGCAGTGCGTGCCATATCCAGCACACGGTCAATTCCTGCAATAATTGCGACGCCTTCTGCAGGAAGCCCTACTGCTGAGGCGGTTGCTAAAAGGACAACTAGCGAACCGGAAGGAACAGCGGCAATTCCTTTTGAGGTTGCAACAAGAACCCCCATTACAATCAGCTGTTGGCCAAAATCCATCGGGATGCCATATGCTTGTGCCAAGAAAATGGAGCAAACTGAAAGGTACAATGTCGAACCATCACAATTCAGTGATAGCCCGGAAGGAATAACGAATGAAACAACGCGTTTCGAACAACCGTATGCTTCCATTCGTTCCATTAACTGAGGCAGAATGGTTTCCGTACTTGTTGTAGAAAAAGCGATAAGGAACAAATCCCATACCATGCGAAACACTTTAAAGTAAGAAATCTTCAAGAACCAACCGATTATTGGGAATAGGACGAAAATAACGATAGCAAGCCCAAGATACACAACCCCAATCAACTTTGTCATAGGGATCAAAAGGGCAATGCCATACTGACCTACAGAGGCTGCCATGAGAGCGAGTACACCAATCGGTGCCGTTACCATGACCATTTGTGTCAGTTTAAACATGATATTTGCAACTGATTCCATGAACTTCATTGCCGGCTCTGACTTTTTGCCAATTGCTCCAGCAGCTGCACCAAATAAAATAGCGAAGAATATAACAGCTAATAAATCACTTTTTGCCATCGCATCAACAATGTTGCTTGGAATGATGTTAACAAGCATCGTCTTGAAATCGACAACCTTGGTAACGCTTTCATTTAATTGTGTGATATCCTTTTGAGCAAGGTGGGACAGATTAAGCCCGGCACCAGGCTTTAAAATATTAACAAGTATAAGACCTAAACCGAGGATCAGAGTGGTAATAAATTCAAACCAAATAATTGTTTTAAGTCCTAATGAACCCATTTTTTTCATGTTTCCGTCGCCTGCTGACCCAATGACGATAGTGGTGAAAACAATAGGCACAACAATCATTTTAATAAGATGAATAAAAGCGTCGCCAATTGGCCTTAAGGATTGGCCAAATACAGGAAAAAAATGTCCGATAAGTGCTCCAATAAACAGTGCTATTAATACTTGAAAAGCAAAAAACTTTTTCATATGTTGTCCTCCCTGAACGAAAGATTAATAGCCTCATCACACAATATGTCAATAATTTGATCATTCCATTCTCATTTGACTATGAAATGAGTTAAAAATTGATTCTACATTTCCATCGACACCCCCCATTTAAAAATATTTGTAAATATACCAAAAACTGTATCACCTTTTCGTGATTCAGTAAAATACTGAATTACTATAAAGTTATAAGAATTAATTATTAATCCCGATTACATCTTTTTTTGTTCCTTAATCAGCTAACGTACCCATTCGTTTAGATGACCCACAATGGTACACTTCCATTGCAGAATGGGAACCATATCCGAAACATGTATAACCCCGTCCTAAAATTAGGACAGGGTTAACATAAGGCTGTTTAATTGTTGATCACCAAACTTAAAACTAATGTCGTTTAGAACTGGTTCATAAAGTTACTGCTGCGCTATCTGAATAAGATTACCGCATGTATCGTCGAAGACAGCTATTGTGACTTCGCCCATTTTTGTCGGCTCCATAGTAAACTTCACGCCGTTTTCCAATAATCGTTCGTACTCTTCATGAATATCTGCAACGCCGAACATTGTTGCCGGGATGCCATCGGCAAATATCTTCTTTTGATACTCCTGTGCGGCAGGATGCTCATTCGGTTCAAGTAAAAGCTCGGTACCTTCATGATCCTCGGGAGAAACAAGCGTGATCCACCTGAATTTCCCCATTGGAACGTCATGCTTTTTTACAAATCCAAGCTTTTCTGAGTAAAACTCCAGTGCCTTGTCTTGGTCTGATACGAATATGCTGGTAACAATGATTTTCATAATGTTTTGCCTCCTTTGATATTTGTGACGCATGGTGCTGTGCTGACAATCTGGCTGCAAGCAAAGCGGAAAATTACTCTATCCATCCCTTTAGCAAATTTTTGAGTGGTTCGTTGTTGAATATAACTACTCGATACTTTCCCTTTCGTTTTGACTTTACGAGCCCGGCATCTTCCAATACAGAAAGATGTTTAGCTATCGCTTGTCGCGAAATGGAAATGTCGTGCTTCATAATGAGACGTACCGTAAGTTCATACAACGTCAGTTCGTTGCGTTCGGATAGTTCGTCTAATATAAGCCGCCGAGTCGAGTCTCCAAGTGCCTTGAATATAGCGTCTTTGTCCCAATTCATATATCGAGTATAAGCAACCATAAAGTTGCTTGTCAAGAACAAGCAACTTTATGGTTGCATGATAAAAGAACCGTATTTTGCTTTCTTAACAAGTTAAAGTCACATACTTGTAGTTTGAACCATTATAGAAATATAATTTCAACAAAAATGTGCAATAATTCTCATTGGATCATCCAGTTAAATTTATAAGCATCTGCCCGGTTAATTCCATAAGAAAAAGGCTGCCGCAGCAACCCTTGTAGTTAATAATCCGGTTTAAATTCGAAAGGATTGCATCAAACATTCTTCATCATCTATATTTTTCTTTTTTTCTTCAAAATCTATATTCAGCGCCTTAAAAGTCTTTCTCCAAAATATAACGGCAGGAATATTCTTGGCCAATTCAACAACAAAGTAGCAACCCTTTTTTTGTTCAAACAATACCTTTAATAATGCAATGGCCATACCCTTTCTTCTATATTTTTTCAAAATAAAAATATCATTAATGCTGTAATCATATTCCTTATTTAAAAACGGCCTTTACAAGAGTAATAAAAACCCTACAATTACCTTATCTTTTTTCAAAAAATATGGTGTTACCCCTTCCCTCTTCCAAATTAATTCAAATGAATCAAATTCAAACGAACCATCTGATGATAGGTCTAAACCATCGGTATACTCCGAAAGGTCATGTAAATAAAGGGAATATAAATTCTTAAGAATATGCCTTTCATCTGCGGGAATTTGATTTAATGAAACAGTCATTAGTTATACCTCTTTTACAATTAATCAAATCTCTTAAATTATTTCGGCATAAACTTTCATTTGCCCTTCATGAACTATCCTGCCCCGTTAGTTTAAGTACATTTCTCACATTTTCACAACAATATTAATATAAATATCCAGTTTTGTTTGTATAAATATGTTTGTTTGCTATCGAATTTGATTTAATTCTTAATATATAAAACCCAAAATACTGAGTAAAAGATTTATCTTCATTTAAAATGGCTTAATAGGAATAGGGTGCATGTTTTTCACTGATACTCGTTATGTTTTGGAAACTTGAATGTATAAAAGCGAGTCTAAGATGTCATCATCAATCTTTATTTTATACTCCGAGTGTGATTGAATCCCCTTGGACGAATCTTTTTATGGATTCGCCAACAATTTTTCTTCATTTGACCCAAGCTTGATCGTGTATTCAGTCGGTATCCATAAGCCTGTATTCTCATTTCTTCCTTGGAGAACATATTTCGGGTTGTTTTTGCCCATCCGTTCTGCAGCTGTTTTCGCAAGCTTGCCTATATCACCTGTTTTGAGGCGGTTGATAATTAAACCGAGTTTCAAACTCTTAATTGTAAGCATTTCATAATCTGTGCTGCTGTCTCCCGCTACGAATATCGGACCGTATCCGCCCCGCGATTTGGAGATTGCGTGTTCAATCACTTCCACCTTACCTTCTCGAGCAGTGATCGGCCAATTGTCTTCATATTCTGCTTGAGTAATTCCTTCCTTCTTTTTTAATCTCATCCCAAAGACATTTTCCTTTGGAACGTTGTAGCCGTATTTTGGATTTGACGAAAATACCTCGACCACCTCTTCCATCGAAGCCGAAATAACAAAAACGTCAATCCCATTCTCCATAAAAGTATGCATTAAGTTTGCGATTTCCGAGGCCAGACGCAGTCCTGTTGTATAGGTAACTTGAACAGTACCGGCTTTTCCTAACATTGACCCAGGACTTATAAGCGTCACCGATGCCATTTCCGCTCCTAAATTATAATCATTTGAAGCCTCTGCAAGCTTCTGGACTTCTTCGGTCGACATGTTGGAAAATAAATAAAGCACCCATGGATATCCGATTTCAACACCGTATGTTTCCCCAATGGCTTCATACAGAAAGTACATTTTCGCTTTAAAATCTTTAAATTGATCAGTTGAATGAAGCGTTTCTAACCTCTCTTTTCCATTCATCCCATTAAAGTTGGAATAAAGAAATTCATAATCGCGCTTCAGATCCTCGGCGATTTCCTTAAGAGTGACCGCATTTCCTTGAAGGTTTTTAAACTCGTTTGAAAAGGGTCCATTCGGCACATTCTTTTTGATCACTTCATAAAACTCTTTCGGTTGCATGTTATATGCCAAGTGATCAATTTGATAAAGAAAGAGGGCCTCCTCCGTATCATTCATGATGCTCGTATGATCCCAATCAAAAACAACATAAGGTTTTCGATTTGGATCGTATCCTGTGCTTCCAGCACCATGCTTATCAATTAGGTTTTGAACAGACTTATAGGTGTCAGGAGCCCATTTCCCTTTATCCAACACTTGAATACAATGGCCCTCCCTATTTTGCGGAGTCGAAACTGCTTTTCCGCTTGCAGCCGCTCCTAAGGAAGCATACAAAAACAAGCAAATAACGATCATGCCAAATAAAGCTTTTAATTTGGTTCTATTATTCATATTATCCCCCCTGTAAAATGCAAAAGACGCCTGCCCAATAGCTCGTTATTAGCTATTGAAACAGGCGCCATTGCCGATTGATTCTTTTATGCGTAAATATTATCATGAATTTTCAAAATAGTCAAAATTTTATTCGTGGTTCTTTTCTTAACAATTGTAACTTTTTAAAACAGGATTTCTGTTATCCTTATTAATTAAGCGCCCGTTTTGCTCAAAAATCACAAAAGAGCTACATTAGTAAAGTACTGGAATTCCAAACATCGGACAACAAAATAAACAATCAACTTTTTTTTTTTGAACTAACCTGCCCCGTTAGTTCATGAAGCGATAAATATTAATAATCGCCCATATTATAATCAAGCCCCAAATCAATACTATTATTGAGCCGACTATCCAATTTTTCGGCTTACCCTTTTTCATCATTTCTTCTGCCTTAACTTCACAGTTGGTCAGTACGCTCTTTGGTATCATCTTTAATGCAATCATTACCCCTATCGGAACGAGAATTACATCGTCTAAATAGCCAAGAATGGGTATAAAATCAGGTATTAGGTCAATCGGACTGAATGCATAAGCTACAACACAAGCCGTAAATACTTTTGCATACCAAGGCACCCGTTCATCTTTACAAGCAAAGTAAAGGATAAAGATCTGTCGTTTTAGATTCCTCGCCCAAGTTTTAATTTTTTTGAACATTTTATCTCCTAATAAGCGTTAAGATTTTCTTTTCATTATAACAAAATAAATTTACTAAGATTCACTAACCTGCCCGATAGTCGCATAACTAAAAAACTGCCTTAAAGACAGTTCGACCTTAAGCTAATGTAAGATATTGAAGCTTGCTTTTTATTTAATATGGTATTTTTCCTCATTGTTTGATTTTCATGGTCGTGTACCATATCTGTCCCTCATAAAAAAGCCTAATTAATTCAAAATTGTGCCAAACAATCAATCACTTTGTCCACTCCTGATTGTTTTCCCTTTCATATGTTATTAAAGTAAGACAAGCTAATGAAAGGGGGATGTAATGATGACAAGTCGAAATTCATCGTCTCGTCAATCCAGTTCATCTCGTAGAAACAGATGCAATGGATGTGTCTGTAATACTTTACGCCGTTTGCGTCCTGGTACAGAAGTAGACGTTTTTTTATCTGGAGGCACAGTTCTTGAAGATGTGATCTTCCGTGCCTTTGACAACAATACTTGTTGTGCCCGCTTCAGAGATGAAGAGGAAGAACCTGGTACTATCATTTTTGTTGACTGCCGAGACATCCAAGCCCTTCGCATCGAGTAATAACATTTAGGGGGATCCTTCATTTTTTGAAGGATCTTCTTTTATTAAAGACATCGTATGGAACTAACCCGCCCCAATGCACAAGGAAAAAGAGCTGCCTTAAAGACAGCTCCGATCTTTGCTAACTATTTATCATTCGTGTTTATTAAGAATGCTGGCGCATCTTACTGAACATCATTAGTTAATCGACCGATGTTCTCGACTTCAACGACGACCTCATCCCCCGACTTGATCGGGCAGCTGCCAGATGGTGACCCCGTGGCCAAAATGTCACCT